>CALEDI010000310.1 GCA_937949535.1 uncultured Lewinella sp. | reverse complement strand
GCTTGAGCTTTGCTCAAGCCAGCTACAAGGAAAAAACAAGAATCGAACGATGACACACACCTCCGTGGGCGGCAAATATAGGTAGCCCAGTTTAATTCTTCTCCGCTTGCGGCAAATCTGCTTCCGGGACGAAGTTGAGCGAAACGCCGTTGATGCAGTAGCGAAGTCCGGTAGGGTCTGGGCCATCGGGGAATACGTGGCCTTGGTGGCCACCGCAGCGAGCACAAGACACTTCTACGCGGCGCATGCCGTAGCGGTTGTCTACGTCTTGTTGGATGTAGACATCGTTGATGGGCGCGTAGAAGCTTGGCCAGCCCGTACCGGAGTCGAACTTGGTTTCGGAGGCGAAGAGCGGTAGGCCGCAGGCTGCACAGGTGAAGACGCCGGCGCGCTTTTCGTCGTTCAGTGGGCTAGTGAAAGAGCGTTCCGTGCCGTCTTCGCGCAGCACGTTGTAGGCTGCGGGGGCTAGGAGGTCTTGCCAGTAACTTTCGGGCTTTTCGATCTTTTCAAACTGGCCCGCTTCGGCGGGCGGGTTATAGTTGTAGTCTGGCGCGGCATCCGTGGTGGTGGCTTTTGCTTCTGGGGTAGCCGTCTGGACCTTGGCCTGAGAGTTGCAGGCGGTGCCACCGAAAAAGAGGAGCACCGCGAGAAGGGTGAGAAAGCGCATAAGTAGGTTGTTTACCTGCTTTAACCTCAAAACAGCGGTTTGGTTGGGCGCAAACTGGCAAACTGTCGTTTGGGGGCATATACTTGACTCGGCCACCCTACCCTCTTGCCCGCTCCAAAAACACCATCATCATAACGCCAAGTACTAGGCGCGTCTCTTCCCCTTCTTCAAAGCCAGCATTTTTATCTAGCTCAAAAGCTCGGCTGATGAGGTCGGGTTTCTTCCTGAGAGTAGCAACTTGGGTACCGTCTGGGCGGGTAACGTTGTAGGTTGGGTTAAACAGGTAGCCCGTCAGCATGCCAAGAATCGGGATTTCTCCGAAGAAATAATCTGCAACACGAACCCAAGGGTTGTCTTCCTGAATCAGCAGGTCTTGCTTTCCGGCCTCATCATAAAGTTCATACTCCGCTTTCCAGATAGAGCGGGTGCCTTTACGGCCCAAACGGCCACATTCCTTGCCGCTGTCATCCGTGAAAGAGTAGCTCGCGTCGTAGTCTAACCAGCGGTCGGCTTTGATTTTGAACAGCAGGTCGGTTTGCGCTTCGGTTTTGAAAACCGTGATGTCTTCCTTGAGCTTAAAAGCTTTCTGCTTTACGTAGGCCACCGGCCTACCGCCCATGTCTACGACGGAGAACTGAGGGTTGAGGGCGCCAAACTTGAACTTTAGCGTTAATGGGTAGTTGAGGTTGTTCATGACGTTCTGGGTATTTGTGGGTAGCAAATATATAAATACATCTTTAGACCAAACTCGCCCTGGAAGGGCTCGACCGAGATGAAACTCGCCAGTTTCGTCTGGTGAGTTTAGAGATGGCGCGGCCGCAGGTGCAAAGAAAGTTTTCCGACAAAGCTCTACCTTGCCCCCATGAAGTACCTCCAGCTCATCGCCCTCGCCTTGCTCCTTTCAACCTGCACGGAACCTGCGGCCGCGCCAGAAAATGATGCCATGCCCAACCCCGAAGCCTCCCAAACGCCCCGCCCAACACTAGACCTGAAGGCCGCCAACAACCTCGCCGACCTGCCCCTCTCCTGCATTCAACACGAGTACCCAAACAAGCTCGGGCAAACCATCGCTGGCCCCGAAGACCTCGGTGAACCCAGCGCCCTACACCCCGCTTTTTATGGTTGTTTTGATTGGCACAGCGCCGTACATGGCCATTGGTCTTTGGTGGCGCTGCTGAAGGATTTCCCCAACCTAGCGCGCGCCGATGAAGCCCGCAAAATGCTCACCCAAAACCTCTCCGCCGCCAACATTGCCGCCGAAGTAGCCTACTTTAACCAGCCCACCGCAAAAAGCTACGAACGCACCTACGGCTGGGCTTGGCTACTCAAACTAGACGAAGAGCTCCTCACCTGGGACGACCCAATGGCCCGCCAACTCCACACCAACCTCCAGCCACTCACCGAGCTGATCGCCCAGCGTTACCTAGATTTCCTCCCCAAGCTCAACTACGCCATCCGCACCGGCGAACACCCCAACACCGCCTTCGGCCTCGCCTTCGCCTACGACTACGCCTTGGCCGCCGACAAACCCGTTCTACTAAACGAAATCAGCGAAACCGCCCGCCGCTTCTACCTCGAAGACACCAACTGCCCGATTAGCTGGGAACCCGGCGGCTACGACTTCCTGAGTCCCTGCCTAGAAGAGATCGACATCATGCGCCGCGTCCTCAACCCAGCAGAATTTCACCCTTGGCTACAACGCTTCCTGCCGGGGCTGGCCCAGCCCGGCTACCAACTCGCCGTCGGCGAGGTCTCCGACCGGACCGACGGCAAACTCGTTCACCTCGACGGGCTAAACTTCAGCCGTGCTTGGGTGCTCTACGGCCTCACCGAACAATACCCCGACAAATACGGCCACCTCGAAAACCTCGCCAACGCCCACGCTGCGTACTCTCTCCCCAACCTCGTCGGAGACAGCTACGAAGGCGGGCACTGGCTGGGGTCGTTTGCGATCTATGCGATGAGGTAGTAGTCAGATAGTCAGAATAACTATATATTAGCGAAGTGCGAAGTCCTCATCACATTGTTTCCTACGGCCCTGATGCTTTACTCCTGAACTGGGAGCAACGCATCTCCCCCGCCATCAGTGCTGGTGTCCATGCTTGGGCGGCAGCGATTCGGCAGCACCCGGCGGTACGAGAGTGTGTGCCGGGGTATGCGTCTTTGCTTGTTCGGTTTGCGGGGCCGTTGGTGTCGGCTTACGATTTGCGGGAGTTCATTTTCGGGTTAAAACCGGAGGAGACGGAAGCGAAAAGCGCCCTCACCCACGAGTTGCCCGTTTGCTACGACGGGCCAGGCCTTGAAGCAGCGGCAGCGGCTTTGGGGCTTACCACCAGTTCGCTTATCCGCCTTCATTCCGGCCAAGAATACTTGGTGTACCAGATTGGTTTTCGGCCCGGTTTCGGTTTTCTGGGCCAGACCGTTCCGGAGTTGGAGATTGCGCGCCGGCCAACGCCGCGCACACACGTAGCGGCGGGTTCGGTCGGTCTGGCTGGTCGGCAAACGGGAGTGTACCCTACCGATGGCCCGGGGGGCTGGCAACTGATCGGGCGTTGCCCTACACCATTACTGCGGGCCGGAGACCAGCCCGCGCTGCTGCGCGCGGGAGACCGCGTCCGTTTCCGCCCCGTCTCCGCCGCCACATTTACGGACCTCCTCAACTCCCCCAGCCCATGGCCGGAACGCTAACCCTCACCTGCCTCCAACCCGGCGGCGGAGCCTACATCGTTGATGGTGGGCGGCCCGGTCACCGGGCCATCGGCGTAGCGGCGGGCGGCCCGGCCGATGGCCGGGCGATGGCGGCGGCCAATCGCCTACTCGGGCGAGACCCACACGCTACCTGCCTCGAAACAACCATCTCCGGCGGCCAGTGGCTCTTGAGCGGGAGCGGGCAGTTTGCCATCACTGGGTCAGACATGACCTGGCGGCTCAATGGGCGCATTTTAGAGACCTACTCCGTGCTCTTCCTCGAAGGCGACGGCCTGCTGACTTGCCGCCCCGCCCGGCGGGGCCTGCGCAGCTACCTAGCCATCAACGGAGATTGGCAACTGCCCCGCGCGCTGGGCAGCGCGGAAACCGGACTGCCCGGCCAGCCGCCCATCAAGGCTGGATGGACGACGAACATCGCCTGGAGTACTCCCGCAGGCTTCCGCATGGACCTCGATGTTTACCAGCACATTCCGGCCGAGGAGTTCCAGCTTCCCGTCGTGCCCGGGCCGGAGTGGTCTTGGCTTTCAGCGCAGCAACAGGCCGACTTACTGTCGACCAATTTCACGGTTGGCCGCAGCAGCAACCGCCAGGGCATCCGGCTAGAAAGCCCCCAGCTCAACAACATGAATTTGCCGTCCTTGATCAGTTCGCCCGTCTTGCCGGGCACGGTTCAGCTTACGCCCGAAGGGCCGATCTTGTTGGGGCCAGATGCGCAGACGGTTGGGGGCTACCCACGGGTATTGCTCGCCGCTGAGCGGCGGGCGATGGGTGCGGCGTTTCAGCTTGGGCTGGGGCTGTCGTTGGGGTTCAAGGTAGGCTAATAAAAACGCCCGATTGCCATATCGACAATCGGGCGTGAAATTCACTCAGGTATAAAATCGTAATAGGAATAGGTGTTCATAATCAAACAGGTTTCAGGTGTGGGTTGGGGTTTTAAGTTATGCTCAAGTTCGGGTCATTTCAGAGGCACAGCAAGTACATTAAAGGCCGTTTGTTGAAAGCCATTTGGCGCAAACGCAGGTGCAAGGGCTTGCTCATGATTAGCAATGAAGGAAAGAACACAGCTTAATTGTTTAAGAAAATTCAAACCGCTATACATCGACTAAAACCCCCTCCCTAAATCCCTCCCCACGGGGGAGGGACTTGTGAAAACGCTACGCGTTTTAGCGTAATGGCCACTTAATCAGCGTCAATGTATAGCGGTTTGAAGCAAGTTATTGTGTTCAAGCTTAGCCTTTAACCATCTTTGCACCTGCGGCCGCGCCCATTTGGAGTCAGGTAGTCAGATAGTCTCCGTCCACTATCTGACTGTTCGACCATATGACTACCAGACTACTGCTTCACAAACCCAGTCCGTCCAATAGCTCTGCCTTGCTCATCCAGCAGCACAACGATGTAGTAGCCGGTGGGTAAGTGCTCTAGGTTCCAGCCGTTGGCGGCCTTAGCGTAGTTTGTCCGCCCGAGTTCTCGGCCGTAGATGTCGGTTACGGTCAGCAGGTCGTAGGGGCGGGAGAAGGTTTCGGGGATGTGTACGTTCAGGATTCCGTTGGTTGGGTTGGGGAATACGGAGAACGCTACTTGGCGGGCGTATTCCGTTCGGTTGCTTAGCGGCAGGCCATCTTTGGAGATTCTGTGGCGGCTGAGGTTGGTGATGATCGGCTCGTTGAAGTCGAAGTAAATCGCCGCTTCATTGAGGATCAGGTCTCCGGGCACCAACGATGGGTCGTGGTCGATGCTGAAATTGACTACGCCCTGGCTTCCGGCGAGGTTCACGGAACTGTCTGGCAGGAGGATGTTGTCAAACACGAAGGTGAGTACCCGGTGGGTATCCAGCGAGACGGTGTAGTCGTGGCTGGCCGACTCAAACTTGAGCGTAGCGAGGTCCAATGATTCAGCGATGGTATCCCGGATCACGACGGTGAAGGCCGTATCCGTTCCGGTGTTCTGGAAGCGGATGGCGTAGTCTAGTCGTGTGCCTTTGGCGATGTTACCGTCGTCGTAGCCAAGTGGGTAGCCGTTTTTGTCGTTGGGGTCATAAGCGCCAACGTTTTCGCGGCAGACGACGGAGGTTGTCCGTTGGCCGTTCCGAAGAGGTAAGATGTTGGCGAAACCAGTGCTGAAGGTATTCCCCCCAACAAACTGGCAACCTTCAATCATTGCCGTCGGCATTGAATCTGCGGGAGCGTTCGGTTCTTGGTTAGTAATCAGGTGGTAGGTACCACCGGTGGCGGGCACGACAATCGGCATCAGTTCGCCAGTTTCCAGCAGGCCATTCACGAACGGTGTGGGCGAGAGCATGATGCCGTCTTCCACGATGACGTAGCTGAGCGGCACGCTCATCTGCGCTTGCCCGATGTTTTGGACAAGGAACGCAACGCTGTCTCCGTCGCAGCCCAATGGCTCTACGGTCACGAGGGCGCCGTTCCAGTTTTCCGTCTCGCCGCAGGGTTCGTTGGGCTTGATGGTAGACTCCATACAGTGGCTCTGGCCGAGGTTGGCATCGCAACTCACGATGAAGCTGAAGAATATCTGCCCCGAGGCGAAAGGCGGCAGATCACCTAGCTGGAAGGTATACGTATTACCGTCTTGGGTGAAGTCGGCGTTGGCTGTTACGTTGGTGAAGAAATCGTCTAGCGTAACCACCAGTTCGGCATCTTCGGCCGTAACGGCGCCTACGTTTTCGTAGTTCACCCAAGCAGCGGAGCTAAAGCATCGGCGCAGGAAGGGCATCGCCACGTCGGTCGTCAGTTGTGGGCAGTCTTCCAGTACGGGCATGAATACATTGACGCCGGTAACGGGGCTGTTGCCCAAGCTCACGGATGTTGGCGGAGAGCAGGTACCGAAGGGGGAGTCTACGTTGAGGCTTGGTTCGATGATGTAGGTGCCGAGGGGTAGCTCGGCACTCCAGTTGCCTTGGGCATCGGTTAGGGCGTAGTAAACCGAGCCGGAGGCATCGGTGAGCATGACGATGTAATTGGGTACGGGCGTATCTTCTTGGTCTAAAGCACAGTTGGCCGCTTGGTCGATCCAGAGGTTGCCGGAGATGCTGCTACAACCGAGGAAGTCTTCCACGAAGACGCTTCGCACAATGGTGTCACAGGTGTTGGCTACCGTGAGTTGGTACAGACCGGGGAAGGGCGTACAAAACCACTGGAAAGGGTTCAGGTTGATCCGTTCGGTTATTTCATCGTTGGGGCCTTCCCAGGCGATGAAGAAGTCTGGTTCAGCGTTGGGGTTCAGCGTGGTTTCTAGGCCGAAGCAGGCCTCTTGCCCGCAGAGCGAGTCGGAGTTCCATTCAAAGACTTCGATGTATTCGTCGTCTAAGTCGTTGCTACTGATCCTTGCCCATCCGGTGATGATGCAGCCCGCATCGTTGGTCGCGCGGAGGTTGTAGAAACTGGGTTGGGAGACGTAGAAGGTGGGGGTTTCGATGACGTCGTTCTGCGGCCCAAACCAGCGGTAAGTGAAGCCTTCAACAATCGTATCTGGCGTTACCAACACGGAGTCGGCATCGCAGGGGATGACGAACTGGCCTTGGAAAATAGAGAGGCTGTCTTCGCCTCCGCCGTTGCCTTCCACAAAGATCACCGCTTCCCCAAAGCAGCCATTGACGGGGTCAGTGACCAACACGAAGTGCGTTTCGCCAACCGCCACATTTGAGATCACTTGGCCAATTTCTCCGTTAGACCATTCGTAGAGGTATTCTACGCCGTCGCTGCCCCAAACATCAGCAAAAAGGTTTATTCCTCCGTTATCAAAGCAGCTGTTCCCGTCTTGGAAGATGCTTACATCTAGGCCTTCGTTTTCAGAAATAGAGAAAAAAGTGGATGAAGAGCAGTTGTTGGCGTTGTTCGCAAAGATTTCAATCCTGCCGGGAACCAGGTCGTCAAAAGATACCAAGCCTGGGCCCGCAATCTCCACACTGTCAATAAAAGTACCCGTAGTGGTTTCTACCAACTGAATGGTAACGGGGTAGGCGTTGCTGGTGACGTCAACGAGCAGTTCCGTTGGGTTGCTGCACACCAAATTTGTTCCGGAAACACTTATGCTCATGCTGTCGCAAGCTGATGGCAACCAACCAACATCCAGATCCGTCACATCCACCCCTGGCTCAAGGAAAAACCAGTCCGTAGAGTTATTGTCGGGCCGGAAATCACTGTCCGTTTCTCGATCGTCTCCCGCACGGTAGGTGGTAAGCCTTAAACCTTCGCCGCTTTCTATGACCATCCGGTACTCGCCTTCGAGCAAGTTATTGAACTGAAAAAAACCGTTTTCATCCGTTTCGGCGAACTGCTGCTGATTAGGAGCGTTGGGCCCGCCAACGAGGCTTACAAACCCATTTACGACAACGTTTTCACCCTCGTCTTGGGTTCCATTTCTGTTGTCGTCTCGCCAGCTACGGCCGGTGATGGAGGAGCAAAACCGTGGCTGTGCAACAAACTCTGTTTCGGCGATGCAGCCGTTGGCATCGGTCATAATGACGAAGTAATCTCCTTCATCGAAGAATTCCGTTAAAATCGACGACGGGTTATTGAGGGTAACAAACGACGTGTCGCTGGAAAAGTCCGTGATGGCAACAACTACTGGCCAGGTGGCATTTACGGGTATCAAGTTCACCACTTCTCCGCTCTCGCAGAAGAAAGGTTCGTCTTGGAAAACATTGATGCTGAAGTTCGAGCAGTCGGCTTCACAATCGGCCTCAACCCGATCTACGACCGTGAAGCAAGCGGCGTTATTGGCATCCTGAAAGAGGATGTTTTCAACAGCAGTGCCGGGAAAAGGGCCAACGGTATAGACAGTGCCATCGTTATAGGCTCCGCTCAAGTTGAGTGTGGGGGAATTCCATAAAGAATCTCCGTTTCCTTCTACACTGAAGGTGAAGAAAATGCTCGGCCCGCCAGCATCGGAACATTCTGTTTCTAATATGGTGACGTTGATGGAGCACTGGGCCTTTAGGGCGAGGCCGCAGGTGCAAAGGAAGGCTAAAAGGAACAGTGTTATTTTACGCATGGGATATAGATTATTGGCAACGTTCTGCGGAAGATAAACTCTCCCACGTTACAATAATCAGGCTTCAAGCACAAGTAGACAAAGACACTTTTTCTATTTTGTTGAAACTAAAAATAATTAATATAACGACCAAGTGATTAAAACGTTACCAATATCTATACCTGAATGGTCAAATGTTTAATTAATTTATTTTCTCACCTTGTTTTCCGGTGAAAAAACTTTGCCTTCCCGCATTCGGGACTGGCTTTTACTCTTCTTTCCAGAGGAACATTGCTTGTTGCGCGTGGATGCGGGCCCTAAAACCCGCTTTGCACCTGCGTTTGCGCCATATACTAGAGCATATTGGTAAGATAACAAATTGGGCGGAGTTCCTCTGGCACGATTGTCAAATAATCATGCCAGAGGAACTCCGCCCAACTTACAGCTCAGCAAATTCTACGCTACTGCACCACAAACCCAGCACGGCCACGCGCACGCCCAGCCGCATCGTGTACCACCAGCAGGTAGTAGCCCGCAGGCAGCGTGCTTACGTCCCAGCCCGAACCGAGTTGGCCGTAAGTCGTCTTCACCAACTGCCGCCCGTACAGGTCCGTTACCGAAAGCACGTCGTCGTGCTGAACGTCGTTGTTCGGGACGCTGACCTGGATGCGCCCATTCGTTGGGTTCGGGAAGACCTGCATACTTACCTCCTGCGCACGCAGCGTACGGATGCCTACCGGCAAGCCATCTTTCTCAATCTGGTGTTGGCTCAGGTTAGTGATGATGGGCTCGTTGAAGTCGAAGTAGATCGCGGCCTTATTGGTAATGAGGTCTCCGGGTACTAATGAAGGGTCGTGGTCGATGGTGAAGTTCACGACGCCCTGGCTGGCGAGCAAGTTCACGTTGCTGTCGGGCAGCATGATGTTGGCGAAGGTGAACGTCACTACCCGCTGGCTGTCGATGTCTACCGTGTAGTCGTGGCTAGAAGAGCCTGCCTTGAAGGTACTCAGGTCTAGCGCTTCACTGATCGTATCTCGGATAACGATGTTGAAGGCCGTGTCCGTACCAGTGTTCTGGAAGCGGATGGCGTAGAGCAGTTCGGTACCCGGCGCAATGTTGTTCTCCGCGCCGTGGCCGAGGGGGAAGCCGTTTTTATCGTTGGGGTCATAAGCCCCTACGTTCTCGCGGCAAACGAAGGCTTCTGAAGGCAAGCCGTTGCCCAAGGAGAGGATGTTGGCAAAGCCCGTACTTCCACCGTTGACGGTGTTGCCCGTACAGCCCTCCAACAGCGCAGTGGGCGTTTCGGAAGCTGGCGCGTTCGGCTCCTGGTTGGTAATGATCTGGTAAGTCTGCCCGTCGGCAGGCAGTAAGATGGTGAAGACCTCGTCTGGGGTGAGTTCTTCTACAATCTGCGGTTGTGGTGTCATCATGATGCCGTCTTCCACTACTACGTAACTGAGGGGGACGGACATGGTGTTGTCTCCAATGTTTGCGATCCGGAAGGATACTTCGTTGCCGTTACAAGTACCGGGGTCAACACTGACGAGGGCACCGTTCCAGCCCTCCGGCTGGTTACATATTTCGTTGGGGGTGATGTTGGCTTCTAGGCAGTGAGATTGGCCGAGTTCGGCATCGCAACTAACCGTGAAGTTGAAGTAGATGCGCCCGCTGGCGAAAGGCGGTAAGTCGCCAAGATCAAAAGTGTAAGTATTACCAACGATCATGGAGGGTATGATGCTCGGGTCTACGCCAATGAAGTAGGGGTCTAGGGTAACCACCAACTGCGCGTTTTCAGCCACCGCCGAGCCTTCGTTCTCGTACTCGATGTACGCACAGCTCAGGAAGCAACGACGCAGGAACGGCATAGACACATCTACCGTTAGCAACGGACAACTGAGCAGCACAGGCAAGAAAACATCCGCTTGGTTCGGCTGGCCAGCAACCACCGTGACCGTTGCCGCAGGATCACACTGGCCGAAGGGGCGAGATGGGTCGATAACCGGCGTCACGGTGTATTCGCCTGCTTCTACTTCTTGGCCATACTGTCCGTTTTCATCGGTAATGGCGTAGTAATTGCGGGTACCGTCGGTGCTTTCGATGTGGACGAGGATGCCCTCGGCTGGTAGGTCTCCGAAATCAAAGATACAGTTCCCAGCATCGTCGATGTAGGCGGTACCGTTCAGGTCGGCACATTCGGTAGATGTATTCAGCTCGATGGACCTGGTGACGGTATTACAAGGGCCTTCCATCTCCAAAACATACAAACCGGGTTCTTCGGTACACAAGAAGCCAGATTGGGTTTGCCATACGTCGCCATTTGGCCCATACCAAGTGAAACTGGCAGGAAATTCCTGAAAGATAGGGTCTTCAAAAACGGGATAGACACACTGGCCAAACCCGCACTCGGAAGAGTCAATAGATTGGAAGCTAAAGCTCGGAATCGTCAGGGCAGGAAGTACCGTAGCTACTCCTGTGATGTTGCAATCGTTGCCTGGTGCAGTTCCGGTAACGCTGTAGTTACCGATTTCCGTTGCTTCAATCGTTGCGCCGCTCAGGGTGGTGCCCGAGGGGGAGGTCCAGGTATATTCGTAGAGGTCTGTTGAGTCTCCGACGGAGATGGTCACCGGTTCGCCATCGCAGCCTAGGTAGAAGGGAGAGAAAAAGTTGATGCTGGTGTTACCGCCTTCCACAACAGTAATAATGGTAAACGCGCAACCATTAGCGTCAGTCACGGTGAGCATGTAATCAAAACCCGGAATTGGGTTAAAACACAATGCTTCTTGGCAAGTAGGGTTACCGCCGCTGCTCCATTCATAGCTATACGGCGCGGTACCGCCCGTTACGCTTGCTTGTAAGAAGTGTTCAATGTCATCACAAGCACTGCCTACTTCTTCAACGACGACGAACAGCTGGGAGGCTTCGAAAATGTCGATGCTAGCTACAACCACACATCCGGTAGCATCCGTAACTGTGACGAAGTAAGTACCGGAAGCAAGCCCCCCGATGCTTTGGGTAGTAGCGCCGTTGCTCCATTCAAACGTAAAGGGAGCTTGGCCTTCGGGCTGTGCGGTAGCAAAACCGTCGGCGGAGCCGCCGCAGGAGACGTCGTCTGAAATTACTACTACGGAACAGGCCGGTTGGCTAAAGCCGCCGTCAACGTTCTGCACGGCCTCGTCTTCCCCGACCGTGACCGTCGTTGTCACGAAGTCCGCGCTCACGTCGTTGTCAATCGTGGGGTCATCGCCTACTTGGTAGGCAGTGGGCTGGTTGCTGCCCTGTGGCGAGAACTGTAAAACGTAGTTGCCCGGAGCTACATCGCCGAAGAAATAGCCGTTGGGTGTAGACACCGTTGTCGCGATGACTTCGTTGAAGTTTGTGCCGTCTAGTAGCCGTATTTGCACCCCACTGAGGAGTGATTCGTTTTCGTCCCGAAGTCC
>CALEDI010000309.1 GCA_937949535.1 uncultured Lewinella sp. | reverse complement strand
ACAGATGTTGCCAGCGTTGGTGCCGTAAACAAGCGTGCCGTTAGCGTCGGTTGGTACGTTAGGACCAACAAAGGTTGGTGCAGTAGTATCGCCTACTTTCACCACTTGGGTGAAGGTGCGTACATCGCCCGGCGCACACCAGTCGATTACCGTGTAAGTACGTACAAACTTGTACGTGTTGGGGCAAGTAACGATGCTCGGTCCGTCGGAGAAAGTAACACCGATGTTACAAACAGAGGTACCAGTAGAGAGGCCGAAGGTGCGGCCATCAACGTCAAGGAATGGGTAGTCTGACGCGCGAGGGTCAGGACGAACGCTTGGGTCAGCACCACAGCTCTCGATGTTCACTACCTCTTCGATGTTGTCTGTGTCCAGATCGTCAAGTGTAGGACGATCGAAAGTGAGGAGGTAAGAAGCAACTACAGATGGGTTGCCTTCGCCAGCAGCAGAAGCACAGCTGGTCTCGGTAGCTACGAATGTGCGCGTGATGACTACGTCGTCACAATCAGGATCAGCACCGAAAGCAACAGCGTCGCTTACACATACTTCAATGGAAGAAGCACAACCATCGGTGAATACAGGTACAACAGGAGCAGAAGTGCCAGCACGCAGTGCATTGCGGAGGGCAGAAGCCATTGAACCAGGAATGGTAGCTCCGGTAGCAGGGTTCACTTCGTAGCAACGGCTAACAGAAACTGGAAGCGTAGAGAGGTTGTTGGCGTCGAGGTCAACACAAAGCAGGTCTACGTCGTCTGGCGTAGTAACTAAAGCAGGAGCCGTCTTGTCTTCAGCGCGGACAACACCCCAGCAGGTCTCGAAGTCGAGGTCCAGTGGGTTCGTTGGCGGGATGAAGCTGAAGTTATTGATCGTAAGGATGCTAGCAGCTTGGCCAGTGGTAGGCTGCAAGCCATCGTCAAGAAGCTGGATGACCAAGCGATAACCTGGCTCAACTTCTACGCTTATGCTACCACTCTCGGCAGCAACAGTATTGATAGGAATGTCAATAATAACACCTTCGAAAGTAATGATAGAGAAGGCTCGGTCGAAGTTCGCGCCGATTTCGTCCGCACCGATGCCGTTGAAGTCGAAGTCGAAGTTAACTGTACCTGCCTCAGAGAACGTGATGCTCCGCTGAGCACCAAACGAGGAATTGGTATTTAATGCCGTAGCTTCTGTGGAAAGAATCATCGCCGCAGACGTGAAGTCTACTTCAACAAGCTGCTCATCGGTAATAGCAACCAGGTTGAAATCAGCGTCGAAGGCAAAAACGGCCCCTGTCCAGTTAGATGGACGGAAATCACCCGTGAAACCGAAAGTAGGCTCTTGGTCATCAGGAAGAGAGATAGAGTAAGTAAACTCACCACAACCATCAATGATAGGGCCGTTAGAGGGGTCGCTATCGTTTACTACAATAGAAAATGGGAAAGCGTCTAGTAGGCCAGTGTTACCGGTCAGTACCATCTCAGGAATTACCAAGCCTTGGCACTCGTCGTTGAGCGTAAGATTGATGTCACCAAGACAAGCCAAGTTTGGCTGGTCGAAACCAACTACTACCGTTACGGTGAAGGGCGTTTGGTTGCCGCTAGCATCCGTTGCCGTACCAGTTATCGTAATCGTGCCGATGTCGTCACCATCAAAGGTCAGGTCACGGTCAAACTCGAAGGTGACTTCTCCGCCGCCGCAGTCGTCTGTAGCTGTTACCAAATCCTCAGCCTCTAGCGTCTGGCTGGCGTTGCCGTCGTTGAGGGTGATGGTTGGGTTAAGTGGCGTAACCTCCGGAGGAGTATTGTCAGAGACCAGTAAAGTGAAGGAACAAGAATTCTCTAGGCCACTGCGGTCAGTGATGAACAGCTCAATCGTATTGGTTCCAAGTGGCAGGCTTCTATTCGAGCCTATAATGAAATCTCCTAAAACAAAGTCAAAGGTAAAATCAGCTATGACGTTACCATCCTCATCCGTGTAACGCTCACGGAAAGTGATCGGGTCTCCACAATTGTCATCGGTTGAGAAAGTACCGGGGGCATCCTGAAAAAGACAATCATCTCCAACAAAAACTTCCGGAGCTATCGCTTCACATGTAATGGTCGGCCTGGTCGTATCAGCAACAGTTAGCGTAAAATCACAAATATCTTCATTGCCACTCTCATCGAAAAAGCCAAAAAAGAACGGTCGGGTACCAATATCATCACAAGTTAGCTCCCCTGCTGGTCCTCCAACAGTGAAAGGTGTGGCGGAACAATTGTCCGTGAAGGAAACCAACACACTATCGATTGCAAATTCAACGTCAGCAGATGCCTCTCCATTTTCGTCTAGGTATATGGTAGCATCTTGGCAAACCACTTCAGGAGCGATATCATCCACAAGGACGATAGCAGCCGTATCCTGAATACTTACATTGCCAGCTTCGTCAACCAGTACACCGTAAACAGAGATACTGTCTCGGCCACCAGAAAGCGGGAAGTGCTCAACATTGGTTACCCGAACGATGATGTCTTCATCAGCGGTACAATTGTCTTCAAACACACCAAGGAAGAAAGGCGCGAGACCGGGAAAGTATTGGTTACCAAAGTCAACGATGTCGCTAACCGTTAGGTCTTGGCCCAGCGCATTGTCTTCAATAAAGGTGCTACCAGGGCAAGGACAAGCAGGGTGAAGGCTGCTGTTGAGGACTACGTTGATGAAGCTCGTCTGGCTGATTACAGGCGGGGTAGTGTCTTCCTGTACCGTAAATACTTGCTCACAAGTCGATGTTTTTCCACATCCGTCGGTAGCGGTATAGGTATAGGTGTAGGTAGTACCTGCCTCATCGGGTGCCCCCATTATTACAGGATCAGAAATGGTAACAACGGGCATACCACAGCCAGAAGTCGCCGTAGCGTCTGAGGCTACCGGAGAAGGAACTGCACCACAACTTACTACATCGTCGGCCGGGCAGGTGATCATTGGCGCGGGGCCGTCGTACATAATTGTGCCACGGTAAGTGATCGTATCCGTAGATTCGTTACCTGCTAAATCCAGTACAACGAAACGGTTAAGAATGTCCGTAGAGCAACCGGGAACCTCATTCTCTTCGGAGGATTCGACAATTTGAAGTCGCAGGTCTGCAAGGTCTGTGCAGTTGTCAGAAATACAGCCTCTAAGGTCCAAAGAGGCGATATAGCTTCCTCCAACTGCTGTTAGTATCATACTATCAATACCAACTGTTATTGTAGCACCAGGATTGTTTTGATTAATACCATCGGGGCAATCCATAAAGGTTTTGGTAAATTCGGCACATGTTACTATAGGAACATCAACATCGGACTCAACGACCGTGCCCTGAATTTCAACATTGTCAAAGCGCCAAGTTCCAAAAGTAGACTCAGCGTTATAACCAAACACTCTAAAAGTCGCCTGTCTCGCAGTCATTACACTAGGGAAGCTAGCCGTACGCCAAGAAGTATTGTCAGGGATTGTGCCTGTGCCAGCAGTCATCGTGCTGATTGTTCCATCGGTTAAAGTGTATTCAACTTCAACAACATATTCCATGACACCAGTGCCGGAGCGCCGTTCGTCAAATCCGAAGGAAGTAATTTCAAGTGTATTGCACTCATCAGTACTAATGCTAAATTCAATGAACTTATCTGCCTCAGGGGTGGCGGCGGTAGACCAACTATTGTTAGAGTAGGAATCTGCTGAGCCATTTCCTGACGGGAAACTAGCCGTTCCTAGCCCTGCGCCGAACATAGCGGAAGCTGCTACAACATCCGTCGCAGTAGTGGTCGGAGTATTTACTTCTCCCTCAAAGTCCCAAGTCGCCAGTTGGGCATTGAGGGTAAAGCTAGCGCAGAATGCCAGCAGTAGCAAGTAGATCTTGTTCATCAAATTATGTTTTTAGGTCGGAAAAGCAAAACAAAAGACTAAAATAACTCCACGAAAGTAGTAAGAAAACAGCAAGCTACCAACTCTGCATATAAGCCTCCTTTGCACCTGCGTCCTCGCCCCTATCCCACTATTCCTAGCCACCTTGGAAAAAACAGGACAATTGAAACAAGAAAAACCTGGATGAGTAAAAAAGGAATGATGCCTTTATACAAGTGAATCGTCTTCACCTCCGGCGGGGCAACCCCTTTGAGGTAAAAGAGCGCGAACCCGAAGGGCGGCGAGAGGAAACTGGTCTGAAGGTTGATGCCCAACAGGATGCCCAACCACACCAAATCCGTGCCGTAACCGATAAAAATCGGCGTAACAACCGGCACGATGATGAAGACGATTTCGATGAAATCAATAAAGAAGCCAGCAACAAAAACCACCACCATCACTAGGGCCAAAAACTGGTATTCCGTCAGCCCTCCTTGGTTGATGAGACGGACGAGGAACTGGTCTCCGCCCAACTCGCGGAAAACCAACGAGAAGGTGGTTGCGCCCAGCAAGATCATGAACACCATTGAGGTGAGGTGGGTAGTGTCTCGGCAAACGTCCTTGACGGTCTGCCACTTTAGTTTGCCTTGGCTCAAGGTCAGTAAAATGGCGCCGTAGGCGCCGATAGCGGACGCTTCGGTGGGGGATGCTTTGCCCGTCAGGATAGAGCCGAGAACAGCAATGATAAGCAGAAAGGGTAGGAAAAGGCTCTGCAATAAATCCTTGAAAAAAGCGGGTGTCCAGCCCTTCAGGTCGTTGTCTCCACGCGGAAATAAGCTAGGTCTCACCAAGCCAAGAACGATGATGTAGGCCACATAAGCCCCTACTAGGAGCAAGCTTGGCCACAAGGCCGCAGCGAACAACTTACCCACCGAAACACCCAAAACGCTGCCCAACAAAACCAATACGACCGAGGGCGGGATGATCTGCCCCAGCGTGCCTGAAGCGGCGATCACGCCGGTAGACACCGTAGCTGGGTAACCTCGTCTCAGCATCGGCGGCAAGCTGATGAGGCCCATCGTAATCACGGTTGCGCCAACGATCCCAGTGCTCGCGGCCAGCAATGCGCCAACGATGATGACCGACACCGCCATACCGCCCCGAACACGGCCAAAAAGCTCCGTCATGGTGCGCAGCATCCGTTCCGCTAATCCACTTTTTTCCAGCATAATCCCCATGAAGACAAAGAGCGGAACGGCCAACAATACCGAGTTGTCCATCACGCCCATTACCCGATTCGGCAGCAAAGTGAGCACCACCGGATCGAGGAAACAAAAAGCGTACAGCAAAGACAAACCGCCCAGCGTGAAAGCCACGGGGTAGCCGTAGAGCACCAACAAAAAGATGCTAACAAAAAGGATCAAGGCCAGGATGGCTAAGGACATATGGAGGATTCAGGTTGCAGGTTGCAGGTTGCAGGTTACAGGTTGCAAGTTGCAGGTTACAGGTTGCAGGTTGCAGGTTGCAGGTTCGGGATTTACGTTTCAGGCACTTGCTCTTTGTAGGCGCGCACGCAGGATGCAATGCCTTGTAATATGAGCAAGGATGCGGCAAAGGGGATCATCGCTTTGATCGGGAAGAAGGTGGTAATGCCGTTGGGGTTCGGGCTCCCCTCCCCGCTCGCCAGCGCCTCGGCAGCGAAGCTCCAGCCAGTGATGAGCAAAACTATCGCCCAAGGCAACAGGAAAACCAGCGTACCGACGATATTGACCAGCCGCTTATTCTCCAAGCTAAAGCGTTCGTAAAACAGGTCTACCCGAACGTGGCGATCTTGTTGCAAAGCGTAAGGAATACCCAGCAGAAAGATAACCGCGAAGAGGTGCCAAGAAAGTTCACCAACCCAAGCCGAGGTCTGGTCGAAAAGCGCACGGAGGCTTACGTCTACCACGATCACCAAGATCAAAAGCAGGTTCAAGTAGCCAGCAGCCTTACCGACCCAAGCTACTACGGATTCTATGATGGTTATTACGCGCATTTAAAGTAGGTTATTACAACAAGGCTAAGCCGGTTGAGGCGCTCGCAAACGCCAAATTACCAAAAAGACAAACAACCCCAAAGCTATATGTTTAGTCCCACATGAATATCTTGCACCCTAGGAATTACGAGTTCTTTACGTGGCGGGAAAGTTCGCCTGTCGAGTTTGGTGGTTACTTTAACGTGCGGTTTACCCATAAGCGCCGGACGCTACTTTATCATCCTAGTTTCGATGACCTATCGGAGAACCTGTAATTCGTTAGATCTACAAAACGCTCTCCCATGCACTATGCAATCACCGGCAACATCGGTTCTGGAAAAACTACCGTCTGCCGCATTTTTGAACGTCTCGGCGTTCCGGTATACTACGCCGACGCGGCGGCCAAAAGGCTAATGCTTGAAGATGAGGACCTGAGAAATGGGCTCGTCTCCGCCTTCGGCGCAGCAACTTATTTACCCGACGGGACGCTGAACCGAAGCTGGCTGGCTGAACGGGCGTTCTCCAACGATGAAGCCCTAGCACAGCTCAACGCGCTCGTCCATCCCGCAGTACATCGGGATGCGGAGCAATGGAAACAACGGCATGCCGCCCATTCCTACACCCTCTACGAAGCCGCCATCGTTTTCGAGATCGGTGGGCAGGACCGTTTCGATGCGGTCGTCGTTGTGGCAGCGCCGGAGGCGGTGCGCCAAGCGCGCGTAATTGCCCGCGACCAAACTACCCCAGAGGCCTTCGCTGCCCGCGCCGCCAAACAATGGCCAGACGAGAAGAAAGAAGCCGCCGCCAATCACATTATCAAAAACGATGGACAACGGTTACTTTTGCCGCAGGTCCTTCGTTTGCACCGCCAACTCAGTCGTTGAGCATTTGCGTTACCAAATTGTTGCGGTAATACTTAATGCCTCTTTTAACCCGTTAACTCGCTAAATCCACACATGGCTTCAAAATTCATCCAAGACTACTGCCCCATCCTTCGGACTATTGATGAGGAATGGCTCCTCTCCGGAACAACAGACCTTACCAACACCACCTTGGTAGACGTTGACCTCCGCGCGCTGACCATTAGCTGGGATAAGTACACCGTAGACGACACAACGCTGTTTATTGGCTGCGAACTAGACTTGGAGGTGGAGATTGCGCTACGGCGTCGGGGCGCAAACTTCCTGCATGCGCCCGAGCAACTGCCCTACCGCCCTTTGCGCCGCAACCTGTATACCTATCAGGAATTGATGGAGGGGTACTCAGAAAAGGAAGACAAGAGCAAAGACCTTGAGATATACCAACACTTCGAGTTTGGCAAGCAGTGCCCCAGCATCAACGAAGCCCTCTGGCAGCGCATCCATGATTTTAGCATTGACGAAGGGCTGCGGCGCTTACTAGACTTCGATAAAAAAGGGTTGCCAAAACGGAAAGCTGTTGGCTTCATGGGCGGCCACGGCACCAGCCGAGATTCAGTAGACTATAAAACAAGCCTGCGTACCGCCAAAAAACTTGCCGAGGCGGGCTACTTCGTAGTCTCCGGCGGAGGCCCAGGCATCATGGAAGCAGCGAACCTTGGCGCCTACCTCGCCGGTGCGCCCGAAGAAGATCTGCAATGGGTGTTTACCACCTTGGCCGCAGCCCCCACCTATAAAGATGCAGGCTTTCAGGAAGCCGCCCTTGCCATCTTGGAGCGGTTCCCAGAGGGCACAGAGAGCTTAGCGATCCCGACTTGGTTTTACGGCCATGAACCAAGCAACCTCTTTGCTTCGTACATTGCGAAATACTTTAGCAACAGCATCCGAGAGGATACCCTGCTGGCGATTGCGCTCTACGGCATTGTGTATGCGCCGGGCAGCGCAGGCACCACGCAGGAGATTTTTATGGATGCTACACAGAATCATTACGTGACCTTTGACTATGTAAGCCCAATGGTGTTTTTGGGTACAAAAAGGTACAGCGAAGACACCCAGCTTTACCCAGTACTTACCCAACTAGCGGCAGGAAGAGATTATGCTAACTATCTCTACCTAACAGACGATCCTGCCGAAGTTGTTAACTTTATTGACAAACACCCCCCGTTTTACGTTAACCAATAAATACTTCCCCCATGAGATTCCTAACCTTGCTTATTGCGTTTGCCTTACTTTCGGGTTGTAACGTGTTGAAGTCCGACAAAAAAGACGATGGGTATGCCGTTCAGGCTCCCCCAACGGGCCTCGAAGGCCCTACCTACGACCCCAGTACCAGCCCGCAACCCGTTGGCTCAGCTCCGCCGATGGCCTCCACGCCTCCATCAGGGCAACCCCAACCAGCAACTAACGAAAACACAAACGGACAACAAGCCCAGACCTACGGTTCGGTACCGATGAATCCGCAGCGAGCAGGTAAGGGCGATGCTGCTTCAACCTCCCCCGCACCTGCGTCCGCGCCCAATAACCCGCAGGCTTATGGGAGCGCACCTCAAACCTACGGTAGCTCGTCTACGGCTCCGTCTACCTACTCGGCTCCCGCGCCGAATACGGCCGAGGCAGCCCTCGCGCAGGTACTCAACGGAGCATGGGTAAACAACGCCGACCCAAATGAAATTGTGGCCTTCACGCCAGACCATTACCAGACCTACTACAAAGGTGAGCTTCTCGTAGAAGAAGACATGACCTACCACGCCGCCTGCCCCGGAGATTGCAACGGCGGCGAGCAAATGGAAATCGCTTGCTTCACTATTTCAGGGCCAGCAGGAACGGATTGCTACGGCATCATCCGGCTAACTCCAGAGGTGATGGAACTCAGCCTATTGGGCATTTCTACCGAACCAATCATTTATAATAAGCAGCGATAAAGCCAGTAGCGGCCTACAAGGTTACCCGACTTTAAGCACCAGCTTCCCGTTCTTCTCGCCCGAGAAAAGGCGCTGGAAAGTGTCGTGGAAATTTTCGATCCCTTCGTAGATGTCTTCACGGCTTTTCAGCTTGCCTTCCATCATCCACATGCCCATCTGCATGGCTGCTTCGCGGTACTTTGGCGCGTAGTCCATCACGACCATGCCTTGCATGGTAGCGCGGTTGACGAGCAAAGAGAGGTAGTTCTTTGGCCCCTGGATGCTTTCCTTATTGTTGTACTGGCTGATCGCTCCACAGATCACGATCCGGGCGTGCATCTTCAGGCGGGCGAGGCAGGCATCTAGGATGTCTCCCCCAACGTTGTCGAAATAAACGTCGAGGCCCTTGGGGCAGTGTGCTTTCAGCCCAGCGGCGACGTTTTCGTTTTTATAGTCGATGCAAGCGTCAAAACCCAAGGTTTCCGTGACGTACTTACACTTCTCCGGCCCTCCGGCAATACCGACTACGTGGCAGCCCTTGATTTTAGCGACTTGCCCAACAATACTGCCTACCGCGCCCGCTGCGCCAGACACGACAACGATGTCACCTTCTTTGATTTTACCGACTTCCAGAATACCGAAGTAGGCCGTCATCCCCGGCATCCCGAGGGTGCCGATGTAGGTTGGCATTGGAGCTAAAGAAGTATCTACGGGGTAGTAGTTTGTGCCGTCGGTAACGGTGTATTCCTGTACCCCACCCCAGCCGGTTAGTACGTCGCCTTCTTTGTATTTGGGGTGGTTGTTGGCCTTCACTACTTTGCCGACGGTGCCGGCGCGCATCACTTCCCCAATCTGAACGGGGGGGATGTAGCTTCGGGCATCGTTCATCCAGCCGCGCATAGCGGGGTCTAGGCTGATGTATTCGTTACGGATAAGGACTTCGCCGTCTTTTAGTTCGGGCACGTCGCTTTCGGTTAGGGTCCAAGTGTCGGCGTCGGGCATGCCGACGGGGCGCTTGGTTAGTATTTGCTGCTTGTTGGTCATTTTGATCAGGTTTGGGGTCAAGGTACGGTTTTCGTGCTTGATCCGATGTTTAAAACCGTTTTTGCATCCTGCGTTCGCGCCGCATAATGATTTGGCGCAAACGCGGGTGCAAAATTTGGTTTTGAAGCATAGCGAAACCGAA
>CALEDI010000308.1 GCA_937949535.1 uncultured Lewinella sp. | reverse complement strand
CTTGCCAAGGACAAATTATGTCTGGAAAGTGGTATTTGTGTGTAGTAAATTACAGTTTCTAAAATCGTCAGTCAGGAGACGCGAAGCGTTTTTTTCCTTTAAAGCCCCTCTCCGTCGAGCCGGAGGCGAGGCTTGGTGGAGAGGGGTTTGGGGTGAGGTGGCTACGTGGCTATTCATCCGCCCGGTAGTTAGGCTACAACAAACCCTTGCTAAGCAGTAGTTTCTATTCCTCAGGCGCGGCCGCAGGTGCAAGGAAAGCTTTACAAAACCGCTCCTCCGGCAAAACCCATCCCTTCGGGCGGCGTTACCCAAGCATGAAAATCTACACCAAAACCGGAGACCAGGGCCAAACCGGCCTCTACTCCGGCAAACGCCTAAGCAAAGCCCACCCCCGCGTAGAAGCCTACGGAACGGTAGACGAGCTGAACGCCTTCGTTGGTCTGCTCCGCGACCACGTCTCGGACCCCGCCATCAAGGCCGAGCTCCTCGCCCAGCAACACCACCTCTTCGCCCTCGGCGCAGCTATGGCCGATGATCGGCCCGGGCAATCCTACCAACTCCCCGAACACGCCGCCCCAACCCTAGAAACCCGGATGGACGCCATGAACGCATCCCTCCCCAAAATGACCCACTTCATCCTCCCCGGTGGCGCGCCCGTACTGAGCTACGCCCATCTCTGCCGCACCGTCTGCCGCCGCGCAGAGCGCCGCACCGTTGAACTGGCCGAAACCGTAGAGATGGACCCCAGCATCGTTGTCTACCTCAACCGATTGAGCGATTATTTCTTCGTATTGGGGCGGTTTCTCGCTAAGTCGGGCGACATCGAGGAGATTAAGTGGATTTCGTAAGAAACATCTCCCTAAAACAAACTTTGCATCCCGCGCCCGCGCCCACTATCTTGCAGCATCCAATAACCAAACCCAATAGCAATGAGCTTACAAGACAAGTACCGCAGCGTACTCACCCTCGGCGAAAAATTCAACGCCCAAGACGGCTACGTAGAAGAGGCCGACGGCGTTCTGCGCGTAGGCGGCTCCGTAGAACTCCTCTACGAAAAAGACCAGATGTGGGACGAGATCAAGCGCATCGGCGGTGAAAACCCCATCGACATCGAGGCCGACATCAAAGTCCGCAACACCGCCATCTACGCCCGCCACACGGTAGAGCGCGGAGAAAGCCTCTCCCTCATCGCCAAAGATTACCTCAAAGACGTGATGGCCTACAAGCAAATCTTCGCCGCCAATTCCGATACCCTAGAAGACCCCAACAAAATTCACCCCGGGCAAGAACTCATCATTCCGTTTCCGGAGGGACGAGGGTAATTCAACGGCCGAGAATTAGCGCCGGCAACCACCTATTTGGCCCCAAAGGGGCTTCAACTTTAGCGAAGGGTTGAACGCTTGCCAATAGGCAACGTTCAGCCCTTCGCAGTTTTGGAGCCTTGCAGTTCTGCTACTCCCCGCTAAAAAGCCGTTAAATCATACGCGATATCGTACATAAAAGTACCAACCAGCGTATCCGTAACCATACGGGTTTGGCTGAAGCGCAGCTTGGTAGCGCTCAGCTCTTCGATGTCGTAAACATCAGGGCTCCCCCCCACCAAGTCGCGGAAGGTGATGCTAGATGCGTCTCCCGTCAACGAGTAACCTCTTGCGTGGAAGCGGTCTAGCACGTTCAGGTCTCCGTCTGGGCAAAACTCGAACCGGCGCAGCAGTTGCGTTGCGCCGTCGGCCGAGAAGAAGAGGCCGTCGTCTTGGTCGCAGGCTTCTACTTGGGTAGCGTCGGCTACGCGGGTATTGTAGGTTGTGGTTAGCTCAGCGCGGGTGAGGCTGGCGGCCATTAGGTCTGCGTCGGAAACCCCAGCAATGGCAGCGTCTGCCTGGGCTTGAAAATCGCTTGTTACGGACTGGATCATCCAGCCGTCTACGGCGCCGATGAAGACGATCGGGTTTACGTCGTCGTCGTCACCACAACCGGAAAAAAGGCCGATCGTTAGGGCGAGGGATAACAATAGAAACTGTTTCATAATTGGTTTTCGTTTGGGGGAGTTTGTAAGGGTCTAATTCAGAATGTCGCTTTTATCCCCTCTAACTCCCCGAAGGGGAGGACCCAAAGCGACAATCTGAATTACACCCGTTTGTAAGGGGAAGTAACGCTCTAGGTGTTAAATTTATTCGTGGCCTTGCGGTTGTGGCGAATGGCCTCGGGGATGAAGGCCAAGAGAATTCCACCTACAAAGAACAATAGGTTCCAGTGCCAAGCCATTGGTTTTTCACCCAGTTGGATGTAAGTAACGTCGGCCGTTGGTTCAATGCTGTGTTTGCGCCACTGCGGAGCCAGTATTTCCACCTCGCCTGGCGCGCCAACTAGACCGATCACTTGTTGGCCAGTGTAAGGCAGGCAGGCAGGGTCTGAAAAGCAGGCAGGGTTTTCCGTTTTAAAACAGCCGATGAGGGCCACTTTCAGGCTTGTCCCTTTCACCAACCCGCCCTGCTCTCTGGGTTTTAGTATGGGGCGGCAAATGGTTGTTTTGCCCCAGTAATCCACCTTGCCGGTCGTAACAGACGCCGAACCGATCATGGCACCTGCGACCTCGACATAATCTGCTTCTCCAATCGCTTGTGCATCGGCATCTTCAACATCAATGGTGCGTAGCCGATGGGTGCCAAAATTTTGGCTCACCAAGTTGTTGCAGCCGGTAATCATCATCACGATGCCGCCGAAGAGGACGAGGTAGCGTAGTATCATGGCGCAAAGTTACGTTATACTTGGCTCGCTCCTAAAACTCAATACAAACCGGCGTAGCCACGTCAAATGACTGCCCCAAAGATTTCAGTTTTCCGCTTTTTTCGTTGATGCTGTGCAGGGTAATGTTGCTGCTGTTCTGGTTGGCAACGTACAGGAACTTGCCTGCGGGGCCGATGGCGAAGTTGCGCGGGAAATCGCCCTCCGTAGGCTGGTGGCCGATCAGTTGGAGCATCCCGGTAGTCTTATTGACCGCGTAAGCAACGATGCTGTTGTGGCCCCGGTTGGAGCCGTAGAGAAAGTTCCCGTTGGGGTGTAGGTGGATATCGGCACAGGCGTTTTTGCCCGTCCAACCCTCGGGCAGGGTGGCGATGGTTTGGGCGTTCGTAAACCGATCGGCTCCGCCGTCGTAACTCAACACGTTGACCGTGCTGTTCAACTCGTTGATGACGTAGAGGAACTGCCCATCGGCCGACCATTCCGTGTGCCGGGGCCCAGCCCCGGCGGCCAACGGCACGTAGCCCTGGGCGTGGGGCGTGATCTTGCCCGTATTCGGGTTGGGGTTAAACAACCAAACCCGGTCTAGCCCCAAATCCGCCACCGCAACGATGCGGTTGGAGGGCGAGAATTTGGCCGAATGCAGGTGTGGCTGCTTACCAACAACTAAGCCCTCCGGTACCTCAAACTTATCGGTTTGCACCAGCATCCCGTCCGCTTTTTGGAGAAAAGCCATCGCTACGCCGCCAAGGTAGTTGGTCGTCATCAACATCTTGCCGGTACGGTCTACTTCAACATGGCAGGAAGCTTTCCCACCCGTCGGCAGTTCAGCTATCTTCCGGTAACCATCTTTAATGTCCAAGACGACAATGGAGCCAGAAGGCTCGTCTTCCCGCGCCTTCTCGCTCACCGCGTACAGGTACCGACCATCCGCTGATTCGAGGATGAAGGAAGGGTTTACCATGCTGGTAACAGGGCGTTTAGATAGTATTCTCCCCGACTGCGGATCAACCGTAATTTCAGCAATCCCCTCTGCTTTTCCGTTTACCCAGCCTTCGTCTCGGGTGTACGCACCGATGTAGGCCGTGGCGTTGCTGGTGCCCTCTGGTACGGAAGCCTTCGGGGTGCAAGCTTGGAAGCACCCAGAGAGGAGAAATAGGTAGAGGTAGAGTAGGTTGCGGTTCATTTGGCTAAGGTAGGAATTTCGGCTTTCCTACCAACGCTTCCGCACACCCACCTGCCAGTTCCGCCCCGGTGCGGGCTGGAAGTAGCGGTTGCCGAAGCGAGGGTTGAGGTCGTTGCCGAAGCTCATCCGTTCGTTTAGCAGGTTGGAGCCGGTCAGGAAGATGTCTAGGCCTTGCTGGTTGCGGTAACCTAATTTGGTGCGCAGCAGGTGAAAGCTATCGGCAAATACTTCGTTGGCGTCGTTCAGCGGGATGGCGTCGGTGAAGTTGTGGAAGAGGCTCAGGTAGAGGCCGTTTTTGAGGGTGAGGTTGGCCTCCAAATTCACCGTATGTGGAGCCGCGCCGGGGATGTTGTTGCCGGAGAAATCGGTGCCGCGTTGCTGGAAGTCTTGGTAGGTGAAGTTGTAGTAGGTGTAGGAGGCGTAAAGCTCCAACCTGAACGGATCATCAATACCGTTCAGCGCCAAATAGGTAGCGGCGATTTCAATTCCATTTTGCTGCGTTTTGCCAGAATTTTGAAAAAGCTGGGTTCCGCGTTCGTCGGTAAAGCTGGTGATGGCTTCGTCGAGGGCGAAGTGGAAAACATTAAATTCAGCGTTCAGTTTACCGCCAAGTTTTGTCCTGAAACCAAGTTCATAATTTGTACCGACCTCTGGGTTCAGGTCAACGTTCAGGCTGCCTTCGTTGGTTCGGAACTCATCCAAAGTTGGCGGGCTAAACCCATCAACACGGCTGGCGTAGACATAACCAAAGTCAAAAGTTCGACCAGCGGCCAACCTTAGTGAGAGCGGTCGGTTGGCGGAAAACTCCGTCTCGCCGGTATTCCCATCGGCGTCAAAAGTTCGGTCGATGGCGTAATCTAGTTGGCTGCTGCTTAGCCCAAGATTAAAATCCCACGGCCCCGGCGTGTACCGCAACTGGCCGAAGAGCAAGCCTTCCTGACTAAAGATTTCGTCGCTAAAGTTCAGGTCTCCCGGCCGAGTTCCGTCGGGGTTGGTGAAATTTTGGCCGGTTCGGTACTGGAGCTTGCTTTCTACGCCAAAGGCAAGGTCCAAGTCATCGCGGAGCAGCCTACGGGCGGAGAACCGACCGCCGCCACCGAGGTTGGCTTCGCGTTTGTAATCAAAGTTGAAGGGATGATCGAAGTAGAAGCCGGTGGTGTAAAATGCCGTTTCCATTTTCCACTTCCCAAAGTACTGGCTGTTCGCGAGGCCAAGCAGCAGGTTATGGTAATGGATGGAGGCGTTTTTGTCTGCGCTTCCGGGCCGGGCTTGGCGCGGATTTTCGGCGTATTGTTCGGGGTTTAAGCCACCGGGAAGTTCGTAATCTAGCTTGGTGTACAGCGCGTGCAGCTTTGTTTCGTTGCGGTTTTTCTTTCCCTTTATTGTAGTGCTGTATTGCAGCGTTAGGCGGTCCATCGCGCTGTGATCACGGTAGCCATCCGTTCGTTGATAGCCTGCGCGAAATTGTTTATGGCCCCCAGAATCATTCTCTTTTTTAAGTACCAAACCACCTCTGACAAAACCGAAAGACCCAGCGGTAAGGCTGGCCTCGCTTTCAACCCTTTCGTGTGGATGATGCTTTGCGTCGGTATTCAGCAATAAAGTCCCGGCTGTTCCCGGTCCATAAAAGCCTCCCGAAGGGCCTTTTATCACTTCTACCCGATCAATATTTACGGCGTTAAGGAAATTCAGCGGCACATCTCCACCGGGATCGCCGTACGGGATACCGTTCCAATAAACCTGCGTATTCCGAACCCCGAAGGGCGCGCGCAACGAAGCTCCACGGATCGCAATCCGGTAACTCGCCGTGGCGCGTTCTTCAAAACGAACGCCGGGAACCCGATTGAGTGCGCTTAGCAAAGAAGACTCGTCGTAACGCTTTAGTTCCGCCGCCCCAAGACCAACTACCGGTGCGGCAGAATACCGCGTATTCAACTGCCCATATCCACTAACCGTAGCGAGCGGCGCGTCATAAACGGGAATAGTGTCCGCTTCTTGGGCGCGGCCGCAGGTGCAATGTAAAAGGATAAGGAACAGGGTAAGTAAGCGCATCGGTTCGGGCGATTGGTTTGGGTCGCGCAAGGTAAGCTAAAGCACGCAAGGCCCCGAAGGGGTCCCACATCTAGCGATGGGTTGAGCGAGGCCGAAGGCCAAGATCAGCCCATCGCGCTAACGCCCACCAACCCAAAGGGCCCCAAGGCCTAGGTTGTGTAATCTGCCTATAAACTAGTCCGCCGACTATCATCAAAACGCACAGCGTGTTTATAAGCCCCTCCCCCGTGGGGAGGGGTTTGGGGAGGGGGTTTGCGCGCGAAGACAATTCATTACAGATTACACACACTGCCCCAAGCCCCCCCACATCTAGCGATGGGTTGAGCGCGGCCGAAGGCCAAGATCAGCCCATCGCGCTAAAGCCCACCCTCTCGCTGCACCACCAAGCTCCCCACATTCCCCCCAAAGCCCGTAGCATTAACGAGTACGCTCCCCAACGCCCAAGGCGTTGATGACATATCCCTCCACGGCAGCGGGCAATACTTGCCCGCCCGCAGCATCTCCAGCGCGGCCGCAACGGCCAGCGGGCCGCTGGCCCCGAAGGTGTGGCCGGTCGCCCACTTGAAGGAAGTCATGCAGTAGTCTTCCGATATGGTAGCGTACAGCGCATTGACGGCGTTCACTTCCGCCAAATCCCCACGCTTGGTCCCCGGAGCGTGGGCAACGATCACGTCTGGCGACCACCCAGCTTCCGCGATCACTTCGCGCATCGCCAGCTCCAAGGCTTTGCCTTCCTTACTGATGCCCGTCGCCGTAGGACTAGCCTCTCGCGTGAAGGCGATGCCCCCAACCTCAAAGCCCGTATTACTGGCCTCTGAACCTACCGAGAGGGCCAAAAACGCAGCTCCCTCCCCCACTACCATCCCCGAAGGGGGGCTGGTAAGCGGACGGCAAGCATGGCCATTCGTTTCCGGCACCGCCCCATAAATCCGCAAAGCTTCCATCTGCCGAAGCGTAAACTCGGTGATCGGGGCCTCCGCGCCCCCTACCAATACGCGCTCCGCCATACCCGCCCGCAGCAAGGCGATGCCGTGCAGGATAGCGTGCATCCCCGAGGAGCACGTCATGCTCATGCTACTCGCCAAAGACGTCGTATCAAAGTAGTTCGCTAAAGCGAAACCGATGCTGCCTAAAGTTGTCTGGGGTGATGTCCGTGGCAGCGCAGTTCCCGTTTCTGCGAAGTGTTGGAAGCCTTGCTCCCACTGCCCCGTTGGTCCGCGCGAGCAGCCTACGATGATGTTGAAGTCTTTGCCTGCCCAACCAGCCTGCTGCACTGCTTCATCCGCAGCGTAGAGGGCCAAGTAGCTTGCCCGATCAAGCTGCGTTTCGCTGGCGAAAGTCTCAATCGCCGCGTGGCGCGGCAAACCACCAACCCGGTACACCGGCAGCCCTGTCTCTTCTTCTACCGACCACGTCGGATTGCCCGACAAATAGCCAGCCCAGGCAGCCTCCGAGCTGTTGCCCGCTGCAGAAATACTGCCGTATCCTTGGATGTTTATTTTCATTGGCCCGCGAAGGTACGGTAACGAGCTTTTCCTTTTACCTAAACAACAAACAGCCCCGCCACTCTTCACGAGTAGCGGGGCTGTCATTATCGGATTGAGGGCCTCTCTCGGGCCAGAGGCCCTCGACCCATTACTCCACAACGATCATCTGCTTAGTAGCAGTGAAGTTGCCAGCAATCAGTGTGTAAGCGTAAACACCCGCAGCACCGATGTTCTGAACCTCAACGCGGTTCAAGCCAGCAACGCCGTCAACTTCAACCGTCTTCACTAGGCGGCCAGCAGCATCCTGAATGTTCAGGGTAGCAGTGCCAGCAGCAGCAAGCTCGAAACGGATAGAAGTAACGTCAACCACTGGGTTGGGCGTGTTCTGGTAAAGTACGTTCTGTGCAGATGCAAGCTCAGCGTTGAAGGCAAGGTCAAGACCGTTGCTCGTTCCGTTCAGCGCAACACCT
>CALEDI010000307.1 GCA_937949535.1 uncultured Lewinella sp. | reverse complement strand
CGCCTCCCGGCTACGTCGGCTACGACGAAGGCGGACAACTGACCGAAGCCGTGCGCCGCAAGCCCTACTCCGTCGTCTTGCTCGACGAGATAGAGAAAGCCCACCCCGACGTGTTCAATACGCTGTTGCAAGTGCTCGATGAAGGCCGCCTGACCGATAATAAAGGCCGGGTAGCGAACTTCAAGAACACCATCGTGATCATGACCTCCAACATCGGATCTGATTTGATCTGGGAGCGTTTTAGCCAGATTGATGGCAACAACGAAGACGAGATTGTGGAGGAGACCAAGGAGGAGCTTTTCAATGTGCTGAAGCAAGCAGTACGGCCGGAGTTCTTGAACCGGATCGACGATGTGGTGATGTTCCGCCCCCTCAACCGAACCGACATCCGGCAGATTGTGGAGCTACAACTTGGCCAAATCCGTGAACAACTTTTGGCGCAAGACATTATCCTTACCATAGCCCCCGAAGCGATGGATTGGCTTGCGGCCGAAGGCTATAGCCCGGAGTTTGGTGCGCGACCGTTGAAGCGCGTCATCAAGAAGCGGGTGTTGCGCCAGCTCTCCAAACAAATGCTGGAGAACAGCGTGCAGCCCGGCAGCCAGCTCGTGCTTGATGTATTCGACGATGTGGTCGTTTTTCGGAAAGCGCGGGAACAGGAACGGACTACGGATTCGCTGATTGCAGATGTAGAGTTGGCGTAACGAACGGCCGTTTTTTTTGCCCCAGTTTGGGGGAGGAAAACGACAAATGGATGGTGCTTTTTGCCTCCTAGCCCTCAGTTGGGGAGAAGGAAAGCCCCATTGAATAAAGATGTGTGTATTAGTGAGTGTATCTGGCGGTCGGGGTTTTTCCTGGCCGCCTTTTTATATTTACGGGATATGTTGGAATTTATTGGTGTGGTCTTGGTGGAACTGGTGGGGGTTGTCGTGGCCGAATGGCTGTTTGGAGGGATCTTCAAATCCTTAAGATGGATTGGTTACCGGATTTTTAGCTTGTTTAATGGCGAGCAGGATATTCCCGTCAGCGAGTTGGGCAAGAAGTATGATGACTCAATTTGGCCTTGGGTGATTGTTGCTGTTTTGTTGGGTGGGGGCGTAGCTGTGGTGGTATTGGCGCTTTAGGGCGCGGCCGCAGGATGCAAGGGGAGGTTTTTGACAAGGTCCTTGTTTTTTGTACTCGTTTGAGCGTCCGGCACCCCAACCTCACGTTGTTCGAGAGGGTGTTCAACAACCTGTCCCTCCCTCCAAAAACATTCTTTAACAATCTTTTGCACCCGCGCCCGCGCCCAAAACCCACCAAATGTTAATTTTACAACCAACCAACGAAGGTTACCCGCCACTCCGTTAACTTTAGGCATCCTATACTCATTGGCCTTTTCACACATACACCCAAGAAAATGAAAAAATACCTACTCCCTCTTCTCGGCGTAATCGCCGTAGGCTTTGCCGTTTGGTACTTTACCCAGCCCGCTGAAAGCGAAGAAGCCGTTCAGCTTACCGTTCCGGTAAAGCAAGGCGAGTTCCTGATGAACGTCATCGCTACGGGTGAATTGCAGGCCAAACGCTCCGAAAAAATAACCGGCCCAGCCGGTATGCGCAGCAACCAGATTTACCAAACCAGCATCACCGATATGGTTCCTGAAGGAACCATGGTAGCGGAAGGCGACTTCGTAGCCAAACTCGATAAAACCGAGCTAGACACCAAAGTGAAGGCTGCCCTAAGCGAGATGGACAAGATCAATACCCAGCTAGAAGCCACCCGCATTGATACCGCCATCGAGATGCGCGCTATGCGCGACCAACTCATCAATATGCGCTTCGGGATGCGCGAAAAAGAACTGGAAGTAGACCAAAGTAAGTACGAAGCCCCAATGGTGATCCAGCGCGCCAACATAGAACTGGAACGCTCCGAACGCGACCTGAAACAGCTGGAGCAGAAGTACGAACTCAGCCAAGAAAAAGCCCGCACCCAAGTAGCCGAAATCATGGCTAACCTCAGCCAGCAACAGGTGATCGTGACGCGCCTACAGGAGCTGGCCCAGCAGTTTACCATCACGGCCCCAAAGGACGGCATGGTCATCTACACCCGCAGTTGGAACGGTAAAGTAAAGGCCGGTTCGCAGATTCAAGCTTGGGACCCCGTAGTGGCCGAGCTGCCAGACCTGAGTGAAATGGTGTCTAAAACCTACGTCAATGAGGTAGACATCAGCCGCGTCCGGAAGGGGCAAGAGGTAGAGATCAAGGTGGATGCCTTCCCAGACAATACCTACACCGGCCTCGTCGTGCAAGTTGCCAACATCGGCGAGCAGTTGCGCAACTACGACTCGAAGGTGTTTGAGGTCATCATTCAGGTCAACGAAGCAGACTCCATCCTCCGGCCCGCCATGACGACGGGCAACGAAATCCTGACTGATGTGCTAGATGATAAGCTCTTCATCCCCCTCGAAGCGCTCTATAAAGACACCGTCTCCTTCGTCTACAAAGAAGTGAACGGTCGCGCCGTAAAGCAGGAAGTCCTCAGCAGCTGGAGCAACGAAAACGAAGTGGTGATTGTAGAAGGCCTCTCCGCCGGAGACCGCGTCTACCTCACCCCGCCAACCAACGCGGCAAGCATGAAAATGGAACCGTTGGCGCAGATGGTCCGAGACTCCGCAAAGAACTTCCTCTACTCCGAACGGGAAGAGCGCCGCAAGATCGGCGATGAGAAAGAAGCCAAGGTCAAAAACGAAGGCCAGCTCGGCGGTGGCGGAGACGATGGTGGGTTTATGTTCATGTTCTAAAGCCCCCCAGCCCCCAGAGGGGGAGCGATAACCGACCTGTTTATATGGCCCTTGCTCCTGATTGAGTGAGTACTAGGGGCCTTCACAAAATTCCCCCGCATTCCCCCTTTGGGGGCTAGGGGACTTACCCATGCAAAAGCTCTTTTTCAACTTCCAACTGGCCCTAGAAGGCGTAGCGGCCAACCGCTTGCGGGCCTTCCTTACCGCCCTCGGCATCGTGTTTGGTGTTGCGGCCGTGATCGCGATGCTCGCCATCGGTACGGGCGCGCGCGAAACCATCCTTGCCCAGATGCGCCTCATCGGTGCGAACAACATCGTGATCAGTAGCCTAGCGGAGGCGGCCGACGATGAGGAGGCCGAAGAGGCCCAGTCGGCAGGCCAAGACAAAAACACCAAGGAATGGTCTCCCGGCCTTACGCTGGGCGACGTCCGGGCCATCACCTCCATCTTACCCGGCGTATCGGCCGTCAGTCCTGAAATTGTATTGCCTACAACGGTGATCCGGGAGGGGAAGATTGGTAAAAGCCGCGCCGTTGGGGTTACCAACGCTTTCTTCGAGCTCAACAACCTCGGTCTAGACCGAGGAACGATGTTTCACGACATCCACCAACAGCGGGGAGACCCCGTCTGCATCATCGGGCAAGACATCTTGCGGAAGTACTTCAGCGCTGGCAACCCCATCGGGCAGCGGATCAAGTGCGGCAACACCTGGATGCGCATCATCGGTGTGCTAGAGCAGCGCATCGCCAAAGACGAGCAGCTTGAAAACCTTGGCATCCGAGACTACAACCAAGATGTCTACGTACCGCTACAAACCGCACTCATCCGGTTTAAAGACCGCAGCTACGCCCACCTGACCAATATTGGCCGCAGCCGAGGCAACCAGAAAGTAGAGAATTACCACCAGCTCGACCGGTTGGTGGTTCGGGTAGAAAAATCTGAAGAACTCTTGGTAACCTCCAACGTAGTAGCTCGCCTGTTGAAGCGCCGCCACCAAGGCGTACTGGATTACGAAATGACCGTGCCCGAGAAAATGCTCGAAGCGCAGCAGCAAACCCAAGATACGTTCAATAAGGTATTGGCTTTCATCGCCGGTATCTCCTTGCTCGTAGGCGGCATCGGGATCATGAACATCATGCTGGCCTCGGTGCTGGAACGCACGAAGGAGATCGGTACCCGCCGGAGCCTTGGGGCTACGCAGCAAGACATCGTGCAGCAGTTTTTGTTGGAGGCTATTTTTATTAGCCTGCTTGGCGGCATCAGCGGCATCATCGTTGGTGTGGGCGCGGCGCGGTTCATTGCGGCCAACTACGACATCCCGACGGAGGTGTCGCTCTGGAGTGTGCTGCTTTCCTTTGGGGTGGCCTCGGTTATTGGGCTGGTGTTTGGGCTGTTCCCGGCGCAGCGCGCGGCCAAGCTAGACCCCATCAAGGCGCTTCGCTCAGATTAGACCGGTTGTGCGCACAACCGGAGAAGCGCACAACCGCCCGCCTCACCCACTTTCCCTCACGCTCACCCCAGACCCGTTTATGTCTACTCACTTCACTACCTCTACCTCCTGTATTTTGCAAGGCTCGAACCTTTCAGCCCTCCACGGCAAACTACGTGCAGCACTGATGGCCTGTTTTACCTTGCTACTCCTAAGCCTACTCTGCACCCGCGTCAGCGCCCAAGAGCTTTATACGCTGAACTTGGAAGAGGTTGTAGACATCGCCCGCAGCGAATCTCCCGATATGAAGCTGGCTGAAACCCGGCTCAACAACAGCCTCTGGCAATACCGCTCTTTTCAGGCCGACTATAAGCCACAAATCAGCCTAGATGCCACGCTCCCTGGCCTGAACCGCTCTATTGAGCCCATTACTTTGCCCGACGGGCGAGAGGACTTCGTGAGCAGGGCCTTTATGCGCAACTCCGTCAATCTTTTCCTCTCCCAGCCCATCACGGCTACCGGCGGGCAAGTATTCCTGACCACCGGCCTGCGCCGACTAGACGTATTTGAGACCGACATCAATCCCGGTTCACTTTCCCACCTTTCCACCCCAATCTCCATCGGTTTCACCCAGCCGCTACGGACCTACAACGAGCTAAAGTGGCGGCAAAAAACCGAGCCACTACGCTACCAAGAGAACCGTCGTGAATTCAACGAAGCCAAGGAGCAAGCCGCCGCAACGGCTTCCGATTTGTTCTTCGACCTCCTTATCGCGCAACTCACCCTAGAAGCCGCCGACAAAAATAAAAGCAACGCCGATACGCTCTACAAAATCAGCCAAGGCCGTTACTCCGTTGGTCGTATTGCCGAAACGGATCTGTTGCAGATTGAACTGAGCGTAATGAACGCCAACGCCCAACTGGCCAGTGCCAACCTGAATGCCCAAACCGCCAACGAACAACTGCGCAGCTTCCTCGGCATCACGACCGACGCAAACTTCCAGCTGATTCCGCCAGACGGCATCCCGACCAACACCGTGGACGTCGAGCTGGCCTTACAGTACGCCCTCGAAAACCGAAGCACGATCTTGGCCTTCGAGCGGCGTGCCTTGGAAGCCGAAGCTGAAGTAGACCGCGCTATAAAAAGCAACGGTTTTCAGGTAGACATCAACGGGCAATTTGGTCTTTCTGGTACGGGGCGCAGCTTGGGCGATGCTTACGATGGGTTGATCGATCAGGAAGTCGTTACGCTTGGCATCCGCGTCCCGATTGCCGATTTTGGCAAGGCGCGTAGCCGGATTGAAGTGGCGCGCTCCAACCAAGACCTAGAGCGGCTCAATATCTCACAGGAGAAAATCAGCTTCGAGCGGCGCATCCGCCTCCAAGTACAGCAATACGGCCTACTACGCGATCAAGTAGCCCTCTCTGACCGGGCCAACGAGGTGGCCATCCGCCGCGAAGCCATCACCCGCAACCGCTACCTGATCGGTAAGCTCAGCGTTACGGAACTCAACTTGGCGGTACAGGAAATGGATGCTGCGCGGCGGCAGTACCTCTCTAGCCTCCGCAACTTCTGGGTGGGCTACTACGAGCTACGACGACTGACGCTGTTCGACTTCATTTCAGGAGAGAAGCTGGTGGTGGAGTAAAAGGCCTGTTGCGACCATATTCGTACCTTGCGCACACAAGCCCCCGTATTTTGAGAGAAGAGCTAAGTGTGAAAAGGCTTTTAACCTTGCTCTGCCTGCTGTTGCTGGCGGCGGGGACTGTGCAGGCCCAATCTGCCGAAGCGCTGAAAGCGAAGCGGCAACGGCTGCAAAAAGAACTGCAGAAAACGAACCAACGCTTGGCGGCTACCCGCGCTCGGCGCGGCGCGGCGGTAGGGCAAGCTAGCCTGCTGCGCCAGCAAATCGAGCAACGTACAGAACTGCTGGAAACCCTATACGCCGAAGCGGACCGCAACGCCGCTCGGCTGCACCGCGACTCCAACGTCGTTGTCTCCCTCACCGACGATCTCGACCGGATGGGGACGGAGTACGGCAACGCCCTTCGGGCCGCCAACCGCGCTCGCCTCAGCAACGGGTGGCTGGCGTTCATGCTCAATGCGAGTGGGTTTAACGATGCCTTCCGTAGGGCCATTTACCTACGGCAATACCGAGCGTACCGCCGCAAACAGGCCCGGGTGATCCAGCAAACACGCGCGTCTTTGAACGAGCGTATTCTTGTGCTCGAAGCCCAACGCATCGAGCAAGATTCTTTGCTCTACGAAGTAGAAGACCAGGCCGGAACGCTCCGCGAAGAGCTTGCCATCCAGACGGGCATCGTTAGCAAGTTGTCTTCCAGTGAAAAAACGCTGTTGGCGCAGGTCCGTAAGCAACAGCAACAAAGCGAGCGGTTGAACGAGGAGATTCGGGCCGCCATCAGCCGCGCCATCGCCCGCGATGAGCAACAGACGAAGGCTGACCGTAAAGCGGGGGTTGTGGCGTCGAAAACAAGTACCATCGGCGGTGCTATTGGTCAGCGGAAAGGCCGGCTTGGCTGGCCTGTTCGGGGCAGGGTAGTGCGCCGGTTTGGCACCCAGTCGCATCCGGATGTGCCCTCGGTGAAAATCCAGAACAGCGGAATCGATATTGATGCCGGAGCGAGCGAAACCGTAGAGGCGGTGTTTGCGGGCAAGGTTATTAGCCTACGGAAAATTCCGGGCTTGAACAACGTCATCATGGTGCGTCATGGCGGGTTTTATACCGTCTATTCCAACGTAGACCACCCGCAGGTGAAAACCGGCGACAGCGTTCAGGCGGGGCAACAACTCGGCCTCACTACTTCCAAAGGAGACGCCCTTCACTTTGAAATATGGAAGGGGAAGACACCACTAGACCCAGCTACTTGGTTGGTAGGGGAGTAAGGGAGAAAGGGTGTGCAGTACATGCGATGTTAGCATCCCTCCCTGTACTCCTTCCTTCCTTTACTCCTTTCTTCCTTTACTCCTTTACTAGGGCGCGGCCGCAGGTGCAAGGAGAGGTAAGGGGATGGCGGTATAAAGAACGACCGCACCTTCCTACTGGAAGATGCGGCCACACCAAATAGCATTGAGTAACAAAAAAGAATAGATTTTATGCCGTTTGCAGGAGGCGCGCCGGCACGGCGTTTTTTTGGCTGAGCAGCTCGGGGG
>CALEDI010000306.1 GCA_937949535.1 uncultured Lewinella sp. | reverse complement strand
GGAACCGCGCTTCGCGCTCCCTTCGGGAGTAAAGCTACGCTTTACTATTAATTATATATCTAACCTAGACACAGGTTATTGAACACTACCGAGTTTCGTGGTAACTCGCCAGTCGAATCCTTTTCGCTCATAGAGTTGGGTACATGTTTAGTCCTAAAAAACATCTTTTATCCTAGGACTTACGAATTCTTTACGTGGTGAAAAAAGTTCGCCTGTCGAGTTTGGTGGCTACTGTACCAACATTCTTATCATCCTAATTCCGACCGTCTCCGCCGGATGATTACCTCAAAATATCGGACACTCTACCTCCGAGCGTCCGTTGCTTACCCTTTCACCACGAACCCCAAAACCTTATATTGCCCTCCCAAACCAACCCCTCCGCCCAATGCGCTCTCTCCTCACCCTGCTCTTCATTTCCTTACTCTGCACCTGCGGCCGCGCCCAGACGAAAGCCCTCGTAGGCGGAACCCTCATTGATGGCTTCGGCGGGAAACCGATCCGTAACAGCGTGGTCTTGATTGAGGGAGACCGCATAAAAGCCGTTGGTACCCGCGCCGAAGTGAAGGTGCCCGCCGGTGCCGAAATCATCAGCACCGAAGGCATGAGCGTGATGCCGGGGATGTGGGATATGCACGTGCATTTGATGATAAACGGCCACGCAGACTACGCCTACTGGGACACCGTGATGCCGCCCTTCCTCGAAGACCTCATCATGCCCGCCAGCGCCAAACAACTCCTGATGGCGGGCGTCACCAGCGCCCGCGATCTGGGCGGCCCGCTGAAGGAATCCCTCGCCGTCCGAGACCGGATAAACAGCGGCGAACTGATGGGGCCAACGATGTATATGTCTGGCCCGTTCCTGCAAGCCAAGCCGTACCCCGGCACGGAGGCTTTCCGCTGGGGCGTAACGTCGGTCGCCGAAGCCCGCGCCAAGGTCAATAAACTCGCCGACGCCGGGGTAGACTGCATCAAAGTGGTAGACCAAGACCAAATACCGATGGATGCCTTCATGGCCCTCGTTGACCAAGCCCACAAACGCAACCTGACCGTGGTGGCCCACAGCCACCGCCCCGAGGAAATCCGCCGGGGCCTGAAAGCGGGCGTCGATTGCTTCGAGCATACCGGCCTCAGCTCCGCCCCCAACTACCCCGAAGATGTGCTGGAGATGATCCGCGAGCGCACCGCCCAAATGAACCTCGGCCCGCTCTACTGGACGCCCACCGTGGAGGGCCTCTACAACTACGAATATACCCGAGACAACCCCGAAGCCCTAGACAACGACTGCTGGCACGAAGGCCTCACGCAGGAGATCATCGACGATATCCGCGCCAGCATCCACCGCCCCGGGCAGTTGCCCTACTTCCAACTAACCCCCATCCGGAAACCGACGCTAGAACGCAAAGTGAAATCGCTCGTAGACGCAGGCGTGGTGCTCATGATCGGGACCGACTCGGGCATACCGATGAAGTTCCACTGCCAAAGCACCTGGAATGAGCTGGATGTTTGGGTCAATGAGTTCGGCTTAGAAAGCATCTACACGATCAAAGCCGCCACCTACTGGCCCGCCAAAATGATGGGCGTTGATAAAGATTACGGCACCGTCTCGGCCGGTAAATTTGCCGACATCATTGCCGTCAAGGGCGATGTGTTGCGCCACATTGCGCTGCTCTCCGACGTAGACATGGTGATGAAGCACGGCAAGGTGGTGAAGGAGTAGTCTTGTGGTCTTGTGGCTTGTTTGGACTCTGGAAGGTGCATAAAGCTATCACTTTCACCGTCCTATCTTTGAAGGCGACTACCTGAAAGAATCAAAACCAACGAATAACTGCTGCGCCGTTTCCACATTGAGTAGTACCCAGTCTTCTCCGTTATTGATGTAGGCATTGTAGGCTTCTAGGCCTCCGTTTTGTTGTACGGCTCCGGTTTTGGGGTTGTGGGTATAGGTCTTATCCGCGTAGCGCGGGTAGACGCGCATCTCTTGGGCTTCCTTCCCTTCTTGCTTGAGGGTGATGGTGGCGAAGGGGAGAATTTTCTTTACGGCCGCCTGGCCGTCGGCATCCTTGTTTTGGTAGCGGTTGACGTAGTATTTCTCGTAGCGAGTTAGAGCACTTTCTATTTTGGCGCGGGGTACTTCCCGAATTCGCTGTCCGGTTTCATAGAACGGAGCCGCAATGTATTTACCGTCTTGGCGGGTGATCCGGAAGCTTTTGTCTCGTTGGCGGGGGTACTCTATGCTGAACAGTTCGACCTTTTCTGGATCAACGCGGAAATAGACTTTATCGCGCCATTCATCGTCCCAGTGGGTGAAACGTTGGCGGATGTTGCCGGTGAAGTGGGGCAGGTGAACTACGTAGGGTTCTTCGCTGCCTTCCACGATGCCGTTTGTTCCGAGTTCGTCGTAGGTTCCGCTGCCGAGGTAGTAGCCGCGTAGTTTTTCACCTTCCTTATTAAAGACTTGTACCAAAATGCCGTTGGTAGCGAGGTCTTTGATCATGTGTGGTTTAGCCTTTTCGGTGGGCAGGCTGCGGATGTCCATATTCTGCACGGCGTCCTTGATGTTTTTCATGATGTTCTCGTTGGCGGGGCGGCCATCGGCCAGCCAGCCACTCACACCTCCACGGGTAAGGCTTACTTTATGGCCTTTGCGGTCGGCAACGAATATTCGGTCTACTTGGTCAAATTCAGCAATGCCGAAGCGGCGACTCTCCGCCCGTTCATCAGCTGAAGCCGGTTTAGAGCTAGATGAAGTAGCCCACCATGCAAGCCCTCCGAGAAGGACAACGGCCAAGAGAAGCGTCAGGGTTCTGTTCATGTTGTAGTTTATTTTCTCGCGTATTTGCGGCGGCGAATGAAGTTGAAGACCAACCCAAATACGAGCAGGATCAGCAGCGGAACGATGATGTTAACGGCCTGCCACTTAAAGCTGTTGGCAAGTGCTGCTTCGCGGTCTAATAGACGAAGCTTTACGTCTTTCCCCCGCGCACTGATGACGCCCTCTGGGTTGAGGAGGTACTCTATGGTATTGAGCACAAAGGGTTTGTTGGCGTAGGTGAAGCGTTCCCAGATGTTGTAGCCGAGCGGTTGGGTCGTACCTTTTACCATTGCGTTAGCAAGGATGTCGCCGTCGGCAATAACCACCATCCGGGTAGGTTCGGATGTTTTGCGAAAGGCCAAGCCGCCTTCTCGCAGGGCTTGTTCGTTGGCTTGGCTGAGGCGGTTGGCGTAAGGGCTTTTGAAACGCCCTTCGAGTAGGTAGGCGAAGGGCAAACCGTCTTCGTTGAAACGGTCTATATCGAGTTTGTACTTCTGCGCGTCTAGGTCGATGGGGGAGGGTAGGCGCTTACGGCGCGCACGCGGACTCGATTTGAGTAGGAGCGTTTTCTTGACGTCGGGGTCGTCGTCATTGACCGTCTCCAGTACGGTCGGGAAGCGCAGGTCGATGGGGTCAAGGTTTTTGATGATGGGGTGTTCGCCCTGCGGGACGGCCATCACGTGGTAGGGGAAAGGTGTAGTCTCAACTTTGGGTTTGCCTCCCGAAGTGCCGGTGACGATGGCGATTTTGGTGCTGTTGAGGTCTAAGCCAAGTACGGGGCTCATCCGTACGCCGTACCTGAAAAGTAGGTCATCGATGCCCAACTCGCGGGAGATGGGGTAGAATTCGTTGCGGCCTTGGAGGGAGTCGTAGTCCATCCCGACGTTATCAATGGCCCAGAGAATTTTACCGCCGTTCATCACGTATTGGTCGAGTTTGAAGACCTCGAAGTCTTCAAATGGGATGGTTGGCTTGGCGATGACGAGTAGCTTGATGTCTTGCGGGATGGCGACGAAGCTGTCTAGCACTACTGGGCCAATTTCATAGTCTTGCCGCAGGGCACTCACCAAGTCTCCGGTGTTTGGCGCGGGCAGTTCGCCGTTGCCGACCGTAAAGCCAATTAGTGGTTTGTCGTTGTTCGTTAGGCCTTCGATGGCGCGGCTGAAGTTGTATTCCAAAAGTGCTTCAGCTTTGTTGAGCTGGCGCAGGCCACTGAAGCCACGAGGAGCGGCTTGTAGTAGCGGGACAATTCTGGTGCGTCCGCCGTAATAGAAAATAGCGTAGGGGTAGACGACGGTAGCGGAGCGTTCGGCGGCGCTTTCGGCGGAGTAGACGGTTTCGGGCACGATGCCTTCTTCGGCAAGGTTTTTTTGCCGCTCGGTGCGTTGCTCCGCAGTGCCGGAGAGTGGGTCTACGAACTCATATTCAAGGAGGTCGTTGTGCCCGGCGAAGTCGATTAAGGTTTCTTCCACTTTGTCGGCTAGACGCTGAAAATCGGCGGGTAGTTCTCCCGTGAGAAGGACACGAACGAAGAGCGGCTCGTCGAGTTCGTTGAGTTGTTGGAGGGTATTGTCGGTAAGAGTGAAGCGTTTGTCTTCCGTCAGGTCCATCGCGCCGTATAAAGGCGTATCGCCGAAACGGGCGTTGGCCAGTACGTTGATGATGATGAGCAGGGCCAATGCTAGCCCGAATTGGAGCAAGGATTGGGTACGATGTTTGCGTTCGAGTTGAGCCATAAGTTGTATGAGAACGCGAAGATACGACCTCGAATTACGAATATGCTCCGTACTTTACCGACAAAATGCCCCAACTCAATAACCAACGCTTACTCTTTCCCGAAAAAGCCGTTGCTGGTTACCTAAACGGAGCCAGCCGAGCTCCCCAGCTAAAGGCCGTCGCAGCCGCAGCGAAACACGCACTTTGGTGGCGCGAGGAAAACGCCGCAATGTCGATCCCCGCGTTTTTCAAAGACGTGGAATTGGTAAGGCAAGAATTTGCTAAGTTGATCAACTGCTCAGACTACAACCGCATTGCTTTGGTACCTTCTACCAGTTACGGAATTGCGACTACGGCCAATAATATGCCCTTGAGCAAAGGCCAGAACATCATCGTTGTAGAAGACCAATTCCCGAGCAATTACTACACTTGGGCTAAGATGTGTACAACCAATGGTGCAGAACTCCGCATTGTTGCCCGCCCAGAACCTGACTCATCGGACAGTTGGTCTGACCGGGTTTTGGCAGCGATTGACCACAAAACCGCCGCAGTTGCCATCGCCCAAACACACTGGGCCGACGGAACCATCTTTGACTTGAAGGCCATCCGAGCCCGAACCAATGATGTAGACGCATGGCTGGTTGTAGATGCTACCCAGTCGGTAGGGGCTTACCCCACAGACATTGCCGAGTTTCAGCCCGATGTACTCTGTGCCGGAGGATATAAATGGTTGATGGGCCCCTACGGATGCGGTTACGCCTACTTCGGCGAACGAATGGACAACGGAAGCCCGATAGAAGAAAACTGGATCAACCGCGCTGGCAGCGAAGACTTCCGCAATCTGGTAAACTACCAGGATGATTACCGCCCACTGGCTGGTCGTTATTCCGTCGGGCAACACTCCAACTTTATCATGATGCCGATGCAGTTGGCTGCTTTGCAACAGGTCAATGCTTGGGGAGCTGCGAACATCCAAGAATATTGTGCTGGCCTCTGGTCTGGCATCGCTCCTTTGCTAAGCAAAGCGGGAATGGAGCTTTCGGAGGTACGGGCGCAGCACCTTGTTGGCCTAAAGCTTCCCGCGCACATAGATGGGGAACAGCTTGCTACGGAAATTGAGCGCAGTGGCCTTTCTGTTAGTTACCGAGGAGACTCCATGCGGGTGTCTCCCAATTGCTACAATACCCCGGAAGAAATGGCAGAACTGGCAGGTGCTTTAATACGGTCAAAAAACTAACCTCAACCTTTTTACGTTCATCGAAACCCTAAAGTAACGACCGACTAATACCATCAACTAAATATGGCCATCAAACTAACTGAATACTCTCATGGCGCAGGTTGCGGCTGTAAAATTGCACCTGCTGTTCTTGATACCATCTTAGGACAAACGCAAAAAGGCCCCAACTTCCCGAACCTATTGGTCGGAAACCACGAACGCGACGACGCGGCGGTTTACGACCTTGGCGACGGCACGGCCGTCATTAGTACTACCGATTTCTTCATGCCTATCGTGGATGACCCGCTGACGTTTGGCCGCATTGCAGCCACCAACGCCATCTCCGACGTATACGCCATGGGCGGAACGCCCATGATGGCGATCGCGATCTTGGGCTGGCCGATTGGCCAGCTGCCGCCAGAGGTAGCGGGCCTAGTAGTAGAGGGCGGCCGGCAGGCTTGCGCCGATGCCGGAATCCCCCTCGCCGGAGGGCACAGCATCGACAGCCCCGAACCAATTTTCGGACTGGCCGTAAACGGTAGGGTAGACATCAAAAACCTGAAAAAGAACGGTGGTGCTAAACAGGGAGACCAGCTCTTCCTCACCAAACCCATCGGCGTCGGCATCCTTAGTACCGCCCAGAAGAAGAAGAAACTAAAGCCCGAACACAGTGACTTAGCCGCCCAACAAATGGTGCGACTCAACAAAATCGGTGTTGTTCTCGGCGGGTTGGATTACGTCCACGCTATGACCGACGTAACGGGCTTCGGCATACTCGGCCACCTTACTGAAATGTGTAAAGCCAGCGATACAGCCGCCGATATTCGCCTCGCCGATGTGCCACTCATCGATGAAACCATCCTGGACCACTACCTAGCCGAAGGCTGCATCCCCGGCGGAACTAAGCGCAACTGGGCCAGCTACGGCCATCACGTTTCTTTAAACACAGATCGTCAGAAGTGGTTGCTCGCTGATCCGCAAACCAGTGGTGGACTGCTTTGCGCCGTCGCGCCGGATCAAGCCGATGCCTTCCAGAAGGTTTGTGCGCAGCAGGATATTGACGTAAAACCGTTCGGGACGATGACAGGAAGGGTAGGGGATTTGCTTGTTCGAGTAGCTTAAGGCTAAACGATGATTCTAGCGCATTTTTAGATGATGAGGTTACGCCTCTAAGCAATTTGTTAGAAGCGTATACGTTAATTTTGAGTAAATCAAATGTTAACTCATTGTAAATTTTGTACCTTTGCACCTCATCACGAACTGCTATATCCGTAGTCGTTCGCTAAAATCCTTGCTTTATGGCAAACAAACTCTACAAAGAAAAGCAGCGCTTCAACGATAAAGTAGCGGTAGTTCTGCTCGGTACGTGCATTGTCGGTTTATTATATGCGACAGTAGACTCCTTAATGGCAGACCCTGCTAACTACTCACGTGCGGGCCTTTTTTTCGCGGTTGCCCTCGCCCTTGGTGGCTGGTTGTACTGGTTGGTTAAGCTCCAATTGAGGGTGAAGATCAGCGACAAAAGCATTCGGTTTCGGATGATGACGCCCTTCCAGTCTATCAGTCGCAAGATCAAGTGGAAAGAAGTCCAGGACTGCACCATCGTGACAACACCCACGCTGGCGCAGTGGCACGGAGGAAACATCAGCTATGGTTCCGAATCTAGCTTTAGCCTGTCGGGGCGTAACGGTTTATCCGTCACGACTAAAGACGGTCAGAAGTATTTCATTGGCTCCCGAGATGTTGATGGCCTGCAAAAGGCTATGCAGTCGTTTTCAGTAGGGTAGGTGTGTTTTGTTTGATGGGGGCAAGTTGTTTAGTGCTTCCGCTCTCGCCATGATGTTAGCTTCAGCTCTACTTCAAACGCTCCTGCGGCCAAATCTCGTTTAACAGACAAGACTTTGCCAGAAGCATAGCCATAGCCTAAGTCAATTTGTTCTAAGACGTTGACCGGAGTGCCACCAGATTTCACTGCATATTCAATACCGGAGCGGTCGTTGAGGTAAAAGGTATGAACGGCCTCTGATCCAAGTACAGAGGTTTTACTTTTTGAAGCGATATGGAATTGCCAGTCCTTAAAAGTTTGGCCGTCTTCCAATACGGGCTCTAAACCTCCGTGGTTGACAACGCGCTTGAAGGCAAGTTCTGCGCTTAGCTGGTCTGCGGGAATGGTGGCCTCATCGAAGTTGTTGCCCGCACAGGAGAACAAGAACAGG
>CALEDI010000305.1 GCA_937949535.1 uncultured Lewinella sp. | reverse complement strand
TGCAACCAAAACCGCTACCTCTCCACCCACCACGAACGAGACAAAGCCACCGGCTATGATAACCGAGGCGCTCGGTTGTATGACTCGGAGATTGGACGGTTTTTGGGGGTGGATCCGTTGGCTAGTAAATACCCTTCATGGTCACCTTATAATTATGTTGCTGGAAATCCAGTATTCAATACTGATCCAGATGGACGGGACATTGTAATCCATACCACGGCTGTTAGAAAAGATGCTGATGGTAACAACGCAAAAGATGCTGATGGGAACCTCATTTATGATGACAAATACATCACTTATACACCTGGGATGGGTTTGACTGGTAATAAATTTGCTGATAATGTGATAACAGCACTTAACTTTATTGTTGGGAAAGGTGCTGATCCTCATCAAATTATCAAGAGCTTAGCCTATCGAAAAAAAGATAGGCTAATAATTAGAGAAGGGCGTAGTGACAAATCAATCTATTTCTCGGCTACTTTCCCTCCTTTTTCTGGTATGAATAAACATAACGAGATATCAAAAGACATTAATAATGGGCGACCTACAGTAACATGGAATCCAACTAGTGCTTTAGCATTTCATGCTAAAAGGACTACGTCTAATCCTTTTGCAGCTCAGTCATATCGTACTCCTGCAGAAAATTTGCTTCACGAATTAGGGCATGCTTATAATTTCTTTGATAACGCTATAGAGCAAGGTCGTCGATTCAATGCTTTTGATGAAGATTTCGATAATCGTGAAGAAAGATATAATATAGAAAAAATTGAGAATCCTGCTGCAAATATTCTCTACCCTGATCGGAAGCTTAATGATCGACTACACCATGGAGGCACAGTTCGAACTGTCGCCACACCAATAACCATAAAATAGAACCAAGATGAAAATTGGATTGTTAGTTATTTTTATGCTTTTCATGAAGTGTTCTCCATCGGGTTCTCCGGAAAGAGAAATTATCAGGGCTGAAGTTTACTTTAATCCAATTGGTTTTAGCCCCTTATTTAGGTTGACTGCTGAGGAAATAATGAATGAAAATAAGAAGTGTGAAATTGTCACCCAAGAAATTTTATCAAAAATGGAGGTGAAAACTTTATCATTATTGGAGTCAGAGAAGGGTGAAATACCTAATAGAATAGACTTTGTTTGTAGGATTATTTACAAGACAGGAAAGCCTGACCTTATTGTTGGAACTCCTTTACACTTAGAGTACAAAGGACATTTAGAGATTATTGATGATAGCTTTGCGAAAATGCTATATTTGACATGCGGAGAAGAACCCCGTAGAATGATTAATTGATCTTTCTATTCTTTCCCAACGCGCAGCTAGACGCAGGCACCTCAGCACTCATCGACTAGCGGCAATTGGGTGTTTAGCCCATGACGTTTTTCCGCCCCCAAGGCGTGAGCAGTCAACTCCCCACCCTGCTAGGTTCGTGATGCGGAGCCCTTACGCCAGCCCCTGCCTCGTTCATTGAGCAATCGGCCGTGGAGCGGAGCGCATAGGCCAGGGTTTCGGTGTTGCGCCCAACGCGATCATCTTCCCCTTTGCGGGCTAGCGGCTTTACGCCCAACGTATATATCCCGTCCTCTGATGCCTTCGTTTTTGGGCGCGGACGCAGGATGCAAAGAAGGTTGAAAAGCAATGACCATAAACACGTATCTTGCAACTTGAATCCTGCAACTTGCAACTTGCAACCTGCAACTTGAATCCTGCAACCTGCCTCTCCCCAAATGTTCCGCTTACAAAACCCCGAATACCTCTACTTACTGCTCGCCGTCCCGATCCTGATTGGTTTGTTCCTCTGGTACTGGAACCGCCGTGGCGCGGCACTAGACCGCTTTGCGGACCGAGAAATGATGGAGCAACTCGCCCCCGGCATGAACCGCCGCTTGCCCTGGACGAAGTTCATCCTCCTCCTGCTCGCCGTCCCGCTGCTCTCCATCGCGATGACGAACCCGCAGTGGGCCGCCGAGCGCCAAGAGGTCAAACGCCGAGGCATCGATGTCATCATCGCGCTAGACGTTTCCAACTCCATGCTCGCCGAAGACGTACAACCTAGCCGGATGGAGCGGGCGCGCTACTTCACCACTACGCTGGTGGATGAGCTGGTAGGCAACAACCTCGGCGTAGAGCTCTTCACCTGCACCTCCCTGATGCAGGCTCCGCTTACGACAGACTACGCCTTCGTGAAATCCGTCATCTCCGCCGCAGGGCCCTACCAAATCTCTGCCCAAGGCACCAACCTCGGCGAAGCCATCGACCGCGCCGAAGACGCCTACGAAGAAGAAAGCGCCAACCACCGCGCCCTCATCATTGTCTCCGACGGCGAAGACCACGACGGCTCGGCGGCCGCGGCCGCAGGCCGCGCACACGATGCCGGCCTGCTCATCTACACCGTCGGGGTAGGCAAGCAGGAAGGCAGCTTCATGCCCCTAGATTTGCCCAACGGCCGCAAAGACTACGTCCGCCAAAACGGTGGTGGCCCAGCCACCACCAACGCCGACCCCGCCACGCTAGAGGCCATCGCCGCCGCCGGCGGCGGCAGCTACTTCCCCCTCTCCGGAGACAGCAAAAACCTCGCCGAAGCCATCAAAGCCAAAGTAGACCGGATCGAAAAACAAGAGTTCGAAAGCCAATCTTTTTCTACCTACGACAGTTACTTCTATTGGTTCCTCGCCCCAGCAGTACTCCTCCTCCTCTTCGAGTTCGCCATCGGACGAAAAGACCGGAAGCGGGCAGCGGAGGTAGAGATATAGGCAGGTTGCAAGTTGCAGGTTGCAGGTTGACGAACGTCTCAGTCGCGTAGCGACATCCCCTTCGGATATCCCGGTACGCAGTGCCGGGTTTCTCCCCCCGGTACGCAGTGCCGGGTCTTCCCCACTCCGGCACGAAGTGCCGGAATATTCTTCCCAGCACGAAGTGCCGGATTTCCCACTACCCCAGAAATATGCGTTACCTACTAATACTCCTCCTCACCCTCACGGCGCTCAGCGCCGTAGAAGCCCAAACCAGTCACCGCGCCCTGCGCAGCGGCAACAAAGCTTATAAAGACAAAAACTTCGACGAAGCGAAGTCGGAGTACAACCGCGCGCTCAATGCTGAGAACTCGGCCAAGGGCAACTACAACCTCGGCAACGCCCTCTACGAAGGCGGAGACTACGAAGAAGCCGCCAAAAAATACGAAGAAGCCGCTAGCCTGAGCACCAACCCGAGCATCACCTCCAGCGCCTACCGCAACCTCGGCGACGCCCAGTACCGCCAAGAAAACTACAAAGAAAGCGTAGAAGCTTACAAACAAAGCCTCCGCATCAACCCCGACGATAAGGAGACGAAGTACAATCTCAGCAAAGCCATCCGTCGCCTCCAGCAGCAACAGCAACAACAGCAGCAACAGGGCGAAAGCGGAGACCCCCAAGACCAAGACCAGCAGCAAGACCAAGACCAACAAGGCCAAGGCAACCCGCAGCAGGGCGACAGCGATCAACAAAACGAAAGCGACCAGCAACAGCAGCAAGACCAAAAAGACCAACAGGGCAAGCCCCAAGACCAGAAAGACCAGCAGCAGCAACCGCAAAATGGCCAAAACGGCCAGCCAGACCCCAACCGCAACCAGCCCAAGATGAGCCGCGAAGAAGCCGAGCGGCAGCTCGGCATTGCTGAAGAAGCAGAAAAAGAAACCATGAAAAAACTCCAAAAAGGCGACCGCTCTGGCTGCCGAGATGGGAAAGATTGGTAAAATATTTTGATTCGGCCAGACTCCTCCACAAGACTACAAGACCAATAAGACTACAAGACTACAATAAATGCGTCACCTCCTTGCTCTACTCCTCCTCCTCTGCACCTGCGTCAGCGCCCAAAAACTGGCTGCTCAGCACCAAGACATCACCTTCGTCGGAGAAGTGAGTAAAACGAAGATGCTGAAAAACAGCACCCTAGAGTACAAACTGACCCTCAACAACGCCCAGGGCAGCGAGCTGAAACCGCCAAAATTCACCAACTTCATCGTTTTGCGCGGCCCGATGCGCTCGTTGGGTACTTCCATTCTCAATGGTGTCGGTACCAGCTACCTGAGCTACAGTTGGCAGTTGCAACCCAAACGGACCGGCAAACTCGCCATCGGCCCCGCCTCCATCCGGGCCAGCGGCCGGACCTACCGCACCAACTCCAAAGCCGTAGAAGTACTAGACGTAGACGAGGAAGCCGCCGCCGGAACGCCCGATGATTTCTTGCTCGCCGAGCTGTCTACAGACACCGCTTTCGTTGGCCAGCAGATCATCCTGAACCTCAACCTCTACTCCACCACCAACGTCATTTCTCGGAACTTGGTACAGGAGCCAAGCTACGACGGTTTCTACGCCCAACCCCGCCGCCAGTACGACGGCCGGCCCCGCGCCGTGATCCAGAACGGCCGCGAATACCAACGCCGCACCCTACTCAGCATCGCGCTGTTCCCCACCAAAAGCGGCCGCATCACCATCACGCCCTACCGTATGATCTTGGGCGCACTGCGCTACCGGGGCAACAGCGGCTACTCCCGCCGGTTCACTGAGCAAATACCCCTCAACACCGACTCGCTCTTCGTCTACGTGAGCGAACTACCCCAGCCCCGCCCCCCCAACTTCAGCGGCGGCGTAGGCGAATACCGGATGCAAGTACAGGCCGACCGCGACCAAATGACAACCGACGATGCCCTCACCCTCCGCATTACCGTAACCGGCGAAGGTGATATCGAGCGGCTAGAAACCTTCCCGCCCGTCAGCGAAGAAGACTGGAATATCTACGACCCCAACATCATCTCCGAAGAGTTCCTCGACAGCCCCACCGGGATGCTGGGGCGGAAGATCTTCGAGTTCAAGGTAGTACCCCGCCGAGCGGGCGTTTATACCCTCCGCCCCAAGATGAACTACTTCGATGTAGACAGCGCAAACTACGTCGTCCATACCCCTTCAACCTTCAAGATCAACGTGGCAGCAGGCGATGGCAACACCACCTACGAGATTGACACCATGACGACGGAAGAAGCCAAGCTCGCCCTCCTGCCCGTAACCGACCTGCCCGCCGGAAAAACCTACGGCAGTACCCTCACCGGCAGGCCGTTGTATTGGGGCTTGTTCTTGCTCCCGTTGCTACTGGCCGGAGGCCTCATCGGTTACCGCCGCTACCAAGACCACCTCGACAACCGCGACCCCATCGCGCTGGCCCGCGAGCGCGCTGCGCGCGCCGCCACCGAACGCCTCAAAGTTGCCAAACCCCACCTAGACAACGTAGCACCCCGTGCTTTCTACGACGCGGTGGAGGGCGCACTCCTTGGTTACCTCCGCGACAAATTTCAACTCCCCGTAGCCGACCTCACCCGCCGCAACATCCGCGAAAAACTCAGCTCCGCAGGTGCCAATGAAAGCCTAACCGAACGCTACGACCAACTGCTGCAACGCTGCGAAATGGCCCTCTACGCCGGGCAAGACAAAGCCGACGATTTGGCCGCCGCCTACGCCGCCGCCAAAGACTTAATCACCGACACCGAACGGCAGACCAGCGGAGAATTTTAGCAGCACCGAAGAAGTTCTAGCCTGAAAATCAAGCAAATAAGCAATAATAGTCTTATTTTTCTGACGATTTCTTTCCGTAGGCCCTTCTGCCCGCCTACCTTTAGCCTGCTTCAACTACTACAACACTTTGCTTTCTCTTTTCCGAACCAACCAGGCTTCCGCGAGCCTTCTGCTGTTTTTCTATGCCTTGCTGCTTCAGCTTCCGGCCTTCTTCGGCGTGCCGGAGACCTCGGGTATGGGCGTACTCTCCGGCGTGGCTGGCGAGGCCGTTATAGCTTGGGTGGGAGATAAGCGTTGGTTGGTGCTTTTACTGCCTGTCGTTTTAATTACGGCTCAGGGTACCATCGCCAATGTGTTGGTTACTCGGCACCGGATGTCTCGCAAGATCACGCAGTTTCCCGGCTTGTTCATCGTACTTTGTTGGGGCTTGTTTCCGGTTTTCCGTGAGCTACAAGCCTTTCATTTTGCCAACGTGTTCCTGATGTTCTCGTTGCTATCTTTGGCGCGGGTCTATAAAAAAGAACAGCCTTCGGTGCCGCTGTTCAATGCCGGAGCGTGGTTGGGTATAGCGTCCTTATTTACGCCACTGTATTTATGCTTATTGCCCGCGTTGGTTATCGGGATGGGGGTATTGCGCAGACCTGACTTGCGCAGCATCTTGCAAATGCTGGTCGGCGGAGGTCTGATGTACTTCTTGGCCTTTATGCTGCTTTACCTGTCTGGCACGTGGGAAGGTGCACCGGAAGCTCACTTTTCTGGTATCGGCCTGGTGGGCGCCCCCAAACTTACGCCTTACTTGCTCCTAGGCCTGATCGCCTTGGGAGTACTTTTACTGCTCGTGATTGTTTACTACGGCATGATCGTGCAGTTGCTCAACATTGAAGGCAAGAAAAACGCAGGCATCATTGCTTGGCTCCTGTTTTTTGGGGCGTTAGGGCTGTTGCTTAGCGGTACGGCACTGTTGCCGGGGCTTCAGGTGCTGGTTTGTCCGTTGGGTATATTGGTTGGCTTGCGCTTCATCCTGTTGCCGCCGGGGCGGGCTGAGTTCTTACACCTCATTTTGCTTGTGGTGGCTATGGGGCCGTTGTTGTGGGCGGCGTTTGGGGGGTAGTGTTTTTGGGGAGATGCGACAGCGTATGAGGGCGCCAACGCGCAGGTGCAGGCAATTTTTAATAAGAGCAAGGCGAGCTAACACACACCGCAGACTAAAAACCCCCGGCACCAAACACTTCCGGGGCAGACTCGCGCAGTACGGTTAGTAGGAGGCGATCGGAAAAATTGGTTTGATAACCGGGTTGCTTAAAAAAGCAAATAAAGGGGGAGATGAGTCGGCACCTAAAGGTCATTTTGCTAAACTTTAGGAGCTTATCTTAAGGCCGCGTTAAACCGGGGCTACCGTGCTCCAGACAGAACCAAAACACATTGTCCAACAAATCCATAAATCCTCGCCTACAGCACCGCAAGCCTGCGCGTTCGCCTTCGGCAACGGAGCTGTTTGCGGAGTTGCGGTCTGGCAATAAGCACCGCCGCGCCCTAGGCCGCGCCATCACCTTGCTGGAGTCTACCCAGCCCGCCGACCGCCAACTGGCAAACGAGCTAGTAGACTTGGCCCTCAATACTCCCCCACCCCACCCCACCTTCCGCCTCGGCATCAGCGGTACGCCGGGCGTTGGGAAGTCGACCTTCGTAGAGCACTTCGGGTTGGAAATTGCAGACCAAGGGCATAAGCTCGCCGTCTTGGCCATAGACCCCAGCAGCAGCCTCAGCGGAGGCAGCATCTTGGGAGACAAAACCCGGATGGAAGAACTCACCCGCCACCCCAACGTATTCATCCGGCCCAGCCCAACGGGCGGGCACCTAGGGGGCGTAGGCGCCGCCAGCAGGGCGGCCGTACTCCTTTGCGAAGCCGCAGGCTATACCTATATAATGGTAGAAACCGTAGGCGTTGGGCAAGCAGAATGGCAAGTTCACAGCATGACCGACGCCTTCCTCTTGCTGGCCCAGCCAGGAGCCGGAGACGACCTACAGGGCATCAAGCGCGGCATCTTAGAACTAGCCGACATCATCGCCGTCAACAAAACCGACCGCTTGCCAGAGGCCGCCAAGCAAACCGCGCTCGAACTCCGCAGAGGGCTTCACCTAGCGCCGGCTAGACCAGACGATTGGGTTGTGCCCATCCTGTCCATCAGCGCACTGACCAGAACGGGCCTCTCCACCGTCCAAGAAAAACTAAACGAATACCAAAAGAAAATGCGTTCGGCCGGCCACCTCCAACGCCGCCGCGAAACCCAACGGATCACTTGGCTCCGCGAACACCTAGAACACCAGTTGTTGACGGATTTCAAGGCCTTCCTCCAACAGGAGCAGCGAACAACCGACGAACTAAAGCGTATTCTCGACGAACGATCTTCCCTTTCTAGCTCCTCAAGTGTTATTTTGGCGAAGTTTTATCACGCACAATATTTAGAAAACAAAAAAAACAAAACATGAAATCATTCGGAACGTTAGGCGTAGTTATCGCTATCCTAGCCGTAATGCTCATCGCCGGTTGCGGCAGCTACAACGGCTTTGTTGACGGAGAAGAAGACGTAGAACTCGCGTGGTCTAAGGTAGAAACCCAGTACCAGCGTCGTAGCGATTTGATCGGAAACCTGGTAAACACCGTTAAAGGTGCTGCCGACTTCGAAAAAGGTACCCTCGAGGCCGTTACCAATGCTCGTGCTAGAGCGACTTCCATCAACATTGACCCGAGCAACCTTTCCGCTGAGCAGATCAAGCAGTTTGAAGCAGCCCAAGGCCAGCTTAGCCAAGGGCTCGGCCGGCTACTCGCTACGGCAGAGAACTACCCTCAGCTACAAGCCACTCAGGGCTTCCGTGATCTACAGCAGCAGCTTGAAAGCACTGAGAACCGAGTAACGGTAGCTCGTGACCGCTTCAACGAAGTAGCCACGGTATTCAACAAAAAAGTCCGCCGCTTCCCCGGTACGGTCTTCGCCTCTGTCTTCGGGTTCAGCGAGAAGCCACAGTTCGAAGCCCAAGCCGGAACCGCCAACGCACCCGACGTTAACTTCGACTAAGCCGCCCCACAATGATCAAATTTTTCAGCAAGGATGAGGAGGCCCTTATCGTTGAGTCTATCCGGAAAGCCGAATTGGCTACCTCTGGCGAAATCCGTGTCCACGTAGAAGTAGGCGCCGAAGTGGCGGCTATTTCCGTCGCCAAGCGGGTGTTCTTCCAACTCGGCATGGACAAAACGGCCGACCGTAACGGCGTCCTCATCCTGCTGGAAGTGGATCGGCGAGAGTTTGCCATCATCGGAGATGAAGGCATCGACAAGGTCGTCCCGCCCAACTTTTGGGACGGCACCCGAGACATCATGCAGCAGCATTTCCGTAGCGGAGAGTTTGCGAAAGGCATCGAACTGGCCATCGGCGAAGTCGGTATCCAGCTAAAGGAGTATTTCCCCTACCAGTCTGACGATGTGAACGAGTTGCCAGACGAGATCAGCTACGGCTAAACCTAGGGTGTGTAATCTGCCTATAAATTAGTCCGCTGACTATCATCAAAACGCGCAGCGTTTTTATAAGCCCCTCCCCCGTGGGGAGGGGTTTGGGGAGGGGGTTTTTGCGCGAAGAGAATACATTACAGATTACACTCCTCACGGCTAAACCCTCGGATGCAAACCAAACTGTAGGCATTTTTAAAACAACCAACTATCAAGATCCTTACCTTCAAAAGTCCGGTTACCTTTTTCCCGCGCCTACTCGTTTTGGCGCTGGCGCTGGTATTCATTCTACCGCTTGCGGCCCAGCCGCCCATCCCGCCCAAGTCCAACGACCTCGTCAACGACTACGCGGGCATGATGAGCAGAGGGGAACAAGACCGCCTGCGCAACAAACTGGCGCAGTATGCTCGGGAGACCTCTACCCAAATTGCGGTAGTAACCGAGACCTCGCTCCGGGGCGAAACGGCCTTTGATCGGGGGCTGGCCATTGCCCACGGTTGGGGCGTTGGTGGCTCGTCGGAAAACGACAACGGAGTGATGGTCTACATCGCCAAAAACGAACGCCGCATCCAAATCCTGACGGGCTACGGCGCGGAAGGTTTCCTGCCCGATGTTTTGGCGAAGCGCATCATCGAGAACATCATGAAGCCTGCCTTCCGACAGGGAAAAGTTTACTTGGGCATAGACCAAGCGACAACGACGATCATGGACCTCGGCAAGGGGGAATACACCGCAGACCGGGTGCCCTCGGGCAGCGGAGAAGGCATCCCGCCCATCGTGGTGATGGGGCTCATGCTTCTGGTCTTCATCATCCTCTCCCACTACGGCAACCAGCACAACGACGACGATGACGACGACGGTGGGTACTGGCGCAACGGACCGTATGATATGGACGACCCCGCTCGGCAGGTCCGGCGGCGCAGACGGCGCGGCGGCGGCCTCATCATCTTCCCCGGTGGCGGCGGAGGTGGCTTCGGAGGCGGCGGTGGAGGCGGATTCGGAGGCGGAGGCGGATTTGGTGGCTTCGGCGGTGGCGGATTTGGCGGCGGCGGAGCCGGTGGTGGGTGGTAATCCACCCTGCTTGGTAGCTTGTGCTGCCCAACGCAACAGGCGAACTTTTTCGCCACGTAAAAAAATCGTAATTCCTAGGGTACAAGATGGTTGTATAGGGCTAATACTGTGAGCGAAAAAGGATGTGCTTCGCAGTACTTCGTTGCTTGCCTGTCGGGTTTGGAGATGTGCGGTTCATCCTCATTTTCTCAACTTGCCTTGCACCTGCGTCCGCGCCCTATTGTGGTGCCGCAGAATAGTAGGGCAACTTGGAGGAGGGCGACGGCGCGCAGGTGCAATGAAAAGGTAAAAGCGCATCGGTTTTGAGCGGAAAATCTCCACAATCCAACGAAAACGACGGTTGAGGCGAACTTTCGGGAAGCATCGCATAAAAAGACGCCATAAATGCCCGTTATTTGCTCGCAAGAACGTAATGTGTTGCCCAGTTACGAACCGTAGGGGCATCGTAGTGTTACATCCCTGATATATCTTCGGCGCATACAATCGCTGAATAAACAAACCAAGTCGAATAAAAACGCATCAGCTAAAATGGACAGCCTCAAACAGAAATTTGCCGAAAAAGCCCTCAAACTCTACAAAGAACTCCGCGCGATAAGTAAGGAACACGGAGATACCGTGATGGGCGAAGTAAAACTAAGCCAAATCACCGGTGGTGCTCGTGGTATAAAAATGATGGTTTGGGAAACCAGCCAGCTCGATGCGCAAGAAGGCATCCGTTTTCGTGGTTACTCTATACCTGAAATCAAGAAGCTACTCCCTAGCGGCCCGCAGGGCGAACCTCTCCCAGAAGGCCTATTTTGGTTGATGCTGACCGGAGACATCCCGACCGAAGCAGAAGTGAACGCCCTTACCAAAGACTGGCAGAGCCGCGCCGAAGTGCCCCAGCAGGTATATACTACCCTAGACAGCCTCCCCGCAGACACCCACCCGATGACGCAGTTCACGATCGGTATTATGGCGATGCAGTCAGACAGTGTTTTCAGCCGTCGTTACTCAGAGGGGATGCCTAAGACAGACCACTGGGATGCCGTCTATGAAGACAGCATGAACCTCATCGCCCGCTTACCCCGCGTAGCTGCTTACATCTACCGCCGCACCTTCAAGAACGGCGACCACATCCCCGCAGACAAGAGCCTAGACTGGTCGGCCAACTTCGCCCACATGTTGGGTAACGACAACGAGGACTTCCGCAGCCTGATGCGCCTCTACCTCACCATCCACGCCGACCACGAAGGCGGCAACGCCTCCGCCCACACGGTAAACCTCGTTGGCTCTACCCTAGCCGACCCTTACCGCGCCTTCGCTGCTGGTATGAACTCGTTGGCCGGCCCACTCCATGGCCTCGCCAACCAGGAGGTCATCAAGTGGATCTTCGAGATGATCGAAAAACTCGGTACCAAGACGCCGACCAAAGAACAAATCCAGCAGTACGTACAGGATACGCTGGATGCCCGCAAGGTCATCCCCGGCTACGGCCACGCCGTACTGCGCGAGCCCGATCCGCGTTTTACCGCACAGCGTCGTTTCGCCGAGGAATACATCAAAGACAGTGAACTGATTGAAACCGTCTGGAAGATTTTCGACGTTGTTCCTCCGATGCTCGAAGCCCTCGGCAAGGTGAAAAACCCTTGGCCGAACGTAGACGCACACTCCGGCGCACTGCTTGTACACTACGGCTTTAGCGAGTACAGCTTCTATACCGTACTCTTTGGGGTAAGCCGTGGTCTTGGTGTCCTCGCCGCTGGCATCTGGACGCGCGCGCTCGGTATGCCGCTAGAACGGCCAAAGTCGGTAACCAGCGACTGGATCAAAGAACAACTAAAAGCTTAAGCATGAACGTACCAGCAAACCTCTTCTACACCGAAGAACACGAATGGGTCCTGATTGAGGGCAACGTTGCGACCATTGGCATCACAGACTTCGCGCAAGACGCCCTAGACGAGCTAGTATACGTCGAGGTAGAAACCGTTGGCGAAGACCTTGACCGCAACGAAATCTTCGGAACCGTTGAAGCGGTGAAGACAACCAGTGATCTTTTCCTGCCGTTGGCGGGCAAAATCATTGAGTTTAACAGCGAGCTGGACGAAAACGAAGGCGACAACCCAACGCTCGTAAACGAAGATCCTTACGGTAAGGGTTGGATCATAAAAGTTGAACTGGCTGATGCCGCTGATCGTGAGGGCTTGCTCTCCGCAGCGCAGTACCAAGAGCTAATCGGATAATTTTTTTTGGACCACACACCAAAAACATCGGAAACAACATCTTCCCCCCGTAAGCAACGCATACAACGGTTTGCGTCAGCAGTTTACGCCTTATTGCTTTTGGTTGCGAGCCTTCTTCCTGGCGGAAATTTACCATCGGTTCCCGATTGGTTTTCACTTTTTTCGCCCGATAAGGTCGCTCACTTTGGTGCTTACGGTGTTTTTGCCCTATTATTGTCGGTGAGCTTAACGCAAAGCCGAACAAAACGGGCGGTACTTTACGCAGTTTTCATTGCAGCCAGCTATGGCGTATTGATGGAAATTTTACAAGGCATAAGCGGAACGGGCCGGCAGTTTGACCCCGTAGACATGGTCGCCAATTTACTGGGTGCCATCCTCGGAGGTTTGCTTTACTACCTGTTCACACTACTCAGAAAAAAGACCTCCGCAACGGCGGTGGGTCTCTACGAATAACTTTTATAAACTCAATAGTCATGTTTCTAGTTGACATCTCACTTTCCGGAGGTGCACTGGCAGGAACCTTGGCGGCTATTCTGGTACTCTTCATCGTCATGATCTTCTTTATGAAGAACGTGTACAGCAAGCGGACAGAAAAAGCGCTCCAGGGTGAATACCAGGAGGATGATAACGCGAACAAATCATACCTAGCCAACCGGGCGAAGTATGAGCGTCTCGATGTTTTCAGCCTTAGCTCTACCTTCTTTAACTTTGGTCTCGCCTTGGCGGTAGGTCTTTCCCTACTTGCTTTTGGTTGGACGCAGTACGCCAAGGAGATTTACATCCCCGATGGCGCCCTCGAACTCGATGAAGAAATCGAGATGGAGCCACCACGGACGGCCGAGCCGCCGCCCCCACCTCCACCGCCACCACCACCCGTAATTGAGGAGGTGCCGGAAGAGGAACTCATCGAAGAAGACCCACCGGAGTTCGAGGATACGTCCATCGACGAAGAAACCGTGATGGAAGCTCCGCCGGAAGTGGTTGAGGAAGCAGCTCCGCCTCCCCCCCCACCGCCACCGCCACCACCACCGAAGCCGAAGGTCGAAGAGATCTTCAAGGTAGTAGAGCAAATGCCGCTCTTCCCCGGTTGTGATGACTTGGGCAGCTACGCTGAAAAGAAAGCGTGTGCTGATAAGAAGATGCTTGAATTCATCTACGGTAACATCAAGTACCCCGCCATTGCCCGTGAGAACGGTGTTGAAGGTATGGCCGTTGTCTCCTTCGTTGTGGAGAAAGATGGTTCGGTAACCGATGCCAAGGTAGTGCGTAACCCCGGTGCAAAAACCGGTGAAGAAGCCCTCCGCGTAGTTGAACTCATGAATACCAAGGGCCTCAAGTGGAGCCCAGGTAAGCAAGGCGGACGGAACGTTCGCGTTCAGTTCAACCTCCCTGTGAAGTTCAAGCTTGAGTAGAAAGGGCTATGCCCTTTTCATCAACAGAAAAGCCGATGTTGTTCCTAAAGGAACTTCATCGGCTTTTTTTGTAACTGAACGATCTCCGGCTGTGAGGCTGTCGTGCGTCGTCTGTGGTGGCGAAGTTGGTTCGTTGCCGGAGGTTATTCACTCCCGTCTCGCTCCGAGGGCAACTCGCTCCGAGGGCAACTCGTCCCGAGGGCAACTACCACTGGTATAATTTCGTTAGCTTTATGTTCTTTTCTTTCAGAATCCTCCCCCAATGAACAGCATTATGCGTTGGTTATTACTATCACTTTTCCTTTTCACTACGGCCTTAGTCTCTGCTCAAAACAACCAGCTGGCTCAGCAGTACTACCGCGACGGTGAGTACGAAAAATCTGCTGAGCTTTACCTCGTGCTCGCTAAGAGTAAACCCGGAAACAGCTTTTACTTTGATCGGTACATTACTAGCCTCCTCCAGTTACAGAAATACGATGAAGCGGAGAGTGCGCTAAAAAAGCAACTACGGAAAAAGCCCGAAGAGGTTTCGTTATACGTGAAGTACGGCCAACTATTGGAAGAGAAGTTTGACGAAGAAGGAGCTAAGAAGCAGTACTTGAAGGCCGTTGAAGAACTGCCCACAGACCAGTACCGAATCACCCAGTTGGCCAATGCCTTCACCGGGATGACCAAATACGAATACGCGATTAAAGTGTACGAAAAAGGGAGCGAGCTGCTGAAGAAAAAGGGTGTTTTCAGTTACAACCTCGGAGACCTTTACCGGCGTAAGGGAGACACTGAAGCGATGATTAGCAACTACCTCGATGCGGTCAGAGACCAACCGAAACGGGAGCGCCAAATTAAGACCTACTTTCAGCGTTACTTGGGCAAAGAGGGCTTGCTGGAAGCCCAGAAGCAGCTCTACGCCCGGATTCAGGAAGCCGGAGATAAAGACCCTACCTACCCAGAGATGCTAGCGTGGGTATTCATTCAGCGCAAAGATTATAAGTCTGCCCTGCGCCAAGCCCGCGCCCTAGACAAACGCTTGGATGAAGAAGGCGAGCGCGTATTCGGGATTGGCCGCATGGCGGCCAACGTCCAAGATTACGAGACCGCCATCGCGGCCTTTGACTACATCACGGAAAACAAAAGCCCCGCTGGTGGCCTCTACCTCGAGGCTAAGCGCGAGGGCCTCCTGACCCGGCGCCGTGCCATCACGGATGGGTATGACTACACCCGCGAAGACCTCCTCATTCTGGAAACGGCCTACGAGGAGTTCCTAGAAGAGTTTGGAACCAACTCAGCCTCCGCTCGGATCATGATGCAGCTCGCCGAGTTGGAAGCCATTTACCTCAACGACCTCGACAAAGCCATATCTCTGCTCAGTTCCGTAGTAGAAACTAAAGGGGTGAAGAACAAAGTGCAAGCCCAAGCCAAAATCTCTCTAGCCGATTACTACCTGATGCAGGGCGAAGTCTGGGAGTCTACTTTGCTCTACAGCCAAGTAGACAAGAAATTCAAGGAAGACCTCCTCGGCCACGAAGCGCGTTTTCGGAATGCACGCCTGAGCTACTTCCGAGGAGATTTCGAGTGGGCCCAGTCTCAGTTTGATGTCCTAAAAGCCTCTACCTCTCGCCTGATCGCTAACGATGCCCTAGACCTATCTGTCTTCATTATGGACAACCTCGGGCTAGACACCAGCGCCGTAGCCCTACAAACCTATGCCGACGCCGAGCTGCTCGTTTTCCAAAATAAGTTTGAGGATGCCTTCAGCAAACTGGATGAACTGAAGACCAACTTCCCCGGCCACGAGCTAGAAGACGACATTGTTTACCTCAAAGCCGACATCTACGTCAAGCTGCGCCGCTACGACGAAGCCGTAGCCGCCTACCAATCTATTCTGGATACTTACCCTGAAAGCATCCGCCTAGACAATAGCCTATGGAAACTGGCTGGGCTCTACGAAAACCAACTCGCTGACAAAGAGAAAGCAAAGGAACTTTACGAAACCCTCTTCATCGACTACAGCGGCAGTATTCTCGCCGTTGAGGCGCGGAAGAAATACCGGGAACTTCGGGGAGATGCTTTGTAGTCCACACCACTCCCCCTCATGCAACAAATAAAAGGCCGCCTAGTAGACCTAGACACCCGCACCATCTACGGTGCCATCATCACCATCAACACAGGAGGCTACATCGAAGCCATTGAGAAAGATCCTACGCGAGACGCGCGTGGCTGGTTCATTCTGCCCGGTTTTGTAGATGCGCATGTTCACATTGAAAGCTCTATGCTTTTGCCGGTGGAGTTTGCTAAGTTAGCCGTTATGCACGGTACGGTGGCTACGGTTTCCGACCCGCATGAGATTGCGAACGTGCTTGGTATTGAGGGCGTGAAGTATATGTTGGAGAACGCAAAGCATACGCCACTCAGCATCAACTTCGGCGCGCCAAGCTGTGTGCCTGCCACCACTTTTGAGACCGCAGGTGCCGTCATCGGGGTTGAAGAAATTATTGAACTGCTAGACCGAGACGACATCCTGTACCTTAGCGAGGTGATGAACTACCCTGCCGTCTTGAACGGAGACGAGGAGATGCTCGCCAAAATATCTGCCGCCATCGAGCGCGGTAAGGCGGTAGATGGCCACGCTCCCGGCTTGCGCGGCGAAGCCGCCGCTGCCTACGCCCAAGCTGGCATCACCACCGATCACGAATGCACCTCCGCCGCAGAAGCCCGAGACAAACTCGCCGCCGGCATGAAAATCCTCATCCGTGAAGGCTCCGCAGCAAAAAACTACAACGCGCTCCACGAACTGATCGGTGAAACTCCCGACAAGTTGATGTTCTGTACCGATGATAGCCACCCAGACGACCTCATGGCGGGCCACATCAACCTCCTTGTGCAGCGGGCCATCAAGCAAGGGTATGATTTGTTCGATGTACTCACCATCGCCTGCCGTAACCCCGTAGAACACTACGGGCTAAACATCGGGCAGTTGCGGGTAGGAGACCGAGCGGACTTCATCCAGGTAGACGACCTTCGTAACATGGCGGTGATGACGACGTACATCAAGGGCCAGATGGTTGGAGAGGCGGGCCATCATAATATGCCAGACTTCCGGCAGGAGCCCATCAATCGGTTCAACTGCCAACCGAAAGTGCCCACAGACTTTGCCGCGCCGCGCGGCCCGGAGGGCGCGCTACTCCGCGTCATCGAAGTTTTCGACGGAGAGCTGGTGACGGGCAAAAAACTGATGAAGCCTACGCTCGATGCAGCTGGCCGCCCCGTTGCCGCCCCAGAGCGCGACCTGCTGAAGATCGCCGTCATCAACCGTTACGAAGACGCACCGCCAGCCGTTGGGTTCGTAACCGGGATGAAGCTAGAGCGCGGTGCCATCGCCAGCTCCGTTGCGCACGACAGCCACAACATCGTCGTCGTCGGCGTGGACGACGCGGCCATCTGCCGCGTTGCCAACGCCGTGATTGCTGAGCGCGGCGGCATCGCCGCTGGGCGCGATGAGCACCTGGAGGTTTTGCCCCTCCCCGTTGCGGGCATCATGAGTAATGATACCGGCCCCAAGGTAGCCGCGCGCTACGAAGCACTTACCGGTTTTGCCCGCCGCAAACTCCGCTGCGGGCTGAACGCGCCGTTTATGACGCTATCCTTCTTGGCGCTGCTGGTGATTCCGGAATTGAAGCTTAGTGATAAAGGTGTGTTTGAGGCAGAAGGGTTTGCGTTGGTGGGGTTGTGGGAGTGATGAGGAGCGGCTGGCGAGGTTATTTAGGCCGTTATTCTCTTTGTTTAACACGCACTCTGCCCCTCCTTTGCACCTGCCGGCCGCGCCCAAAAGTCATCAATACTTCATCAAACTAACCAATTAGTTGTAAAACTAATCAATTAGTTATATCTTTACCGCCGCCAACTAATCAATTAGTTAAACATGCAGAAACTTGCCGCTCGCGAAGAGCAAATAATGCTGATCCTCTGGCGCCTAGAACGGGCCTTCGTTAAGGAAATCGTCGAGGAGTTTCCGGAGCCTAAGCCGCACGTCAATTCGATCTCAACCATGGTGCGTATCCTGGTTAAAAAAGGGTTTGTTGGCCACAAGGCCTTTGGAAGAACCCACCAATACTTCCCCGTCATCAGCCAGGAAGAATATACGGCCATGGAGGTCGACGATGTGGTCGACAAGTACTTCGGAAGCTCTGTAACCAAGTTGATTTCGCACTTTGCCAGCGAGGAAAAAGTTAGTTTAGACGAGCTGGAGGCCATTTTAAAAATGATCAAAAACAAGAAGTAATGAATTACCTGATCCATGTTTCCATCCTACTGGCCGGTATGTACCTTTTTTACTGGTTGCTACTTCGTAAAGAAACGTTCTTTGGCCTGAATCGGTGGATTCTGGTCGGTAGTTTACTGACAGCTGTACTACTCCCTTTGCTGAAGGTTCCGGCGGAATTATCACTGCGTTCAGCGAATGCACCGGTGTTCTCACTTCCCGTTATCCCGGCTCCTTTGGGAACCACCTCGGAAAGAGAAGCCACTGATGCAGCGGTTGTTTCACCAGTGCCAGAACCAACGGCAACTACAGACACAAAGGGGGCAATTCCCGCTGTCCAAACTACTCCAATTGGATACTTAAGCCGGAGTAGTCTTCTAGTGATGGGCTATTTTTTAGGCGTGGTTGTTTTCACGATTGCCTTTCTGATTCAGCTGCTGATCGTTCTGCGAAAACGGCGTGGCCTCGAATTCATCAAAGATGACGGGGCGACGATCTACGAAATGAAGGACGACACCCCTCCTTTCTCCTTCGGCAACTGGATCTTCATCAACCCGACGAAGTACGACGGAGAGACCTTCGAGCAGATCCTGGCCCACGAAAAACTCCACGTCAACCAAGGGCATACCTTAGACAAATTACTGGCAGAGCTGGTGGTCATCATCTTTTGGTTTAATCCTTTTGCTTGGCTGTTGCGGTCAGCTATTGCTAAAAACTTGGAATACCTGACGGATGCAGAAATGCTAAAAGCCGGCAACAGCCGTACCTCCTACCAATTGAGCCTCGTCAAGGTCTCCGTCCCTCAATACGGGCTCAACCTCACCACTAATTACAATGAATCCTTCCTTAAAAAACGTGTAACCATGATGAATATTAAAAAATCAAGTGCTCGCTCCAGCTGGAAGTACCTCCTGCTGCTCCCTTTCCTGCTGCTTTCTGTGATTACGATGAATGCCCGGCAGATTGCTCCCGTTGGGGAGCAGGTTGCCTCAACTACCACTGCCGACAACGATGTTTACAAACCTTCAGAAATAGCCGAACAAGCTGCTATAAATGGCAAAGGCGCCATGCCTATTCCGAAAAAGGATGGCGGGAAAGTCCATACCGAAACCATTACTCGGGAATTTGACCTGGGCAACGTTAATAGTTCAATAGAAAAACTACTAACGGTACACAACGTTACCGGAGAAATCAAGGTGGATGGCTACGATGGCAATACGGTTAAGGTAATGGTGGAGAAGACCATCAGGGCAAACAACGATAAAGACCTGCGAGACGGTATTCGAGAAATCCAACTTGGGGCTAGTGAGGCAAACGACGGCCTTTTCCTGTACCTCGACGCGCCGTTCACCACTGTAGATGAATCATCGCAAGACTTCGAGCTCGAAAACTGCGGGGGCAAAAACTGCCATTACTACCAATATTCAATGTCGTACCATATTCAGGTTCCACGCGCAATGAGCCTGGAGCTGTCCAGCATTAACGGAGGTGATATTGTGGTCAATGAAACCCGTAGCAAGTCGATTATAGCCCGGCACGTAAGCAATAGTATTTATATGCGGGACGTAACGGGCGTAAAAGAAGTATTTACCATTAGCGGTAAAATCGATGTAAGCCTTCTGGAAAACCCCTCTACTTCCACTTCCTTTATCTCAACTTCCGGCAGTGTGACTGTAGATGTGGTGGATCGGGATTTCGGGGCCGAGGTTGCCTACAGCAGTATCAGTGGCAAACTCATTTCCAGCTTCCCGGCGAAGAAGAAAGGACGTGAAGGTTCCTCACTTGGCTCAAGAGGTACGGCAATTGTCGGCAATGGTGGGCCTTACATGGAGCTTAGGTCGATCAGTGGAAACCTAGTGATTAAGTAAATCACTTTTATATCGCTGATTTTTTTTGGCGCGACCGCAGGTGCGGGGCAAGTTGGGACGGCAGGCTAAAGCCCGTCCGGTGCCTCCTATTGCCTTTGCTTTCCATAAGCTCCGCTTGCACCTGCGGCCGCGCCCATCTTATATCCCAAATAATCCTTAAGGAACGCCAAATCAATAAATTCCAAAACATTGAGAACCAATCATTTTTCTGCACCACTGCTGGCAGCCAGTATTTTTTTGCTCCTAGCAACTTGTATCAATGAGCCATCGGAGCAATATTCATCTTCAGCAAATACTAAGCCAGTGCGACCGGCATACGGTAACTGGGGTATCGAAACAAATCAAATTAGTTCAAGCCTTCTCCCGGGAAACGATTTCTACCAATTTGTGAACGATGGATGGATAGACGCTTCGACCTTCCCCGTCGGGTTCACCTATTTTAATGCGCCTTGGGCCGTACAGCTAAAGATCAACGATGAAATAGACGAACTGATCGAGAATGCCCTAATGAGTGAATCGGAGAACAGTGAGCGTGAAGAAAGAGTGGCGGGGTTTTATCAGAGCTATTTATCCAGAGACACCATCAACGCGCGCGGTGTTGAGCCGATTCGAGATGATTTGAACGAAATTCTTTCGCTGGATTCCCACGTTGATGTTGCCCGCTTCATGGGGGACGTCAGGGCCGCGAGCATTTTCAATCTGTTGGTTCAACCTCCTGAAGACATGGAAGGAGGATATGTGTTGTCCGTTGCCCAGTACCGAACTACCGGTTTAGGGCTTCCCAGTCAGGAGCACTATTTCAGCGACAAAGGAGACTATCCAGGGCAGAGGGAAAGCTATTTAAAATATATAGCGTCGTTGTTCACGAAAGCGGGAATTGAGAACCCTACGGAAAGAGCCGAACAGGTTCTGGAACTCGAGACAAAGTATGCTGCCCTGATGTGGGACCTTGCTCAACTCCGGGATGCCGGTTCGAATTTTAATAAAATCAGTTTTACGGAACTGGAAGCAAAAGCCCCTGGTTTCCCCTGGCGGGCATTTTTTGAAGCAAGGGGATTGAATGCCCTTCAGTACGTCAATGTCGGCGTCGGGGCCATTACTGAAAGCGCCGCAATGTTTCCGACTATTCCAGTGGAGTATTGGAAGTCTTACTTCCTTTATCACTGGGTCGACAGCCATGCTCAATTGCTCCCTGATGAATTTGGGGATGCCGAATTTTCGTTTTATGATGAAACACTGCGAGGTGTCGAAGAAAGGGATTCGTTGCCCCAACGGGCCTTACGATTTGTAGAACGTTACATCGGTGACGATATCGGACGCCTCTATGCAGATGCTCAATTGAAGGAAGAGACTATCGGCAAAATAGCGACGATGACCGAATACATCCGAGAAGTATTTCGACGAAAAGTTAAGGAAACGGAATGGATGGATGAGAAAACCAGGTTGGAAGCTTTAGCTAAGATTGAGACCATTCTAATTGAAATCGGCACTCCGCAGATTGGACCGGATTGGTCGAGCCTCACCGTAAATGCGAACGATCCGGTGGCGAACAGGAAACAAGCACTGGAACAGCGATGGAAATACAGCCATGGCCGCATCGGCCAACCAATTTCTCGGTTTGGTGATTGGAACATGTACCCCCACAGGGTAGGCATGGGCTACCATCAGCAGTATAATAAAATATTCATATCAGCCGGATTTCTCCAGCCGCCATTTTTTGACCCCCTTGCCGATCTGGCGGTGAATTACGGAGGGGTCGGGTTGATCATCGGGCATGAATTCGGACATGCACTGGACGATCAGGGCTCCCGGTTTGACAGTCAGGGGCGGTTACGGGAATGGTGGACTGCGGAAACGCGCAGGTTGTATGAAGAAAAAACACAGTCGTTGATCAATCAGTTTAGCGGTTTTGAGGCGGTTAAAGGTGTTTATCTGAATTCCAATCAGATGATCGGGGAGATTGTCGGAGATCTTACCGGAACTTCGGTTGCGTATCAGGCCTATCTTATGCACGACGATGCGACCACCAGAACCGTCGACACCCTTATGGATGGATTCACCGGTCAGCAACGATACTTCCTATCTGCGGCCCAGCAAAACCGCTCCATCATCACCAGCCAGTCGTTGCGCAACCAGGCGCTGAACGCTGGCCACCCGCCCGGAAGATACAGGGTAAATGGAATTGTACGAAACTTAAACTCCTGGTATAACGCCTTCGAGGTGATGCCCACTGACTCCCTCTTCCTAGTGCCCGATGAGCGCGTAACGCTTTGGGGAAAAGACGATAATCACGTCGGCCGCATGAAATAGAATTTCTGATATTTTGGTGGTGCCTGGTCAAGGTCCGGTTAGTTTGTCGTAGCGAACGCCCAGGCTGTCTTATCTTACCCGTCCACAAACCAAACCACATACCACATGAGACCGACCTCCCTCCTCACCCTGCTCCTAATAGCCCTCCTCAGCACCTGCGCCCTCGCCCAAGAAAAGATGATGAAGGACGCCCCCCTGACGCGGGAGCTGAACATGGACATGAAACAGACGAGCCGCAACTCCGTAAAGATCAACGGGAAGGCAGTGCCCTACGAAGCCACCATCGGTGTGCAGCCAGTATACAACGCCAAAAACGAGGTGGTTGCTGGCCTGCACTACACCTACTACGTCCGTACCGACGTAGACGACCCAAACCGCCCGCTGCTCATCAGTTTCAACGGTGGCCCAGGCTCGGGCTCCGTCTGGATGCACCTCGCCTACACCGGCCCCAAGGTGTTGAACATCGATGAAGAAGGCTTCCCCGTACAGCCTTACGGCGTGAGCGACAACCCCTACTCGGTGCTCGACGTAGCCGACATCGTGTACGTAAACCCCGTCAATACCGGCTTCAGCCGCATGGTAGAAGGGGCCGACCGCGAGCAGTTCTTCGGCGTGCGCCAAGATGTAACCTACTTGGCCGACTGGCTGAGCAACTTCGTAAGCCGCAACAACCGCTGGCGCAGCCCCAAATTCCTGATCGGCGAAAGCTACGGCACCACCCGCGTATCTGGCCTAGCGCTGGAACTGCAAGAGCGTAAATGGATGTACCTCAACGGCGTTATCCTCGTTTCGCCAACCGACATCGGCATTGAGCGCAGCGGCATCGTGAAGGCCGCCAACCGCCTACCCTACTTCACCGCAGCCGCTTGGTACCACAAACAACTGCCAACGGATTTGCAAAGTAAAGACCTCGTAGACATCCTGCCCGAGGCCGAGGCCTTTACCCAAAATGAGCTGCTGCCCGCCCTGGCGCGTGGGGCTTCGTTGAGCGTAGACGAGCGGGTAGCTATTGCCGAGAAAGCCGCTAGGCTTTCCGGTCTCAGCCAGCAGGAATGGCTGGACAACAACTTAACGCCCGCAACCAGCTATTTCTGGAAACACTTATTGCGGGGCAACGAGCGGGGCAACTTCACCGTCGGGCGGTTAGACTCTCGCTACACCGGCATCGACGGAATGGCCAGCGGAGACCGCCCAGACTACAACTCCGAACTCACCAGTTGGCTCCACTCCTTCACGCCCGCCATCAATTACTACCTCCGCGAAGAGCTGAACTTCAAGACCGACCTCCAGTACAATATGTTCGGCCCTGTTCGCCCCTGGGACCGTAGCGGAGACAACACCGGCCCCAACCTCCGCAAGGCGATGGCGATGAACCCTTACCTGAACGTAATGATCCAGTCGGGCTACTTCGACGGCGCAACCAATTACTACGATGCCAAATACAACCTCTGGCACCTAGACCCCAGCGGCCGGATGAAGGACCGCCTGAGCTTCAAAGGCTACTACTCCGGCCACATGATGTACCTGCGGCGGGAAGACCTGAAAAACGCGAACGATCATGTTAGGGACTTTATTCAAGGGAGCTTGCCGGGAAGGAAGGCGGCGAAGTACTAATAATGTAGTGTTGTAATAATGTAGTCGCTACCGCATTTGGCAGGAGGGGATGCTCGCTTCGCTCGTGCGGGCTCATTTTTTGTGGTTTTTGTTTCTATGTGCTTTATGTGTTAAGGCTATCTAATGCGGCAGCGCTGTAACGCGAGCATCCAAACTATCTTGTGCGGTAGCGACTACATTACTATTAACGCAATCCAGACGACGCTAACCTCCCATAACCAATTTGTATCTTTGTCGGCCAAGTATAAACCTACTCATGATAAGACTGCTATCTATTGCGCTGGCTTTTTTTGCCACGATTGGCCTTACGGCCCAGACCTCTCCCTTCCAGTTTAACGGCTCAGTGGCCGTAACTGCCGACATTCAGGACGTGAAAACCGTTACGGTAGACATGGCCTTGTTGCGCGACGAACTCAAGCATGCCCCGCCGGAGTTTCAGGGAATTAAAAGCAATACAAGCGTTCGCCTTCCGCTTCCTAGCGGCGCGTTTGCGGACTTCATGGTGTACGACAGCCCGATGGTAGACGATGCCGAACTGGGCGGTTACCGCGTGGCGGGGCCTTGGGGCGCTGGCCGGATGGCTACCTCGCCGGGTAAAATGTCTGCCGTATTGCGCGGCCCAGAGGGCTATTTCGTGATTGAGCCGATGGAAGACAACGAGGGCGTTTACCGCGTTTCCAACTACTCCGACTTCATGGCCATGGTGGCCGAGGATGAGGGCGAAATGTCTTGCGGCTACGACGACAACAACATGCCCGACTATACCAACATTGAGCTCAGTGAGGAGATGTTGGAGCGGGGCGCGGCCGCAGGTGCAGGGAACGTTTTAAAGGTAGGAAACGAAGCCCGAGAGCTGCGTATCTACGACCTCATCATAACCAACACCGGAGAGTTTGCTCAGCGGGTTGGCGGCTCCAACGCTGCCGTTCGGGAAGCCTACAACACGGTAGCCAACACCATCAACGCCATCTTTGAAAACGAGATCGGCATCCGGATGCAGCTCAACATTCTTGACACCCTGATCTTCCTTGACCCCGGAACGGACCCCTTCGTGAACGCTAGCACGGGTGGGGCGCTACTGGGGCAGGTTTTGCCCGCCTTCAATAGTGCTGGTGTGGCGGTATCTACCTATGACCTTGGCCACATCCTTACTGGTGGCTGTTCAGATGTGGGCGGTGTAGTGAGTGGCCAAGCCTGTAACGACAACAGCAAAACGCGCGGGGTTACTTGTGTTGGCGGCTCCGTAGTAGGCGCGGCCATGCGGATCATGGCGCACGAAGTAGCCCACCAGTTTGCGGTAAGCCACAGCTGGAACAACTGCCCCGGCAGCGAAGGCCAACGGGCCAGCGGAACCGCCTTGGAGCCAGGCTCCGGAACCACCATCATGTCTTACGCCGGAGCCTGTGGGAACCAAAACATCGGCGGAGAGCAGGCTTACTACCACGTAGGCAGCTTAGAGCAATTCCTGACCTACACCCGCGTAACCGGCGCTGCCGCTTGCGCTACCATTGTAGAAACCGACAACTTCACCCCCGAAGTAAGCTTCGATTATACCGACGGTTTCACCATCCCCGCCAGCACCCCCTTCCGCCTCGAAGGCGACGCGACGGATGTCAACGGAGACCGCCTGACCTACAACTGGGAACAGTTTGACCTCGGCCCCGCTTCAGACGTTCGGGAACCCTCGCTCAACGCGCCCCTCTTCCGGTCTTTATTCCCCGATGAAGATGGCAACGTACGCTACTTCCCCAACCTACCAGACATCGTTGATGACGTTCAGACCCTCGGAGAAGTACTCCCGACCTACACCCGAGACATGACCTTCCGCCTAACCGCGAGAGACAACAACGCAGAAGCTGGCGGAGTAGACTGGAAAGAACTCAAATTCAAGGTCTCTGGAGAGGCTGGCCCATTCGTAGTGAATAACCCCGAAGGCGGTAACCTCCGCGTAGGTGAGTACCGCGAAATTACTTGGGACGTAGCCAATACCGATCAGGCACCCGTCAGCTGTAAGCGCGTCAACATCCTGATGTCTACCGACGGAGGCGATAGCTTCGAGGTTGTGCTGGCAGAGAACGCCCCCAACATCGGTAGTGCCTTCGTCACGGTACCCGAAGGAGTACTCACCAACGAAGGCCTCATCATGGTAGAGGCCGCCGACAATATCTTCTTGAACGTCAATACGACCAGCTTCCGTGTATTAGCGCCAGAGGTGCCTTCGTTCACCCTAGAGCCCTCTATCCGTTATGATGAAGTTTGCCTTCCTGATGTGCTTAACATTGGCCTGAACACGGGCAGCATTCTTGACTTTGCCGCTCCGATTTCCTTTTCGGTAGATGCGGGCAACCTGCCGGAAGGCATCGTTACCAACTTTTCTAACGAGACGCTCTCCCCCGGCAACAACGGTAACCTTACCGTAGACCTGAGCAACGTTCGTTACTCCGGCACGCTAGAGTTCACCATCGTTGCTGTTGCAGAAGGCCAAGACACCGCACGCCGTACAGTTTTGCTTGACGTAACGGACAATGACTACAGCGACCTAGCAACAATGGCACCCGCAGAAGGTACAACTGGCGTCATTCTGGCAACTACCTTTGACTGGACCGAGGCTGCAAACGCCGACACCTACGAAATAGAGATTGCGACCTCCCCTACCTTCAGCGATGCTTCTCTTTTTGAACGTTCTGGTGGCTTGGTAGAAACCACCTACCTACCCGAAGAATTCTTTGCGGCCAATACGCTCTATTTCTGGCGTGTCCGGCCAGCCAACGTTTGTGGTGCTGGCGCTTGGACGCCGCCCAACAGCTTCCGGACGGTCAACAGTTCTTGTGCGCCATATTTGACGGTAGACGATGTACCGCTGCCTGGTAGTGGGCCATCTTACACCCGCACCTCGGCCTTGTTCATTGAGGAGTCTGGCACGATCAGCGACGTGAACCTGCCGAACGTGAATGTCCGTTTCAACTTTGTTTCCAAACTAACGCTTGCACTGATTAGCCCAGCCGGAACGAGGGTGGTTCTCTACGAAGAGAAATGCTTCTCGACCAACCGCCTAGACCTTGGTTTCGATGACGACGCGCCGCTAGAAGTAGCCTGCCCACCAGACGATGAGCGCGTGTTCATCCCGAAAGGCGCACTAGCAGACTTCAACGGAGAAGATATTTTCGGTGAGTGGGTACTAGAAGTAAGCGTTAGTGAAACCGGAAACGGTGCGGGCTCTATCGTTAGCTGGGACATTGAGTTCTGTGCTGATGTAAACGCTGCTGTGCTTAGCCGGGCCAACAATACGGCTACGGAAGTTCCGCCCCTAGAGCGTGCCGTTGTCTTGAAACAAAAGCTCAGCGTCACCAGCGATGCGTTCGGTAGCGGAGACGTGGTTTACACCCTCACAGATTTACCAGACTTCGGCCGCTTACTACTCTACGGCAATGAGCTTGTGGTGGGGGATGTTTTCCGACAAGCAGACATCAACGGGTTGGGTCTCTTCTACGAAAACACCGACGGAGATGCAGAGATGGACGACTTCGGCTACGTAGTTACTACACCCGACGGAGGTTACCTATCTGTTGCTTACCACGACATCCTGATTTTCGAAGGGGCCGTTGTTTCCAACCGCAACCAGAGCGTACTGGATGCGGGCTTGAAGGTATTCCCTAACCCTGTGGCTGATGCATTGAGCATCCGTTGGGAGGTCGCCATCAACCGAGACATCAATCTAGAGCTGTTCGATATGAACGGTCGTTTGCTCCAAAGCCGAAGTATTGCTGGCGCGACGAAGTCTGCGGTGCTGAATACCGCTGAGCTTCCGGCGGGAGTTTACCTGCTTCGGATAGACGGCGCGGTGCGCCGGGTGGTGAAAAACTAGTGAACTAGTACAGTGTAATCTAAATTTCATCACCTTTTCTGCGGCGTCTTTTATCGGCTGGCTGCGTTGGTAAAATCCTCATTTAGCTACGGCTAAACTCCGGTTTTACCGCCTTGCCAGCCAATAAAATCCGCCAGCACAAAAGTCGACAAATTTAAATTACACTGTACTAACTCTTCTCCATATCTGAATACAATTGCCCTGCGTTGTATGCCTTCAGGACGTGGCGAACAGTAGTCGTGAGGTTTTTGGGGAGTTCTTTGAGCGGCCACCATTCTACGTTTTCGAATTTTTCCAGTTCCTTGCTTTCAGGAGAGCCTTTGTAGTGGTACGCCCGGAAGTAGAGCACGATGCGGTGTTCTTTGTTGGAGCGTTTGTG
>CALEDI010000304.1 GCA_937949535.1 uncultured Lewinella sp. | reverse complement strand
ATCTTATCAAGAGACAAACACTGGTTCTAATAACCAAATTATTCCTTTAAAGCAGTGACAAAAAAGAATTCGACTGGCGAGTTTCGTGGTAACTCGCCAGTCGAATTCTTTTTCGCTCACAGTATGAGGTACATATTTAGTTCTATACAAACCGTCTTGCACCTTAGGAATTACGAGTTCTTTACGTGGCGAAAAAGTTCGCCTGTCGAGTTGGGCAGCAAAATTACGGGCCTAACTGTTTTCGTAAACTTATGTATATTCAGTAGGCCTCCGGCGCGAGCTTGGAATCTCGCCGGAGGCGGGCAACCCAGTTTACGCGCCCTGAGAATGGCTGGAGGGGAAGATTTTTGAGACTTGCAACCTTTGGTGATGAGTGAGCCGTTGTTTTACTGAACTTAGATATAACGACAACATGACACCTGAAAAACACCTGCCAGTTGAAGGCTACGCTTTCTTCCGTGACCGCCTCCCCACCTCCGGCCGCCACATCGTAGCCTACCAAACCGACGAAAACATCGTTGTTTACCAAGCTTACAACAATAAAATCGCTGATTGGGCGGTAGCCAACCAAAAGCTCGGCGGCCCTGCCTTCAGCTACAACCGGATGTCTTGGATTAAGCCCAATTTCCTCTGGATGATGTACCGCTGCGGCTGGGCGAGCAAAGAAAACCAAGAGCGGGTATTGGCCATCACGGTCCGGAAAACGGATTGGGAAGGAATTCTGAGCCACGCCGTTTTCAGTTCGTACCAACCCGATGTTTACGAAACGCATGAGAACTGGAAGCAACAACTGGCAGCAAGTGAAGTCCGTTTGCAATGGGATCCCGCACACGATCCCTACGGCGCGAAACTAGGCCGAAAAGCCATTCAAATAGGGATGAAGGGCAGTATTCTCCAGCAGTTTGGCACAGCAATGATTCAGCGAATCGACGACGTAACGGAGTTTGTAAAACTGCAAAAACTCCATGTTGACCGGAATGACCTTGCGCATCTTTTGGTGCCAAAGGAGACGGTGTACACCATGATGGATAAAAGAATTCTGCCGAGTATTGGCCCGGGTTGAACGCCTTCGGCGCGAGCTTACACAAAGGAATCGCGCCGGAGGCGCTCTCCCCAGTTAGTAATGATTGGAACTTCCTAAACTTAAGTTCTAGGCAGTAATGACTAGGACGGAAAATCAACGTACATTTGAACTTTAACAACCTAAAAAAACGTTGAAAGAAAAAGTGTCAGCCTCAATTGACTAACTATGTTTGCGCTACCATCAAAATCACTAGAATATCCTAAAGGACTGTTTGAAATCAGTTCTGGCATGGGGCGTATACTTCCTCACATTAAGGAAGCAACTACACTTAGCGACAAATTACGGTATGCTCTGGTGATGACATGGTTAAGAGGCGTTTGGTTCTTTGTAGACTTTTGGGTTAGTTCCAAGATCAAAGAAATAGCAGTTACTAATGAAACGTTCAAACTTGTTGACATTTCCAAACTTACTTCGGTAGAGTATAAACAACTACGTTCTTTTCGAGACGAAACTGCAAAACAATTTCAGAAACTACAAAGACTACTTGCTGAGAGTGATTCCACTCCGCTCTACTTAATGAAAACGATGAAACGGCACATCTCTCCACTTGAGGAGAGAATTACAATCTTAGACAACCTCTTCGCACAAGTAAATCTTTCTGAATCGCACATTGAAGGCTTCCGTGTTATTTCTGAGGAAGAGGTATGGGAGAACCGTACAACTGCCTATCAGTATGCAACCTGATGTTTAATTCCACCTATGTCATCTCTAAGGCTAGTGTTAGTAGGTCGAAAACGACGACCGCAAAAACTCTAAACGCTTCAGGGTCTATCGTAAGGTTATCCAGAACCTTATCGACCGCATAAAATATATTCACTTAGAAGATGAGTCGCTTGATGCTTACGTAATCCTGAATAGAAACGCTGACTATCAAAAAGTTCTTGCCGTTGCGCGCAATGCATTTGAAAAAGAGGAAGAATAACTCAGCCTCATACTTTACCCCTTCCCCATGAAACTATCCGCCATAGTAGCCACCGACCGCAAAGGCACCATCGGCAAAGAAGGCCAGATCCCCTGGTACCTACCCGCCGACCTCAAGTTCTTTAAGCGAACGACGCTCGGCCACCCCGTAATTATGGGCCGCAAAACCTTCGTCAGCATCGGCCGGCCGCTGCCGAAGCGGACCAATGTGGTGCTTACCCGAGACGCCTTCTTCACCGCCTCCGGCGTTGTGGTCCAGCACAGCCTCAACGATGCACTCTCCCACCCTGCCGTAGCCGAGGCGGAAACCGCCTTCATCATCGGCGGCGGAGAACTCTACAAACAAAGCCTAGACTTGGTCTCCACGGTCTACCTCACCATCGTCGATGCGGAGATTGAAGGCGGCGACGCCTTCTTCCCCAAGCTCGACCCCAAGGAATGGCGTGAGGTCTGGAGCGAAGGCCACCAGCCGGAGGGAAAGAATGAGTTGGCGTACCGGTTTTCGCGGTGGGAGCGGAGGTAGTTTCAAACTCGACAGGCGAACTTTTTCGCTTACCCAACGCAAAGAAAGTCTCCGATTCAACGATCACTGGCTCAAGCAAAGATTATCCCTACTAGCCGTGGCGAAAAAGAATTCGACTGGCGAGTTCTACTATTTCTTATTTTTGCTGTCGCATAAAATCATCCCTCCGAAAATAAGCGTAGGTAAGCAACCGTTAAAAAAGCCTTAATAAGTACCAAGTCGTTCAAATTGACGATTTATCTACACACCACCGATCTACAAACTCTCTTCCTCCCGGTGGGAAACATATTCGGAATATCAAAAGCTAACATGAAACAAATCTTACGTAACTCTTTGAGTATCCTAGCGGTCTGCTGCCTTGCCTTATCCCTTAACGCACAGAATGCCTGTGTAGAAGGCCCCAACGGGCCTGAAGCCCCTGGCACCGGCGGGCCTTGTGTGAATACCGTTGTCTCTGCCGTTCCATTCTTGCGCATCAACCCCGATGCCCGTGGCGGCGCAATGGGTGATGCAGGTGTGGCCCTTTCGGGAGATGCCAACTCCATCCACTACAACGCCAGCCGTATGGCTTTCGCGGAACAAGACGTAGCCCTCGGGGCTACCTACACGCCTTGGCTCCAAGCCCTTGGCCTCAACGATGTGTACCTTGCCTACCTCGGTGGGTATAAAAAACTAGATGAGTTTCAGGCCGTAGGCGCTTCGCTGCGCTACTTTAGCCTCGGTGATATTCAGTACACCGATGTGAATGGCCAAAGCACCGGTACGGGCAAGCCCAACGAATTTGAGTTCGCCTTAGCCTACACCCGTAAACTATCCGAGCGTTTCAGTGCCAGTCTTACAGGTAAGTACATCAACTCCAACCTAGCCAGCGGCCAAGAGGTGAGCGGTACGGTGCTCGAAGCAGGCCAAGCCTTCGCCGCCGACCTCGGCTTCACCTACCGCAACGACAACATCCGTACTGGCGGAGGCAAGCGCAACAAATTTGCCATCGGCGCAGCCATCACCAACATCGGTGCGAAGATCACTTACACCCAAGATACCGTTCGTGACTTCCTGCCCGCCAACCTCGCTGTAGGGGCGGCTTACACTTTCCAGCTAGACGAGTACAACGAGTTCACGATTACGGTAGAGACCAACAAACTACTTGTTCCTACGCCTTGTGATGGTACTGACATCAACTGCGACCAAGACGCCATTGATGACCAAAGCCCCATCGCTGGTATTTTCTCCAGCCTCTCCGATGCGCCACAGGGTTTTGGCGAAGAGCTGCGCGAGTTCACCTACAGCGTAGGTGCGGAGTACTGGTACGACAAGCAGTTCGCCGTCCGAGCCGGTTACTTCCATGAAGACAACACCAAGGGTGGCCGCCGCTACCTCACCACTGGCCTAGGGCTGAAGTACAACATTTTCGGCCTCAACTTCAGCTACCTCGTACCAACTTCCGCTCAGCGGAACCCGCTAGACAATACGCTGCGCTTTAGCTTGCTGTTTGACTTTGGGGCTACTGCGGATGCTAGGTAGTAATGCAACGTGAAGTTTGCCCATCAGCGCCGGACGCTCAAAGGATTATTTCTACCTCGACTTCGTAAGCGGCAGAAATAAACGCTTCGAGGTCCTGAGTACGCTTCAGGACCTCGAAGCGTCCGACATCCAAACCTCACGTTACTACACTACTTTCCCTTCCTCCTAAACAATTTTAACAGTCCATATTCCGTATATTGCGGTAAGAAGCCGATTGCACATCGGTTGTTTTCAAGAATTTTTATAACTGGGGTTTAGTTCAGGAGAGGTGCCGCGCTTGCGTGGTGCCTCTCTTTTATTTGTCGAGTATTGTTACATTGTGGGCACACACCCTACCGCAGCATGTCAATAGTCTTACATCCCTTTCCTTCGTTCCTCCATCCGCCTTTTGGCTCGGTGCTTGGTCAGCTTCCTGTAACACGAGAAGGGGTTAGGTTTGTTCCTGAGTTGGCCTTGGCCGCCGATGTGGGCTTCGCGGAAATACGGGTAAAGGGCAAAGAGACGGCTACTTTCAGCCGAGGGATTTGCGGTTTGGTTGCCGCTTCTGCTTTTCTGGACGGAACGATACGCCCCCACGAGAAAACCTTGATTTCACGACTAAAACGGCAAGAAAGCTTGGTATTGGCCGACGGTGGCGCACTGGGCAAACCCGTACTGCTGACCGTGCCGAGCCTAAAAGGTTGGTGGGGCGAAGCAGACCAAACCCACGAGAGAAGCCGCGAGTACCTGACCTTCTGCGGGCAAAACAACGACTATGAGCTGAGGACCTACAGCAATCCGGTGATAGGAGACGATGGTTACCGCATGGCCAATAGTCCGCTGGATTTGGCCGTACCCGGCCCGCTGGTCATCGCTGATGGCCATCATCGGGCGGAGACCCACGCTAGGCTTGCTGCCAGAGGCGAGGAGCGTTGTGGCTTCGTACCGGTCTGCATCATTGGCGGAGATGAGCTAACGATTGAGGCCTTCACGAGGGTGATCGAAGATGCGCGCAGCCCCGCCGAGCTTTTGCCCGCCTTGGCCCCGTTCTTCAAGTACGAAGTACTAAACGCCCCTCAAGCCCCCAGCCAACCGGGCGAATGGTTGCTGGCCTGCAAAGGCGCCTTCTACCGGCTTACCCGAAAGAGAGACCAAGCCGGAGGGATAGATTCTAAATGGTTAGACGAGGCCGTATTACCCCAAGCTTTCGGAATTGCAGACTCCCGCGCCAACCAACGGATAAGCTTTGAGCCCACCCCGAGCGTAAAAAACGGCCTATTGAGCTTTGCGCAGCAAGGCAACGAGGTATACCTCTGCGGCTTCCCCCTACCGATGGCCAGCTTCTTCGCCGAGGTGAGCGCAGGCAAGTGCCTGCCGCCCAAGAGCACACGGTTTGAGCCCCGAGTACCTAGCGGGCTGGTGGTTTGGCGGCCGTAGACCGTACTTCTGAAAACCCTTCATTGCATCCTGCGGCCGCGCCCTACAACTTCTCCTCAGCGTCATAGGTCAGCGTCTCCCGCTTAACGAAGGGGATTTTCAACATCTGGCCGATATTGGAGTGGTCTGCCGCATCCATGTGGGTATCTACGCCGTAGACCAGTTTGGTGTTGTCGACGGCGGAATAGGTACCAAATAAACGGTCCCAGAAGCTGAAGATGTTCCCGAAGTTCGTGTCTGTGTACGGCATCCGGTAGTGGTGATGGACGCGGTGCATGTCTGGCGTAACGAAGACAGGCGACAAGACCGTGTCTAACCATTTCGGCACCACGATGTTGGCGTGGTTGAACTGCGACAGCACCACGCTCATGCTCTGGTAAAGGAAAACCAACCAAATGGGCGCGCCAACGATGAGCACAGCAGCGGTAGTGAATACAAAACGAATCACACTTTCGCCAGGGTGGTGGCGGTTGGCGCTCGTGGTGTCAATGTGCTGATCGGTATGGTGAATGAGGTGAAAGCGCCAAAGCAGGGGAATGCGGTGCTCCGTCCAGTGCGCAGCATAAGCCCCGATCAGGTCTAGCAGTGGCATACCGATTACGAGCACGGCCCAAGTTGGTAGGTTCATCCATTGCAGCAAGCCGAAGTCTGCCGCCACTACCCAATCGCTTGCGCTCACCAAGATAAAGGCCAAGATGAAGTTGACGATGATGGTGGTGAAGGTAAAAAAGAAGTTTACCCCAGCGTGTTTCCATTTGCCGTAGGTGTTGGCAAAAAGCGGTACGGCACTCTCGATGAGCCAGAAAATGGTAATCCCCCCCACCAAAATGAGGCTCCGGTGAGAAGAAGGGATGGTGGTGAAGTAGTCTACTAGTGTTTCCATGGTAGTTGCAAGGTACAGGTTACAGGTTGCAAGTTGCAAGTTGCAGGTTTTACAAGTTGCAGATTGCAACCTGCAACCTGTAACTTGCAACCTGCAACCTCCCCTCCCCCCCCATGTCCCACTCCCCAATAGGCATATTCGATTCTGGCATCGGCGGCTTGTCCGTCGCGGCAGCGATGGCGGATTTGTTGCCGGAGGAGACGTTTTTGTACGTAGCCGACAACGCCTACGCGCCCTACGGCCCTCGGTCGGAGGGTGAGATTTTGCGGCGTAGCCAGAAGATCACGCGGTATTTGCTGGGGGCGGGAGCCAAGATGATCGTGGTGGCTTGCAATACGGCGACGAGCATCGCGATTGATGCACTGCGGGCGGAGCACCCGGAGGTTCCTTTTGTGGGGATGGAGCCAGCCGTTAAGCCCGCCGCTGCGGCGAAGGGCGTAGGCGTGTTGGCGACTGCGGCAACCCTCAAAAGCGGCCGTTACCTCGCCCTGCGCGACGAGCATTTGAAGGGCAAGCCCCTCTTTGAAGATGCGTGCGTTGGGTTGGTTCCTTTGATCGAGGCGGAGCCGGCGGGTAGCCCGCCGCTGAGGGCGAAGCTTAGGGAAATTCTGACGCCCATGCTTGCTGGCGGTATTGATGCGTTGGTGTTGGGGTGTACGCATTACCCGATGGTTGGGGAAGACATTGCTACCATTTGTGGGCCTTCCGTGAAGGTGCTTGATCCGTCTCCGGCGGCGGCTCGGCAGGTGGAGCGTTTGCTTGGGCAGCGAGGCCTGCTCGCTCAAAACGCTCTCGGCACCTGCGGCCCCGCCCATACCTTCATCACCTCCGGCAGCAGCGCGCCCCTCCAGCGCGCACTACTCAGGCTAAAAACCCTAAACCGGAACCGGAAATTGATCGTTCCGCAGGTTCGGTTTACTGCCTCCTTCTGGCCTATCTTAGCCCCATGCAAGACACAAAAGTAGTGCGGCAAATCATCGCCATGGACGGCCGCGAGCGCGAGCGGCTGCGGCAATTCGTACGCAGCCCCTACTTCAACCGCCACCTGGCAACTTCCAAGCTGCTAGACTTCATCCTCAAGGAGCTGAGCAAGACAAAGCCGAAGCTAGAGGAGGCGCGGGCGCAGGATGCAGTGAAGGGTTCTGGCACCGGACAGAAACTAAACGATCTACTCTCCGGCCTGATGAAACTCATCAACCGTTTTTTGGCCGTCGAGCAACTGCAAAGCGAGGCTTTCCGGGAGGAAGTCCTTACCCTAAAGCGTACCAAGGAACTCCACCGCTACAAACTGCTCGATAACCGGGGCAAACGACTAGACACCAAGGTCGCTAAACACAAATTCCGCGACGCAGACACCCACCTCGCCGCCTACGAGTGGAAAAACATCAATGGTTATCTCCAAGGCGAAACCAACCGGACGGACACCCGCGAGATGCAGGCAATGCTCAACCACCTAGACCGCTTCTACCTCGTAGAAAAACTCCGCCACGCCTGCCAGCTCACCGCCAATATGATGCTACTGAGCACGCATTACGACCTACTTTTCCTAGACCCCATCTTGGCTTACCTCGACTCCGACACGGGCAAAGAACTCCGCGCCTCCGGCGCAGAACCCAGCATAGACGCCTACTACCACATACTGATGAGCCTCCGCGAACCGGAAGACAAGAGCCACTACGACCGGATGTTGCACTACCTAGACGAAGGCTTCGAGCAACTTCCCCTCCGGCACCAGAAAGACATCTACATCTTCGCCAGCAACTACTGTATCTCCCGCGTCCGTAAAGAGCCCGAGTACCTCAATGAGCTGATGAACCTCTACCGCCGCGTACTCCAGAACGGCATCATCTACGAGAAAGGCGAAATCAATGAGTTCGACTACAAAAACATCGTTACCCTCGGCTCCGCTACCAAGGAGTTTGACTGGACAGAACGCTTCATCGAAGATAACCGCGAACGCCTCCCCCCTGCCAGACGAGACAACGCCTATGCCCTCAACAAAGCCAAATTCCTTTACAGCCTAGGCCGCCTCGAAGAGGCCGCACAGCTCCTCGTTACCGTTACCGATTCCGACGTCGTCTACCACCTCGCCCGCGTCATCCTCGAAGTCCGCATCGCCTACGACCAGCAAGACCAAGAGTACACCCTCAACCTGCTAGAAACCTTCCGCCTCTACGTGCGCCGAAACCGTAAAATGAGTACCAAAGACAAGCGGAGCTACATCAATTACACCCGCTTCACGAAGTCACTCGTAAACCTCAAACACCAACGAGACTTCATGGCCAAGGACGCCTACCAAAAGAAAATAACCGCGCTGAATACGACCGTTGGGGAGACGGAACTGGTAGTGGAACGGAACTGGTTGCTGGGGGAAAGTCAGTTAGTAATGTAGCAATGTAGTCGCTGCCGCACGGGGAGGCGTGGGTGCTCGCTTTGCTCGTGCGGGATCGTTTTTGTGGATTTTGTTTTTATGTGCTTTATGTGTTAGAGTTGTCTAATGCGGTAGCCATATGACGTCTGCCTAGTGCGGTAGCAACTACAAGACTACCGCACTACCAGACTACAAGACTATCTTTGCTTCCATGCACAGATCAGGTTTCGTAAACATCATCGGCCGGCCAAACGCGGGCAAGTCTACCCTAATGAACAACCTCATCGGCGAGCGGATGAGCATCATCACTGCTAAGCCGCAAACGACGCGCCACCGAATCTTCGGCATCGTGACGGGCGAAGACTTCCAGATTGTTTTCTCCGACACCCCCGGCGTGATCGAAGATCCGCACTATAAGATGCAGGAGATGATGAACCGCTACGTGAACACCACCTTCGAGGACGCGGACCTGATGATCTACCTCATCGACCCCCAAGAAGAGTACAGCGAAGACGATATGCTGGTCGGGAAACTGCGCCACAACCGCGCACCGCTTTTCTTGGTGATGAACAAGACCGACCTCGTCAGTTCTACCCACCTGAAAGCCTTGCAGAAGCAATTCAAGAAATGGGTTAAACCGGAGAAAGTGTTCATGATCTCCGCCCTCAAAGGCGATGGGGTTTCAGAACTCCTCGAAGCCATCAAAGCAAAACTGCCCGAAGGGCCGAAGTACTTCCCCGACGAACAACTGACGGACCGCTCCGAGCGCTTCTTCGTCTCCGAAATCATCCGGGAGCAGATACTGGAGCAATACCACCAGGAGATACCTTACTCCGTCGAGATCGACATTGAGTCTTTTCAGGACAGCGAGACGAAGGACGGGCAGGAGCTGGCGCGCATCAGCGCCCTGATCTACGTCTCCCGCAAGAGCCAAAAACCGATCATGATCGGGAAGGGCGGCAAGGCCATCAAGGAACTCGGCTCTAAGGCGAGGATACGGATGGAGGAGTTTTTGCAACGGAAGGTATTTCTGGAGCTGCACGTCAAAATCCGTGAAGACTGGCGAGACGACGAGGATGCCTTGAAGCGGTTTGGGTACGAGCGGTAGCGGATTTAGGGAGATTTTGAACAATCTCCAGTAGTGTGCTTTATTGCTTAAAGCTAGGGTTGTAATCTGTAGTGTATTGTCTCCGCGCACAAACCCCCTCCCCCAAACCCCTCCCCACGGGGGGAGGGGCTTATAAAAACGCTGCGCGTTTTGATGATAGTCGGCGGACTAATTTGTAGGCAGATTACACAACCTATGCTTAAAACCTAAGCCATTACCCCATGCGACACTTCGCCCTTACCCTGCTCTTTTTAACCTTCCTCAGCACCTGCGCCCGCGCCCAAAATGCACCTGCGGGCCTGCTGGAAAGTTACTTGGAGCGCTTCCGTACCGAGAAAGTATACGTCAGCCACGACAAGCCGTGTTACGCCCCCGGCGAGACCATTTGGGGCAAGGTTTTCGTCCGCGATGGTGCTACTCACCGCGCTTACGTCGGGACTCCGGTGGTATACGCTGACTGGGTTAGCCCCAACGGGACAATCTTGAAAACCTACATCCTGCAAACCAAAAACGGCAGCGCTCCGCTAGACATCCCGACCACGGTAAAAGACACCACCGGTACCTACACCCTCCGCGCCTATACCCGCTACCAGCGCAACTTCGCGCCAGACTACCTCTTCCAGAAACCCATCCGGTTGCTAGACCTGCGGGGCGCGCCATCTGCTGCGCCAAACGCCGCTCAAGATTTTTCCGTACAGTTCTTCCCCGAAGGCGGTTACCTCGTTGCGGGGCTAGAAAACACCCTTGCGTTTAAGGCGACGAACGGTCTGGGCCGCAGCATTTCCGTGCGCGGCGAACTGCTGAACGCCGGTGGGGAAGTAACCGGCCCGGTCCGGACCATCCACGAAGGCATCGGTTTGCTAAAACTTCCCGCTGGCGCGGGCAACGGGTATTCTGTGCGGATGACCTACGAAGGGAAAGAGCGGACGTTTCCGCTACCCGCAGCACTTCCCAGCGGGTACCAGCTTAAGGTAACGAGCCGAAGTGCCGAACAGGTTCAGCTTGTCCTGAAATCCAATACGACCGAAAAACTTGCAGGCGCTACGCTGGTAGGCCACGTGCGGGGGCAAGTTTTCCTGAATGAAACACTGGGCAACATTGAGGAGCATGAACTTGCCCTTGCCAAAACAGACGTTCCCTCCGGCTTGCTTCATTTTACTTTGTTCGACGCGCAGGGCCGCCCGGTTTGTGAGCGGCTTTCTTTCAATAAAAACCCCAACGAGGCCGTTCGGCTAAGCTTGGAGACCGGAGAAGACGCTTACCCCAAACGGAGCCGCGTAGACCTTCAACTCTCCACGGATACAAAGTATGACCTCGACAGCGCAGACTTCTCCGTCAGCGTATACCATACCGACCTGCTGGGGGAAGACAACGCTACGCTTGATGTGCAGAATTACCTCTGGCTCCAGTCTGAGCTAAAAGGCCGCATCAACAATATCGGGCAATACTTTGCCGAAGACAACGCCAAGACCAACACCCTGCTTGACCTGCTGCTGATGACCCACGGCTGGCGCAAATTCTCTTGGCAAGAGGTATTGGCCCAGCGTTTGCCAGACATTGCTTACCCGCCCGAAGAGCACCTCTCTTTTGCGGGCAAGGTGACGAAGTACGAAAAGGATGCGCCGGTGAAAGCCGACGTTCAGCTCTCGATTCTTTCCGCCGAAAACTTCAGTGTAGTGAACCTAACGACCGGCGAAGACGGCCTCTTCCGGTTCGATGGTTTTGACCTGACGGATACGACGGAGGTTATGCTGCAAGCCAATGTGTTTAAGGAAAAGAACGAGGAAAAACGGGCCAAGGGCAAGTTCAACAAACTGGGCAGCAGCTACGTAGACATCTACGAACTCAAAGCAGCACCCTTTGCTTTTGATGCGGCCTACAACTTACCAGAGCGTACCTACCAAATCGAAGCCCTAAAAGAATACGCCTTCAATGTGCGGCAAGACCAATTGAACGCCTCGCCAGACGAGTTTTCGCTCTCCGTAGACCTCGCCGAGGTGACGGTTACTTCGGGCCGCAACCGCGCCCAGATCAGGGAGCAGGAGATTGAGAACCGTTATAAAGAAAAAGGCGTGTTTTACTTTGGTGGCACGCAAAAATTCCGGGCAGACGACCCTGAGTTTGATGGCTTCCGGAAGGATAATATTTTTGACCTCATCAGCCTCGTCGTCCCGTCTGTACAAAGGACGATGAAGGGCGGGAAACCGGGGATGGTCATCGGGTCGCTCTCGGGCGGGGTGAAACCGGTGATTGTGCTTGATGGGCGGGTGATTGACAGTACGGCCGTACACATGATTGACCCCAACGATATTGCCGTAATTGATGTGCTCGAAGGGCAGTTTTCTCGGCTCTACACCATCCGAGGAACGGTGATCGCGCTGCTCAGCAAAAAGCCGGAAGAAATTGAACGCCCCAACCCCGGCAAACTGCAGCTAGAGCACCCAGGCTTCTATCAGGCACGGGAGTTTTACAGCCCAGACTATTCCGTTGCGCCTAACGAAGAAGTGGTTGATTACCGGACTACCCTGTTTTGGGAAGCTAAAAAAGCCGGTAACTCACTTGAGTTTTTTACTGGAGATAAGGCGGGAAAGTATTCTGTTCGGGTAGAAGGGATTACGACGGATGGGATTCCGTTTACGGGGAGGAGCCAGATCCGGGTGGAATAATGGTGAGTTTTTGGCGTAGGGTTGTAATCTGTAGTGTGTTGTCTCCGCGCACAAACCCCCTCCCCACCGCCGTAGGCAGCAGCGCAGCTAAACCCCTCCCCACGGGGGGAGGGGCTTATAAAAACGCTGCGCGTTTTGATGGTAGTCGGCGGACTAATTTATAGGCAGGCTATACACCCTAACTTTTGGCGCATCGCACCGTATATTGACGCTCCAACAAATACCCTCTTCCATCATGCATTTAGGAGCCTTCTCCGCCAGCCTCAGCGTTAAAGATCTTGAGGTTTCTCGCGAATTTTACGAAGCCCTCGGCTTCAACGTCCACGCCGGAGCGGCGGAAAGCCGGTTTTACATCATGAAAAACGGCAACGCCATCATCGGCATCTTTCAAGGGATGTTTGAAGGCAATATCCTGACCTTCAACCCCGGCTGGGACGAAGACGGAAAGCCCGTCGGGGAGTTCTCCGACATCCGAGAAATACAGGCCGACCTACAAGCCAAAAACATCGAGCTCATCGCTACCGTAGACGGCGTAAAGCCCGGCCCCGGCCGCGTGATGCTGAAAGACCCTGATGGGAATATGGTTTTATTGGATCAGCATGTGTAGGGGGGCGGAGGTAAGCACTTTCTCATCCTCACCATTCGATACACTGCCAATTTAACACGACATTGTTAACGCTTCAGTATTTTCTGTACGTCAGTTTCTGTTTTTACAAAGTATAAGCCGGAGCGTAGATTGGACAGGTCGAGTATAGTAGTTGTACTACCACTTACCCCATCTGCGGTTAATAGCGTTCGGCCAGTAAAATCATGGACCGTTATTTTTCCGCCACTATTTACAGTTAGCAACCCTTGAGTTGGATTAGGAAAGGCACTAAAGTTAAGCTGTTCAAAGCTAACCGATATCGTGGGAGAAAACGTTGAGGAACCGTCGAAGTCAACCTGACGTAGGCGGTAATAAACTTCACCCACGCTTGTCTCAACATCAATAAAACGATAGACAGATACTAGCCCAGTTGAGCCACTACCATCAACACGACTAATTTCGTTCCAAGAAACGGCATCGTGGGAACGCTGTATTTCAAAAAAGGAATTATCAGATTCGTTACTTGTGCTCCAGTCGAGTTGAACTTGCTTCTGCTTTGGTGTTGCGGTAAACGAAATAAGGTTAACAGGGAGCACGGCTTCGTAAATCGAACTGATTTCGTTTGTGCTAAGTGCTCTATTGTAGACTCGGACATCATCCATTTTACCGCTAAATGCAGATGTTGGCTGCACCCCGAAGTACCTCCCCATTATAACTTCTTGGTTTTCCCTAAAAAAAGCAGAAGTTGTCACATGGCTGTTTTCAAAGACTCCATTAACATACATGGTCAAAACACCATTTGAAATTACAATTGAGATATTGTACCATTCGTCAGAATTCCAGGTATCTGTAGTTGACGCAACCCTGGTTAAGCCAAAAGCTGAACAGTTTACTGAGTTGTTATTTACGAAATCTCCCTGCAATTCACCGTTTACCCTTCCATCGCCTGTTGACGGGAATGAAAAGCAGTTAGTTCTGTTGAAAGTGATGATAAAGTCTCCGACATTGTCCCCTCCAACATCCGACTGGAAGAATATTTGATGGCCTGATGTAAATGTCAAGTCATTAGTAGGAGAGAACCAGAATGATATTGTAGCATTTACAGTGGGGCTTAAGGTGTTGTTAGCGATGGATATGTAGTCATCTATCCCATCAAAAAAATAGGCGGAATTCTCATTTCCAAACCTATCGGATGTTAAACTAACTCCGCCAGTTGTTCCATCGTTTTGATTCCCACTCTCATCAACAGCGTTACCATTAAAAGGCAAATACAGTGATAAATTATCTGTAGGAATTTGTGCCGCGAGAAGCACATTTACAATAAAAAACACAAGAAAAGTTATACTATACTTCATAAGTGGAACATCATCAATACATTACTAAGGGTCGCCTCATAAACAAGCGGTACGCCTCTCTTTCCATCACCTTATGCCTAAGGAACGCCAAATACTTGTCGTTACAAACATAATACTCTTCCTCGCGATAAATCAAGGGGATTTAATATTCGGTAGCAGCGGATGCAAATCTGGTAGAATAAACTTCATCTCCGAGGGGCTCTTCAAATGGGCGCTATTCGAAATTTGAAGAATCTTTCAGAAACGTATCAAAGAATTAATCCACAATCCCCAAACCAGCCGCGACACCTCCGTCTCGGTGTTCTTGAGCCTGAGGAGGACGTTGAGGAATTGGCTGCTCAGCCTTAAGGCTGACGAACCTTCGCGGGCTGAAGCCCGAGCAACCAACCTATACCTCCAACCAGTGGTACCGCTTTTGCTTAGTGCCTAGGTCGATGATCTCCAGCAGGTATTTGCCGGTAGCGAGGCCTTTGAGGTAAACTTCGTCTAGTTGCCGCCCAACGGGTACGGGCTGGTAACGGGTTTCGCCCTGGGAGATGTACAGAAGCTTCTCGGTAGAGCGGAGGCGGAGGTAGAGGTAGTCTCGGCCTTCGGCGCGCCAAGTCTGCGCTTCGGAGAGTTCGTTTTCCCGTTTAAAATCGGTTTCGTTGAGGTGGTACCCACGGATGGTGTAGAGCTTTTCCCACTGCTTACCGTCGCCGAAATCGAGGACCAGTTTGCGCTGCACTGCGCCAGCGGGGATGTAGATTTTGGCCTTTACGTCTCCGTCTTCGCCCGTTGGGTTTTCGATCAACTCTATTTCGGGGCTGTCGTCTAGGCGTTCGAGGTGCTTCACGCTCTTGCCGGTAGCAACCGGTAAGACTGTGCGGCGAACGCGCATTCCGGCGCGGCCTTCTACGTAGTCGGTACGTATATAGCGGTCATTGGCTTTGGCTTCTTTCATCCCTTCGGCTGCGGCAGGGTCCGTGTAAGCCGCCCGGAGTCTACCTGGGCGAGGGATTCCCTTCATTGTCTCCCCCGTAACAGTCATGCTTTCGCCTTCCTTGAAGAGTTGAATGCTGTCTAGCTGAAATACGGTTTCTCCCGCTCGGATTCCACGCATAAAGCGGTCTGCCTTGCTCATTTGATCGACGTCCATACTGGACGAGTACCGGATTTGGTTCAGCACCCCCGAAGCGTCATAAATCGTATCCGTCCGGACTTGGGCCGAAAGACCCGCAGCAAAAGAAAAAGTCAGCAAAAAGAGTAAACATCTCATAGTCAGGCGCTTTGGTGTTCCACTAAGATGCGAAAAAAAGGGAAGAAGTTGGTTGAATGGCCTTTACCTCAC
>CALEDI010000303.1 GCA_937949535.1 uncultured Lewinella sp. | reverse complement strand
GCGCCCGAAGGTGCGCGTGCTTGCCTGGACTTCGGATTCAATGAACTCGGTCTTGAGGCCATCTACGCCAATGCGCCCGCCATCAACCTTCCCTCTCAGGCCGTGATGAGCAAGATTGGGATGACGAAGTTTTGCACCTTCAAGCATCCCGCACTGAAAGACTATCCGGAGATTGAGGCGTGCGTTTCTTATCGGATTACGGCAACTGCTGCCGTCCCTCCACAAAATAAGTAGTCCGGCCAGCGACTTTTGTGATCTGTACGTTTCCTTCTCCTTCCGGGTCGGTTTCGCCTTCTTTACGCCACGTGTGCCAGAACCATTTTTCCGGATAATCCCGGTAATACGGTGCGTTTTCGGTGGCGAAGACCATCATCTCCACAATTTTATGATAGACGGCCGTGAGTTGTGCTTCGGTGAGGTCCACCACCCGGGCGGCGGGATGCAGACGCAGGCGATAGCAAAGGTCGTCGACATAAAGGTTGCCCAGTCCCGCTACGATAGACTGGTTCAAGAGTGCGCCCTTGAGCGTGGTTTTGCGGCCCTTCATTTTTGTCAAAAAATAACCTAGTTCGAGGTCAAGTGCATCGGGACCGAGCTTTTTCTCCAGAATGTAAGCTTCGCGGTCTTCGAGGTAAAGGATGCGCCCAAACAACCGCGCATCATCAAATCCGAGGATGTTGCCATCGGTAAAGTGGAAGGCCATTTTCTCAAATCGGCCTCGGTCTTCGGGCTCTTGGTAGAGGGTAAAGTCGCCCGTCATCCCGAAGTGGAGAAGTACGTCATGGTCGTTATCTAGCTGGGCAAAAAGGTACTTACCCCGCCGGATGGAGCCCGTGATCTTTCGCCCTTTCATCGCGTCGGCAAAAACGGGGCCGCTCATGTTGCGGATGATCCGGTCGTCGTGGATTTCCATCCGGGCGACGGTTTGGCCGATGGCGGCGGCATCAAAATATTGCTTAAAATTGTGGACTTCGGGTAGTTCGGGCATAAGGCGTTTGGTTTATAAATAAAACTAAAACAAGGGCAAGTGGTTCATGGCTCACACTTCATCAAGTCCGCCCTAGGAGCTATTTTTGCAGCAGAAACAGAGGCAATCTTCACACCCTGACAGGCCAAAAAACAAACATGCTTTCACACCTCAACAAAGACGGCCTACCGGAAATGGTCGATGTGGCCGACAAGGCCGTAACGACCCGCATTGCGGAAGCCGAATGCACCGTCGTACTCGGCGAAGCGATCATGGCGGAGCTGGGCGCGAATGGTTTTTCGACGAAGAAAGGCTCCGTTGTCCAGACGGCGGTCATTGCCGGCACGATGGCCGTTAAGCAGACTTGGTCGGTGATTCCGTTGTGCCATGCGCTAGACATTTCCTCCGTCAAGTTTGATGTTCAGGGCGAGGGCGCAGGTGCAATGAAGGTTAAATGCAAGGTCAAAACCGCTGGCCGAACCGGCGTTGAGATGGAAGCCCTACACGGTGCCTCCGTAGCCGCCCTCACCATCTACGATATGTGTAAAGCCATGAGCCACGCGATCGAAATCACCGATCTGCGGCTGGTTTCTAAGACTGGGGGAAAGTCGGATTATCAGGCGGATTAGTGAGGGGTGGTCAAATTTAAGCCAGTCTTAAGCGTATTCACTCTTGTATGCAGGCGGCGTTTGGCCCTGAAAGGGTCCCATATTTAGCGAAGGGTTGAACGCTTGCCGGTAGGCAACGTTCAGCCCTTCGCGATGCGAGCGATCTTCCGATTGCCACAGCTATCCACACAACAACCAACCCCAATGCTAAGATACCAACGCCAAACCATCCTCCCAGAAATAGGCCAAACCGGCCAACAGCGCCTCATGGATAGCCACGTCCTGGTCGTGGGTTGCGGAGGGCTGGGCGGCCCGGTAGCCGCCTACTTGGCGGGGGCCGGCATCGGGACCCTCACGCTGGTAGACGGAGACAAACCGGAAGAATCGAACCTCCACCGGCAGGTATTCTTCCAGACCGGAGCGACGGATAACAAAGCAAAGCTGTTGGCCCAACATTGCGCTTTACTCAACCCCAGCACCCGCGTCTGCGCCCACGAAAGCTACCTGGAAGCCAACAACGCTAAAGCTCTCATCGAAGCCGCCGACCTTGTTGTGGAATGCTCAGACCACGCCCAAACCAAGCACCTCGTCAGCGATGCGTGCCACCTGCTCGGCACGCCGCTCGTCTACGCCGCCGTCCACAAATACGAAGGCTATCTCGCTGTTTTCCCCAACGAAACCCTCGACGATATCCACCTGCGCGACGTCTTCCCCGCCCCAGACCCTACCCTACCCGATTGCGCAACCGTCGGCGTGCTCCCCACCGCCGTAGGCCTCATCGCGATGCTGCAAGCCAACGCAGCCCTGTGCTTTCTCCTCCAAATCGGTAAGCCGCCCCTCCGCCAACTCCTCACCTACAACGCCCTAGACAACCACCAGCACCGCCTGAAACTCCGCAAAAGCTACACCAAACCCATCCCCGAGCCTTGGCAAAAAGCCCAACTCACCCGCGCCGACTTAGAAACCGACGCCACCCTCGCCGACCTCCCCAACTACGACCTCGTGTTCAGTATGCTCGATGAGCAACGCGAACCCAAGCTCCCCAAAGACGTCGTCCGGCTCACCAAACGCAACCCCTTCGGGCAGTGCCTCGAACGGATGAAACCCGGCGGTAAATACCTCATCTACTGCAACTCCGGCAAGCTCAGCCTGATGCTCGTCTCCCAAATCAGGAAGCATGATGCTTCCATTGAAGCGCTTAGTTTGCGGACGGGGAGACCTTCGTAGTAGTGTAGTGTTGTAGTCGCTGTCGTCCTATAACATGCGGTAGCGGCTACATGACTACCCAACTAAACTACTGTTCCCCTCACTCAAAACTCAGGTAAGGCAAAATTTTCGCCTTGTTCTTTTCATTGATGAGCCGGAGGCGAGAGAGGTCTTCGGGTCCGTTGAAGCGGCCAAATTTTTCTCGGTTCTTCACGATGGAATTGGCGAGGTTGCGGTTGATGTAGGGGTGTTTTTTTAGGGTTTCGTACTTGGCGCGGTTGATGGCGATGGGGCGGTAGATTTTGCCCGGGGCGAGGTACTCAACGATATTCTGGAAAGTGGAATCTGGCAGCCCACGGGTTTCGGCTACTTGCCGGACGGAGGCGAAGCCGCCGAGGGCGTCCCGAAAACGAACAATGCACTTGGCGCGGTACGCGCCAATGCCGGGGAGCGATTGCCAAGCGGTAGTATCCGAGCTATTGATATCGAACGACGCAGGTGAAGGAGGTGGAGGCTTGGAGGTGTAAGCGTAGGTTTTGGGCGCGGCCGCAGGTGCGGGGGAAGTTGAAGGAGCAATGTTGACCAACGCCAGCACCTCCTCTACCAGCGCCGAGTCTAATGCTCCGACCCGCCGAAGATCAGTTGGCCTCCGGAAAGTAACCTCCCGATCACCCCGGTAACGGACAAGAGACTGCGCCTGCCAGGCCGGGAAACCAAGCAACTCCAAACTATCCGCCGAAATCTTATTGGGGTCGAAGGGGAAGCGTTGGGCCGGCGGCCTAGGCTTATCTCCCTCAGGTGGGATGTTGGCTAGCCCAACGAGGTGGTCTTTCTGCGCATCGCTCATCGTACCTAGCCGCCGGATATCCTCCGGTTTACGGAACGCCCTGCCGTACTTCGCCTTGCTTCGGTAGTTGATGAATGCGGATGCCTGCTTGGGGCTCAGCCCAAGGCGTTCCAAATCCCGCGCAGAGACGGTGTTCGGATCAAAAACAAAACTTTGCACCTGCCTGCGGGCCTTACCATAACGCTCCGCAGCCACCATAACCCGCGCCAGCGGAATGAGCCGCGCCTTATCATCTTCGCTCAAAACGTACAGCTTACCGATGTCTTCCGCCTTACGGAAAGCATTGGTGCGGTTGCCCCTAAACTTGAGCCAACCCGCCGCCTGCTTGCCGCTCAGCCCAAGCCGCTGCAACTCCGCCGCCGTAACAGTATTGGGGTCAAAAGTAAAGTGCTCCGGCGGCGGGCGAAAGTCTCGCCGTTCTTCTGCCGCAGACACGCTCATAAATGTTTTCACCTCAGACAACAACTTGCCCGAAGGCTCACCGCCGAGTGCCCCCTTCCACCCCACCAATAAATAGGTAAGGACCAGAATACAGATGAAGAAAACCAGCCCCATCCGCTGCGCACGCGGGTAGGCTCCGTAGCCATAACTCATGACTACATAGGTAAGGGTAATTTCATGAACTGGCAAAGCAGGCCACCAACCAGCGCAAGCACAACAAACCAGTAACCGGTATGCAGCAGCATATACTTCCAACTCTTCCGCTCAAACAGCCCGTTGATACTGATGATGCCTCCAACAAACACCAGACCAAACATACCGCCGTGAAGCGCACCGTGGCCGAAGTGTAGGTGACGGGTAAACATGCCGTACTTTTCGTCGAGTGAGCTAAGGTCTTGCCAAAGTACGCTGCCCGCATCGTTCCATTCCGGTAGCATCCCGAACATACCCGAAAGGCCAAATTGGTGAATGACCACCATCATGAGGAACATACTTACCAAAAAGCTGTAGAGGTAAGTCAGGCCAAAAATCTTAACCATGTTCGCGTTTTCCATCTGCTCGTCAGTAACGCCAGATTCGCGTTGCCAGAGTTTGCCGAACAGCGGGCCGTACCATACGGCGCCTACAAGGAGGGGAACAAGTGCGATAATGAAGGTGAGCCACCAGTTGGTAGGAGCCATAGCTTGTGTGTTTTGTTTGGCCTAAAGTTAAGTGTTGCGACGCACACAACCTAATAAAAGTATTTTTAATGCCGATGTTCAACGAATAGTTTGTTTTAACATAAATCGACAACCGGACGCCCGCAGGTCCTGTCAATCCTTGCGCTTCGCTTCAGGATTCACGGGACGCTACGGGGTCCTGCTACGAGGGTGGGCGAGGACCCCGTAGCGTCCCTTGCCCCGAGCTGCGAAGCAGCGAACAAGGGCAAGGGACCTGCGGGCGTCCGGACGGTCAGACCTCTTTGGTGCTAATTTCAAACTTGACAAGCCACTAGTGGAGCGGTGTGCCCGAAGGGCGCATCGTTCCACTAGCGAGAAGAACCAAATGGCAACCCTTGCCAAAACAACATTTTGTTGTTCCAGATACCCGCCGTAGGTTTGCAGCGCAAGCAAGCAACTTGTACAACGGAAATACCATGATTAATCGTCACTTCTACTTTTACTTTAGCTTCTACTTTTACCCCAATCGGTAAGGGACGCTAAACTATTGTAGAAAGACAATGCGAAAAGTGGCCCTGATGAAAATCGGGGCCACTTTTTGTTTGCAAGTAAAAACCAATGGAAACCATCACTGCTATAGAAACACTAAACGTAAGCATTCAGGGCTACGCCGGTGCCTTCCACGAAGCTGCGGCGCGGCAGCACTTCACCGACCGCAAGGTCGTCACCGTCCCAGCGCACACCTTCACCGACGTGGTCGCCCAAGTAGAATCGGGCCACAGTGATATCGGCCTAATGGCCATCGAGAACACCTTGGCCGGTAGCCTGATGGCCAACTATGACCTGCTACAAACCGCCAACCTCCGCATCACGGCCGAGACCTACCTCCGCATCCGCCTCAACCTGATGGCCTTGCCGGGAACGCAAATCGGTGATTTGCGAGAAGTCTATTCCCATCCCGTAGCATTGGTTCAATGCCGAGCGTTCTTCAAGGCTTGGCCCAAAATTGAGGTCATCGAAGCCGTAGATACCGCACTGAGCGCCCGCGAGGTGATGGAAAAGGGCGATCCGACCCGAGGGGCCATCGCCAGCACCGCCGCCGCAGAGCTTTACGGACTGGAAATCCTCGCCCCCGGCATCGAGACCAACAAACTAAACCATACCCGCTTCTTGGTCTTGGAAAAAGGCCGAGACCACTCCGCAGACACCGGCAATAAAGTAAGCATGAGCTTCAGCACCAGCCACGAGAGCGGGTCGTTGCACAAAGTCCTCAACGTGCTGGCTGCCTACGAGATCAACCTCACCAAGATACAGAGCAAACCCATCGTTGGCCGCCCTTGGGAATACCGCTTTCACGTAGATTTTCTGCTCGAAGGCCAAATCACCCTTTCGCAAGCCCTTGACGCCATCCGGCCCATCACGCGAGAGCTCCGGGTACTGGGTGTCTACAACCAAGGAGTGAAACCGTGAGTGGGCAGGTTGTAAGTTGCAAGTTGCAGGTTGCAAGTTGCAAGTTGTGCCCGACCTGCAACCTGCAACTTGCAACCTGAACCCTGTAACCTGCAACTTGCAACCTGCACTCTGCAATTTGAAAAAAATGACAGCAACCCAATTCCATCCCATCATCCCTACCTCTAGCCGCCTCGGCGAGACGAAGGAATACTACTTCAGCACCAAGTTGCGGGAGTTGGCGGCCTTGCGCGCGGCGGGCAAAGACATCATCAACCTCGGCATCGGCAGCCCAGACATGCCGCCCGCGCCGGAGGTGGTTGCGGCCTTGAGCCAAACAGCCACCCGTTCAGACATCCACGGCTACCAACCCTACGCCGGAACGCCAAAGTTGCGCAGTGCTTTTGCCGACTGGTACGACCGTTACTTCGGCGTAGACCTCGATCCGGAGACGGAGATCTTGCCGCTCATCGGCTCCAAAGAGGGCATCATGCACATCAGCATGGCCTTCTTGAACCCCGGCGATGAGGTCTTGGTACCGAACCCCGGCTACCCGACTTACCGCTCGGCGACCGAGCTGGCGGGCGGCGTCATCCGGGATTATAGGCTATCAGACGCAACAGACTGGCTGCCAAACTTGGAGGCTTTAGAGGCCTCTGACCTCAGCCGGGTAAAGATCATGTGGGTCAACTACCCGCATATGCCTACGGGTACGGCTGCGCCGGAGGGCTTTTTTGAAGCGCTCGTCGCCTTCGCGCGCCGCAACGAAATACTGCTCTGCAACGACAACCCTTACGCCTTCATCCTCACGGATTCGCGCAAGAGTTTGCTGTCTGTGCCGGGGGCGAAGGAGGTAGTAATTGAGCTTTCCTCGCTCAGCAAGGCGCAGAACATGGCTGGCTGGCGGGTGGGCGCGGTCGCAGGTGCAAAGGAATACTTGAAGAGCATTATCAGGTTCAAGAGCAATATGGACAGCGGAATGTTTCGCCCGGTGCAGGAAGCTGCGGCGGTTGCGCTCGGCCTTGGGCCGGAGTGGTACGATGGGCTAAACGCCCATTACCGCCGCCGCCGAGACATCGCTTTCCGAATCATGGACCAACTCAACTGCACGTACCGAACCGATCAGGTCGGCCTCTTCGTATGGGCCAAGTGCCCTGCCGGAAAAGACGGCTACGCCATCAGCGACGATGCACTCTATAATAAGGACGTCTTCATCACCCCCGGCGGCATCTTCGGGGACGAAGGCAACAACTACGTCCGGATCAGCCTCTGCTCAACGGAGGAGCGGCTGACGGAGGCGTTGGAGCGGCTGGCCAACTAGCGGCTTGCCAAGTTTGACTTTAGCACTCTAGCCCAACGAGCGAAGCGAGCAGAGCCGCCTCCCCTCTCCACCGGAGAGGAGCCGGGGGGTGAGGGATCGGGGCGAGGTTACACCTCCCCCTGCACCTGCGCCCGCGCCCTAATGAAAGCCTCCAAAAACGGAAATTTTAAACATTAAATCAAAAACTCTAAATTAAAATGACGGTAACCATAGTCGGCATAGGTCTCATCGGAGGCTCCCTTGGCATCACGCTGAAGGAGAACGGCTTCGCTACGCGCGTAATCGGCGTTGATGCGAGCGAGGAAAACCTCCACAAAGCGACGCGCCGCCGGCTGATCGATGAAGAGATGAGCCTCGCCGAGGGCGTCAGCGTTGCCGACGTCGTCATACTCGCTACGCCGGTAGACGTGATGCGGAAGCTCCTACCCGAAATCTTAGACCGGATAGGAGAACACCAAACGGTCCTCGACGTGGGTTCCACCAAAGAACTGCTGCTTGGCGAAGTTCAGCACCACCCCAGCCGCCGCCGCTTCGTCTCTTGCCACCCGATGGCGGGCACGGAGTTCAGCGGGCCAGAAGCGGCCTTGCCTCATTTGTTTGAAGACAAAGTCTGCGTCATTGTCGATGCCGAAGACTCCGCCCCCGACGCAATAGACATCGCTCGCCGCCTCTTCAAAAGCGCCGGTATGAAGTTCAGCCGCCTAGATCGAAAAGCGCACGATCTCCACTGCGCTTACGTTTCTCACATCAGCCACATCGCGAGCTTCGCGCTTGCCCTCACCGTCCTCGAAAAAGAGCAAGACGAACAGCGCATCTTCGATCTGGCCAGCTCTGGTTTCGGCTCTACCGTCCGGCTGGCCAAGTCTTCGGCGGATATGTGGGTACCCATCTTCCGCCAAAACCGGGACCACGTCCTCGATGTCCTAGACGAACACATCGAACAACTATCAAAATTCAGAACACAACTCATCAAACGCGACTTCGACGGCTTCTACGAACGCATCGAACGCGCCAACGAAATAACCAAAATATTAAAATAGGTGTAGGTTGTAGGTTACAAGTTGCAGGCTCACACCTCAACTTGTAACCTGCAACTTGCAACCTGCAACTTGTAAGATTATGGAAATGAATATCAAAAAAGTTTTAACCCCCACCCCCGGTCGTGGCCTCGTGATCGCTGGCCCGTGTAGCGCTGAGACCGAAGGCCAGGTGATGCAATGCGCCAAAGACCTCGCTAAGTTAAACCAAGTCGATCTCTTTCGTTCCGGGATATGGAAGCCGCGTACCCGCCCCGGCAGTTTTGAGGGCGTAGGCAAAGAAGGCCTCCAGTGGCTCAAGCGCGTCAAGGAAGAAACCGGCCTTCGGACGACGACCGAGGTAGCGAAAGCCGCCCACGTATACGACTGCCTCAAGGCGGGCATCGACGTGCTGTGGCTCGGTGCTCGGACGACGGTGAACCCCTTCAGTGTTCAGGAAGTCGCCGATGCCCTGAGTGGTACAGACATCCCCGTGCTCATCAAGAACCCCATCAACCCTGATTTGGGGTTGTGGCAGGGAGCCGTTGAACGGATCTACAAAGCGGGCATCACCCGCATCGGCCTCATCCATCGGGGCTTCAGCTACCACGGCAAAACCAGCTACCGCAACGTTCCGCGCTGGCAGATGGCCATCGAGATGAAGCGCAAGTTCCCCGATCTCCAGATGTTCGTAGACAACAGCCACATCTGTGGCCGCCGAGACACGCTTCAGGAAGTAGCCCAAGAGGCCCTCAACCTGAACTACGACGGCCTGATGACGGAGGTTCACCCCCGCCCAGATGAGGCTTGGTCTGATGCCGCCCAGCAAATCACCCCTGCCGTCTTCGGCGAAATGCTCAACAACCTGCGCATACGCAAGCCTACGGCCAGCGAAGTGGAAATGGCCGACCTCATCGAGCTTCGCCGCCAGATCGACGAAGTAGACAGTGACCTGATCGGGATGCTCGGTAAGCGGATGCAACTAGTCGATTCGATCGGTGAGTTCAAGGCCGCGCGCAACATCGCCGTACTCCAGAGCGACCGCTGGGAAGCCATCATGGCCGAAGCCGCCAAGGCCGGAACCAAGCACGGATTGAGTGAGGAGTTCATGAAGTCTTACCTTCGTGCTGTTCACCAGGAAAGCATAGACCACCAAGACGCTATTGTAAACAAATAGGTCTCGGCTTTCCCCACACAGGCCGCCAATGGACCTATCCATCGTTATCGTAAACTACAACGTCCGCTACTTTCTGGAGCAGGCCTTGTTGAGTGTGCAGCGCGCCATCGTTGGGCTGGAAACGGAGGTATGGGTGGTAGACAACAACTCGGCCGATGCTTCGGTAGAGATGGTGCGCGAGCGTTTCCCGTGGGTCCGTGTGATTGCCAACCAAGACAACCCCGGTTTTAGCATCGCGAACAACCAGGCAATCCGGCAATCTTCGGGCAAGTACGTCTTGCTGCTCAACCCCGATACCGTGGTGGAAGAAGACACCTTTCGGCGGTGTTTTGATTTCATGGAGGCCCGCCCGCAGGGCGGAGGTTTGGGCGTACGGATGATTGATGGGCGAGGACAGTTTTTGCCCGAGAGTAAGCGCGGATTACCGACGCCTTGGGTGGCCTTCACGAAGGCTTTTGGTTTGGCCCGCTTGTTTCCCAAATCCAAACTTTTTGGCCACTACCACCTTGCTTACCTCCCTGAAAACGAGACGCATAAAGTAGAAGTGCTCGCCGGCGCATTCATGTGGATGCGCCGGTCTGCACTGGAAGAAGTTGGGCTATTGGACGAAGATTTTTTCATGTACGGCGAAGACATCGACCTGTCTTACCGGCTGCTCAAAGGCGGTTATGAAAACTACTACCTCCCCACCACCAACATCATCCATTATAAAGGCGAAAGCACGAAGCGCGGCAGCCTGAACTACGTTCGGGTTTTCTACCAAGCGATGATCATTTTTGCGCAAAAGCATTTTGCGGGCGGGGGCGCAGGTGCCATGATCGGTTTGATGCGCTTAGGGATTTACCTGCGGGCCGTGCTCACGGTGGTTGCCAACGTATGGCGCGCACTGAAGTTTCCGTTGCTCGACGGGCTGGGCATTTACCTCGGTCTGCTGCTCCTGAAATCTCTCTGGTCTGAATACCACTTCAACGACCCCAACTACTTCCCCGACCACATCAATTACCTCCACTTCCCTGCCTACACCTTGCTCTGGACGGGCAGCATCTTCCTCGGTGGCGGCTACGACAAACCCTACGATTTCGGACGCTTACTGAAGAGCCTCGGCATCGGCACCTTGCTGCTGTTTGCCATCTACGGCCTACTGCCCGAGCAACTACGGCCGAGCCGCGCCCTGCTCCTGTTGGGCGCAGCTTGGGCTGCTGCTTGGGCGCTGCTGGTTCGGGCTAGCGCGCACCTCCTCCAACACGGTCACCTGCGAGTTGCGGGCGAAGCAGACCAACGCTTACTCATCGTTGGTCATCAAGCAGAGACGGAGCGGACGCTGAGCTTGCTCCAACGCGCCGGTGTGCGGCGCAACTACCTCGGTCGTATCGCCCCAACCCAAACCGATCCCGACCTCCCCCCCAGCAACAACCACGTCGGCCGCGCAGACCAACTCCAAACCCTCACCAAAATCTATCGCGCCGACGAGCTGATCTTCTGCTCCGCAGACCTGAGCTTGGAAGCCATCCAGCGCTGGATGAGCCAACTCGGTCCGGGTCTAGAATACCGCATCTTGCCAGAGGCCAGTAGTAGCATCATCGGCAGCCATCGTTCAGACCAGCGCGGCAACCTCTATACCATCGACGTCAGTATGCGCATAGATGAAGCCACCCACCGGCGCGCCAAATGGCTCTTCGATAAAGGGATGGCCCTACTGATGATCCTGTTGTTGCCGCTAGCGATCTGGTTCCTGAAAAACAAGGCAGCTTTTGCGGGAGACTGTTTCCGGGTCTTGTTCGGTGCCAAAAGCTGGGTTGGCTACGCCCTACCCGACCCCAAGCTGGATACCTTACCGAAGTTGAAGCCAGGGGTTTTATCGCCCACCAGTAAAGCCACTGTTTCGGACCCTGCTACACTGCACCAGGTCAACTTCCTTTATGCTCGGGATTATTCGGTGGAAGATGACTTACGGTTGCTAGCAGGGCTGTTTTTCTGACCACTTACCGACATAACCAGACCGTTCCCTAACCTTGCTACTTCCTTAACACTTCGTGGTGCAATTTTTACCCCGCTTAAGCAGCTAAATAGGTAACCGATTTTATCCAGTCTTATACCAGTATTCAAATCCCAGAACATGTCACGATTTATTCTTGCTTTAAGTTTCACCTTATGTTGTTTCACTTTGTTTGCTCAGGGCACTTGTGTGCGTGGCAACTGCTTCGATGGCAACGGGAAAATGGTCTTCCCAGACGGTGCTAACTACGACGGAGATTTCCGCAGGGGCAAATTCCAAGGAACGGGAATCATGAAGTACCCAGGCGGTGCCATCTATGTTGGCGGTTGGCATAAATCTGTGCAAGAAGGCCGAGGCCGCATGACCGACCCAGACGGCACGAGCTACATCGGCGGTTTTCACCACGGCAAACGCCACGGTGAGGGCGTAATTACCTTCCCCAACAGAAATCGTTTAGAGGCAAACTTCGTCTACGACCAAGTAGACGGGGAAGTATCCTTCAACTTCGCCAACGGAGACTACTACGTCGGGGAAATGAACGGAACCACCATCGAGGGCTCCGGAACCATGGAATACGCCAGTGGAGATGTGTACATCGGCCAGTGGAAAAACAACCAACGCCACGGAGATGGCCGGATGGCGTTTGAAGACGGTACCGAACTAGACGGAAAATGGGACGGCAACAACTACCAAGCCGACTGGAGCCGACTGGGCTACCAAGGCGACCGCGCCAGCGCTGTTGACTGCAACGGCGGCTGCCCCGGTGGGCTAGGCAAATACCGCTACCCCAACGGAAACATTTTCTATGGAAGTGTGGTTTCCGGAATGCCTTCCGGCTCCGGAACGATTGCCTTCGCCAACGGCAACACCTACCACGGAAACGTCCGCAACCACCAAATCGACGGCCTAGGCATCATGTACTACGCCGACGGCGAAATGCACGGCGGCGTCTGGCGCAACGGCGCCCTGTACCGCAAGATATTTACCGCCATGGGCCGCCCAGCCCAAAACATCGAGCCAGACTTTGACCCCGACGTGAAGGTCTGGGCAGTCGTCGTCGGGGCAGCCCGCTACACACACATGCGAACCCTGCTCTATACCGATGACGATGCTTACCAGTTGGCCGGTTTCCTACGCAGCATCGAAGGTGGAGCCCTACCCGACGAGCAGGTTAAGGTCCTCATAGATGAAAACGCTACCCACCGCAACATCATCATGGCTATGCGCGAAGTCTACCAACGCGCCGACGAGAACGATGTCATTCTTTTCTACTTCAGCGGCCACGGGCTAGAAGGCTCTTTCCTCCCTGTAGATTACGACGGCTTCACGAACAAGCTCGAACATTACCAACTAAAGGACGCGCTCTTGGCCAGCCGAGCCCGCCACAAGCTCGTCATCGCCGATGCTTGCCACAGCGGAAGCCTCGCGGGCAGAAGCGACAGCGGCGGACTGAACGCAAAAGGCGGCGGCGGAACAGAGGCTACGCTCAATGCGTACTATTCCGCGCTCAACAACGCCCAAGCGTCTACTGCGCTATTGCTGTCAAGTAAAGGCGAAGAAATTAGCCTCGAAGACGGTGGGTTGCGGAGCGGAATCTTTAGCCACTTCCTGATCCGGGGCATGAAAGGAGAAGCCGACTCCAACGGAGACAAGCTGGTTTCTATTCAGGAGCTGTTCTCTTTCGTTCACCGAGAGGTCCGCCAATACACAGGCAACATCCAGACACCGACCCTTACGGGAACCTATGATGAGTTGATGCCCGTTTCTGTGATTCGGGGGCGGAGATAAAGGCGACGGCGCGCAGGATGCAAGGCG
>CALEDI010000302.1 GCA_937949535.1 uncultured Lewinella sp. | reverse complement strand
CTGGGGTCCAAGATTTCAATTTCCATCACTTCGGAAATGGAAACCTGCTCTAGGCCGACGCTCTCGTCCATCTCAATACCCGAAAGCACTTGGTTGAGCTGATGTGCAATACGGATGATGCAAGGGTGTGTTTCCCGAAGCTTCATTACTGGTGGTACCTTATATAGTAGGTGTCCCGGTTTCAGCTCGGGGCGGTTGGCCGGTTTGGGGCCAAAGTCGGCCAGCGTGAGGTGGTCGGTAAAGACGAGAATGTCTTTGCGGAGTTCGTTACGAAGAATGGCCAGCAGGTCTGGGGCGAGGGTATTACCGATTTCGTGGCTGAGAATGTCGTTGTTTCGCCCCGCCAAAACCAAGGTTTGGTTGTGCTTCGCCCTGCCTTCCGGCAGGGCCTCAAGCAAGAGGTCGAGGGCTTTACCTGAACCGATCGCTACGGCCTTGCGAGCTTGGTCTTGTAGCGCAGAGAGTTGTTCGTTGGTGGTGATGGGCATCTTCAGAGTGAAACTAAGGATTTGCAAGGTACGGAACGAGAGGAAGTTTCATAACTTTCTTTGCACCTGCGGCCGCGCCCTTGTTAGCCTTCTCGTCGGGTAGCTTTGTTTTCGGACTATCCCATGACCAGATTATTTAACGATCAAACTACCAAACTACGAGACTATTTGACTATAAGACTACCTGACTATATGACTAACTTCCTACCTTAAGCCCTCTTAAAGTAAGATCATGTACAACAAAACCACGCTTGAAGCTTTTTACGACCGCGAAAAAAAGCACCCCAAACTACCATTCCTGAACCAGCCCTTTGGCGACAAATGGGAAACGTACACTTGGGGCGAGGCTGGGCAAATGGCCCGCCGCGTAGCCGCTTACCTGCGCAGCCTAGATTTGAAACCGGGTAGCCATATCGGCCTCGTCAGTAAAAACTGCCGCGAATGGATCATCGCTGACCTCGCCATCATGATGGCTGGCCACGTCAGCGTTCCCTTCTTCGCTACCCTCACCGGAGACCAGATCGCGGAAGTATTGCGGCTGGGCGATGTAGACCTGCTCATCGCGGGAAAAATGGAAGTCTGGGACGATATGCGCAAGGGCGTCCCTGAAGATATGCCCATGATTCGGTTTCCGCACTACGCCGGAAACTCCGACATCATGCGCGGTAAGGCCTGGCGAGACATCCTCGCGGAGTACGAACCAATCACAGACAGCCCGCTACCCGATATTAATGGCCTCTGGACGATCATCTTCACCTCCGGAACGACCGGAACACCCAAAGGTGTAATGCTGACCAACCAGGCCCTAATCGACCTCATGGACCAACTCTGGGACACCAACCCACTGAAAGTAGACAAAAAAGGAGCCAACCGCTTTTTCAGCTTCCTACCCCTCAACCACGTAGCAGAGCGCGGCGTGATTGAGACGATGTGCCTCACCCACGGAGGGCAGATTTTCTTCACCGAAAGCATCGCCCGCTTCGCGGCCAACCTTCAAGATGCCCGCCCAACCTTCTTTTTCGCCGTACCGCGCATCTGGACCAAACTGCGCCTCGGCGTACTCGGCAAAATGCCCGCCGAAAAACTGGACAAGCTCCTGAAAATCCCCATCGTTTCTATGCTCGTGAAGCGGAAGATTCGCTCTGGGCTGGGCCTAGACAAGAGCCGGTGCAACGTTTCCGGCGCTGCGCCGATCCCGACCGAAACCAAAGACTGGTTTGGCCGCCTCGGCATTCCCATTTCTGAAGCTTACGGCATGACGGAAAACGGCGCAACAAGCCACATGATCACCGCTCAGGAGAACAAGCCCGGCTCCGTAGGCCGACCACAAAATGGTACAGAACACAAAATTGACCCCGACACGGGCGAGGTACTTACCCGCTCCTCCTACACCATGTTGGGCTACTACAAAAGCCCCGAAAAAACAGCCGAAACCATCGACGCAGACGGTTGGCTCCACACCGGAGACCAAGGCGAGATTGATGAAGACGGCTACCTCTACCTCACCGGCCGGGTGAAGGATACCTTCAAGACGGCGAAGGCCAAATTCATCGTCCCTACCGAAATTGAAGACAAGTTTGTTGGCAACGACGACATCGAGCAGATGTGCATCTTGGGCCTCGGTATGCCGCAGCCCATATTGTTGGTTTCCCTGAGTGAGATCGGGGAGGCGCGGCCGCAGGATGCAGTGCGCGAAGGCTTGCAAGGCCAGCTCACTTTCGTGAATACCAAGCTCGCAGCCTACAAAAAGGTTGCTTCCGTAGTGATCGTGAAGGAGCCGTTTTCGGTTGAAAACAATATGCTCACCCCAACGCTAAAGATCAAGCGTTCCAAGGTCCATAACCACTACAAAGATCGGATGTTGGCTTGGATTGAGAGTGGCGAAAAAGTGATCGAGGAGTAACGCACATGAACATCGCCTTCCTAGACAAAGCCGCCCACCCCTACCTCCAGTCTGCCCTCGAAGCGGCGGGGCACCGGGTAACGGACCTTTGCACCCGCGACCGCGCCCACGTCCTCTCCGTCCTCCAAGGCTTTGATGGCCTCATGATCCGCAGCCGACTAAACATCGACCGCGAACTGCTGGACGCCTGCGGGCCCAACTTCAAATTCGTCGCCCGCTGGGGCGTCGGGACCGACCACATCGACCTCGGCTACGCCAAGGAAAAAGGCATCACTGTTTTCAACAGCCCCGAAGGCAGCAAGCACACCGTAGCCGAACACACCGTTGGGATGATGCTGATGTTGCTCAACCACCTCAGCCGCGCCGACCGCCAAATCCGCGACGGCGGCTGGGTGCGGCGCGGAAACGTAGGCACCGAACTGGGCAGCCTGACCGTTGGCCTCGTCGGCTACGGAAACATGGGCCAGATGACCGCCCGCCGCCTCGTCGGCTTCGGCTGCAAAGTCATCACCCACGATAAGTTTCGGACCAACTACAGCGATGAATTCGCCCAAGAAGTAAGCCTCGAAGAGCTGCAACGCGAAGCCGACGTTGTCTCCCTACACATCTTCTTAGAAGGCAACCACTACTACGTCAACGCAGACTGGATCAAGGCGTTTGCCAAGCCGTTTTACCTCATCAACACTGCGCGCGGGCTGGCCGTGAAAACGGAAGACTTGGTCTCCGCTATGCAATCGGGTAAAGTACTCGGTGCTGCGCTCGACGTCCACGAGTACGAAGAAATGAGCTTCGTCAACCTAGACCCCAAAGACCTGCCCGCGCCGTTCCAATACCTCCGTACGAGCGAAAACACGGTGCTTACGCCGCACATTGCGGGCTGGTCTGCTGAGGCGGAGGAGGGGCATGCGCGGACGTTGTTCTCGAAGGTTATAGGAGCGTTTGGGTAGGCTGATCGTCTGGTCAAACTACGAGAACAAGGCTATTCTAGTCGTTCCAGAATGGCTTTGCTTTCGCTTTGTCCATAGTTGCTTTTGCTTTCTTGAGCAAGTTTCAAGGCACGTTCGGCTCCTTTGCGGGCCGCTTCTTTGCGGCCAAGTTTCTCTAGGGCTTGGGCCCGGAACAGGTGCTCCCAGTAGCTGGGGGTTTCGTCAAGTTCAATGGCTTTATCAAACCACGCTACCGCTTGCTCATAGTCCTTGCTTCCGCGTAGGGCATGCATTCCTGCATTGGAGTAATCGCCGGAGTCTGGCCCGCTGAGCGTTTTAGCAATTTTTGCTTGCATTTGCTCTTCGGTTGTAAGCTTGAAGGGTACAACTATGCGGGTGTTTTCCCACTCCATCACGATGGTGAAGTGATCGTTGCTAATTTCTTCAAAGGTATACCGCAGTGTCTCGATGGGGCGTTGCAGTTGTTCTGGTTGGAGGGTGATGGTTGCTAAGATTTTGGTTTCGTCCCACTTTTCAGGGACGCCGTACTGATCGACTTCGTCGTAGAGGTAGGCCGTCCATTGGGTGGGGGTTGGTTTCAGGAATAGGGTATAAGCACCAGCCTTCACGCGGGTGTCTCCGAGGAAGAAGTCTTCGCTTACCGTAAGGCGGGGGTTGCGGTTGGCTCCTCCGCGCCAAACAACGTTCCAGGGTTCAAGCCCGCCAAAAATCTTCCTGCCGCGCATACTTGGGCGCGCGTAGGCAAACTCAATATCGGTAGTAGCTGCCTTAAGCTCCGTCTTGGAGTAGGGGCTGAGTTGGAGGTAGGGAATCTGAGCACTGGAGCAGGTACAGAGCAGGAGCAGGAGCGAAAGGATGGGTAAACGCATAGCAGTGGTTGAATGGCGCCGTAGGCACCAATTGAGCAAAGAAATAAGTTGGATGTAAAAGAGAAGAAGCTCGGTAGCGACAAAGGCTACCAGACTATTTTAGCGTAACGACAACGACTACATCTTTACCTTTCTGTCTTAGCCGGAGCGCTTTGTCTGCGCCTTCGTATACTCGTATGGAAGCGATGGTAGAGGCATCTAGCTTGCTGAGTTTTTTCAGGTGTTGGGGCTTTCCGTTGAGGAGGTAGACGACTTCTTTACCGTCGCCGAAGTTTAGTTCGGCGTAGCGGTTGAAGATGTCGGCGGGGATTTCGTCGGGCGTCAGGGTATAATCTGGGCGGGTGTAGTTGCCGTTCTTGGTAACGATGACGACTACGCCGTTGTCTCCCGCAGGGCCGTAGGCAACGGTTGCGGCGGCGTCTTTTAAGACGGAGATGGCCTCGATGTTGTTGGGGTCAATTTCGTTCAGCGAGCCTTCTTCGTAGACTATGCCATCTACTACAAAAAGCGGGTTAACGGAGTTAGGGTTATGGAGTACGATCTTGCGGTCGGTGTTTTGGGCGAGAGCGCAGGTGCAAAGGAGGAGTAAAAGAGCAAGGATAGGTAAGCGCATGGTTGTTTTTTTAGGTAGCAGTACTTTGGATATGCTTGATGTTGATGGTTTCACTTTTCTTAGTAATGATCATGATGGCACCGTTGAAACCGTCGAGGTCCATATCACTGAGTTGGGCATTGCCTTTTATAACATTGATGGACTTGATGGAAGCGGGGTCGATGTCGTTTAGGGGATTGGTTTCTGCGCGAGCACCGTCAACGAAGACGGCGATTTTTTCGGGTAGGGCTGAAGTTGCAGGCATCAGGGTGATGCTGGTGGTGGAGATGGCTTTGGGTTTGCTTTTAGCGCAGACTTTTGGCCGCAGGGGCAGGGTTTCGAGCGGAGAGATCTTGCGGCAAGGCAGCGGGGATACGATGGCGTTTTGGCTTAGTCCCATTTGCTTCGGGACGGGCAAGGCGCGCATATCCGCATATTTTTGGCGTGCTTTTTCGTAGCGTTCCATGGCCCGGTGGTTGGTAGAAACGGGAGGCTCTGGGGCGGCGATGTAGGGCAGGTCTTCTAGTTCTACGCGGGCGGGGCAAGGTTTGCTGACGAGTGGTGTTGTGGCGGGGTCCGTTGCGGCCCAAGGGCGCTGGGCGCTGATGTCGGTTTTGCCGAGCTGGTATTCTGTTGGGACGGCGGCGACTTCGGCCCGTAGGAAGGCGACTTGCTGGGCCAAGGCGGCGTTGTTGGTCTTGCCTTGCTCTTCCAAACAATTTACTGCACCTGCGCCCTCGCCCAGATTGGCATAGGAAATATGCCCGACCCCAAGAAGGGCAGCCAGCAAGAGGGTAAAAATAAACTTACCTTCCTTTTGGCGGTCCTCACCGAGGAAGAGGCGTTGAATACGGGCTGAAAAAGGTGTTTTGGTGGCAGACATCACCAAGTGGTTTTGAGGGGTATGGGAAGAACGAGCTACAGTAACAAGTGCCGAAGCGTAAGTACGCCGATCTATACAACGCGCAGCAACCCAATCATCGCAGCGGTGTTCGCGCTCGCGGTCGATTAGGCCACACAAAGCGTGTGCCGCTGGGTGAAAAAAGAAAAACGTCCGAATAAATTGTTGTGGGTAATTCAGCCAGTGGTCGTAGTGCCGCAGGTGGGCAATTTCGTGTAGAAGGATGGTCCGGGCCATTGCGGGAGACAGCTCATTGACGAGCGCGACGGGGAAAACGATGACGGGGCTCCAGAAGCCAAGCGTCATCACTTCACCGGCTCGCTCGCTGAGGAAGTAGCGTACCCGGCGGGTAGCGGGGTGCTGGGCCAGTTCGTCGCCCAATTGTTCGGCCCAGCTTCCGGGAAGCTCGGAGATTCCTTCCGTGCGTAGCCGTTGTACTTGGCCTTGGTCTCGGAGTAAGACCGCAAGCGCAGGCAACAACCCTACCAAGTAGAGTATAGACAACCAAGGCGCATAGGCGGGCAGGTAAGTCGCGATCCATTCCGACCATTCTACGTCTGCGCTCAAAGCCGGAGCCGTGATGCCCGGCAAGGCGGTAGCGAGGAGGTTTTCGCAAACAGGGTTGGGGTCGTAGAGGTAGTAAACACTGATGCCGAAGGCGGCGCTCAGCGCCAAGAGCGCACCAAATGCGAGGTGGTGCCGCGCAGCCGGCGTATTGAGCAGCGGAAAGATTGCTCGGACGGCGACATAAAGTAAACCACCGATCCACAAACTGTGGAAAAGTGCGAGGCCGAAGGCGGTTGCTAGGGGGAGAAGTTGGTCCATGAGTCCTTTAATCTTGGGGTTTTAGGAACTGTTGGTCGTTTCGGAAGCCGAAGGAGACTAAAGGGCTATTTTTTCTGGCGGTTGATCCATTCCTGAAGTTCGTCAAGTTCTTCGGGGGTGGGGGTTTCGTTGCCGAGCGCGCGGAGGGCCAGGTTGATGGTGGAGCCGCCGAAGGCCGTATCTGCTAACCGATCAAAAAGCTTGCGCTCAATTTGCTCTCGCTTCGCTGCTGCCGTATAGGTATGGGTCCGTAAATCGGTATTACGGAATACGAGGCCCGCTTTCGTCATGCGTTGGAGCTGCGTAAGTACAGTGTTGTAACTCACCTGCCGGCGAGAACCCAAGCGGTTGTGCAGATCTTGTACGGTAGCGGGCTGCTGCTGCCAAAGCAGGTCAAGGATTTCAAGTTGTGCTTCGGAGGGCATGGGGACTTTAGACATGAATTCTGGATTTTCTTTGAACGTAAAGATAAACTACACTTGTAATACTACGCAAGTAGTAAGTGTTAAATTGTGGTGGGTTAACTTTTTATTTCAATCTTTTGAAAGCAAGGCGTCCTTACGCAATCGGGGTTTAGCATTATCTTTCGCTCTATGATTGACCGCCTCTACATCGCCGCTACTTCCCAACACGTTGGTAAAACTACTTGTACCCTTGGCCTTATGGCCGCCATCCGAGCCCGTGGGCATAAGGTGAGTTATTGTAAACCGGTTGGTCAGGAGTTTGTAGAATTGGGCGCGTTGCGCGTGGATAAAGACGCGCTGCTTTTTGCTCGGGGCATGGATTTTGAGCTGAAGGCCGATCTGCACAGCCCCGTCATTATTGGTAGTGGCGTAACGGCACAGTACCTCGATGACCCTACCAAATTTGAGTTCTCTTCGGGCATCACTAAGGCCAGCCGTAAGCTTCAGGCCGAAAACGATGTAGTGATTTACGAAGGTACCGGCCACCCCGGCGTAGGTTCGGTGTGCGACATGAGCAACGCGCAAGTTGCCCGCATGCTAAACGCGCCGGTCATCATGGTAGTAGAAGGCGGCATAGGCAGCACCATTGATAAACTAAACATGAACCTCGCCATGTTCCGCGAGCAACGGGTACCGGTGCGTGGGGTGATCGTGAACAAGTGCATCCCCCAGAAGATGAACAAGGTGGCGCACTACGTAGACATCTACTTGCAGAAACTAGGCATTCCCCTTCTTGGCGTGCTGCCCTACGAAAAAACGCTCTCCAGCCCAATCATGGCAACAATCCGGCGTGCGCTAAAAGGTAAGACGCTTTACCACCGCGAACAATTGGATAAGCCAGTAGAGAACATCGCCAGTGGTAGCCTACTGGCCCAGGCGGAGGTAGAAAACCTCAAAAACCTACTCATCTTAGCCAGCAACCGCCGTTTGGAGGACGCCCTCTCTGCGTTGCAAGGGATTTTGCGTGAGCGAGACCTCCCCGCTTCTACCATCTCCGGAATTGTAGTGACCGGAGCAGATAGTGAAAACCTAGACTTGCCCCACATGGATTTCATCAACGAGCATAAAATCCCCGTTGTGTCTTGCCCGCTAGACACCTACGGCGCCGCTGTACGCATCAACCAGATGGAGGTCAAGATCAACCTCAAAACCCCTTGGAAAATCCGACGGGCGGTAGAACTGATTGAGGAGCATGTGGACATGGAGCTGGTGTTGTAGGGTGCAATTTTGTCTTTAGGCCTACAAGTTTAAGTACTCACCTCCTAAAACTTTACCCCACCCCTGCCGTTTCCCCCTTTCAAGAACTAGCAGCATGAAAGTAGACATCCTCGCCGTTGGCGTCCACCCAGACGACGTAGAACTGAGCGCATCCGGAACCCTCCTCCGCCACGCCGACCTAGGGTATTCCTTCGGCCTACTAGACCTCACCCGAGGAGAACTCGGCAGCCGGGGCTCCGCAGAAATCCGTACCGTAGAAGCCTACAACGCCGCTAAGTTGATGGGCGCTAAGTTCCGAGAAAACGCCGATATGCCCGACGGTTTCATGCAGTACAACGAGGAAAGCCTACGCAAAATCATCACCGTCATCAGGCGTTGCCAACCCAAAATTGTCCTCGCCAACGCCCTCAATGATCGGCACCCAGACCACGGCCGCGCAGCAAAACTGATCGCCGATGCCTGCTTCTACAGCGGGCTAGTAAAAATTGAAACCATCGGGGATAACGGCCAGCCACAAGAAAAGTGGCGGCCCGATGCCGTCTACCACTACGTTCAAGACCGCAACCGAAAACCCGACTTTGTAGTAGACATCTCCAACTACATAACCAAAAAAATGGCCTGTATCCGTTGCTATCGTTCCCAGTTCGACGATCATGAAACCGACGAATACAGCGACGAAGTGAAGACCCCCATCAGTGGCCAAGACTTCATGGCCTTCATCGAAGCCAAAGGGAGAAGCCTTGGCCGAGAGGCCGGGTACGAGTTCGCGGAAGGCTTCGAGGCCAGCCGTTACCCCGGCGTAAAAGACCTCTTTGACCTGCAATAGCCAGACTAGAAACTCCTCAGTTTCGTTACAATTTCAACATAGACCTCCTGCCAGCCGGCCCAGCCATACGCCTCCGCAAAGCTGGAGTTGTGCCAGAGCAGCATGAAATCCCCTCCGAAGGGGCGAACGCCTTCAGCAAGCGCAAAAACACGATGCTTTGCATCATCCGGACCTAGTTTCAGGTAGTCTTTTAGGCTTACATCCATCGCCGCAAAAGCGTGGATCGTTAGCCCAGTTGCTTCCTCTTTTTCCAGATCGTACCACGCAAAGGGCAGGTTCGTCCCTGCCCGCCAGCCGATGCCGTCGGCATAGCCCATCGTATAGTCGTGGGTGATGCCCGCATTGCGTAATGCGCGGTAGGTATCAGGCAATCGAAGCCGAAGAAAATGCTGCCGCGAATACCGAACACTGACGCCCGTAATGGCTGCCAGCCGCGCTACCTCTTCCCCCAAAACCGAAGGGGCTTCGGCGGCCAGATAGCCGGGGTGAATACCTACCGTTTCGGTGCCGGAGATCGTCCGGATAAGCTCTTTTTGCGCCTCCGGAAGTGGGTACGCATTGACGTCTCTCCGGTCCGTACGATCCGTAAGTAACCAAAACCAAACCGGACGAAGAGGCACTTCATTAGGGCCCGGAGGCAGGTGCAATGATTGTAAAAAGGCAAGGTTATTGAAGGGGTCGTTCTCTGGCCCAACGGTCAGTCTTTCCCAAGCCCGCATGGGGTGGCCTGTCAGCAAGTCCCGAAGCCCAGCGGCTACTCCGCGTACGCCCCGGTGGTGGTAAGCCCAGAGGATGTCGATGTCGTAGGTTGGGCGAAACGCCCAAGCATGAACCTTGGCCTCCGGCAAATTGGGGAACACCGCCCGCAGCCTGCGGCCCAGCAGGGCCGCCCACTCCCGCACAACCGGCCGCTGAAGGTACCCATGCTGAAAAGCATGGCTCTCCGCCGCCGAGAACCGCCCGTGCTCATCCGCCCCAAACGGCTCGTATTCCTCATAACGCGAAAGCAGGTAAAAACAGCACGCCAGGTAATCCGGCACTCCCTCAACCATGAAAAAAGCCGGAAGCCCATCAATATCATGGACCGCTAAATCTTCCGGAGACACACCTCCCCCCGCCAGAATAGGGTGCGCCGGGAGCCTCAAATAATCAATCGTTGCAGAGGTCTCCGAAACGGTCACCTTCCCCGCCGCGTCAAACTTCTCCCAGGCTGCTTCGTTCGTCATCAGCCTGAACGTATACCCCAAATCTCGCCGGAGTTCCTTGAGCACGTACCGCAACCTAGGGTGGCGGTGCTGGCTAAAAACGGCAATGATGGCAGAGGCTGGCATAAACGCTAAGGTATTGCTAGTTCGTTGAATTACGTCGCCTAAATCGCCAACAAATACCGGTAAGTCGCCACCAGTTTCTCCCGCTTAAAGACCAGCTTCACTACATCTAGCCGTGCCTTCAGGAATGCTTGCTGGCGGGTATTGACCAAAAACTGGGTGCTCTCCCCTAGCCCGAACAACTCCTGCTCGGCTTGCAGCAAGCGAGCGGCTTGCTCGGCCAACACATTGCCCGAGTTGATCTGGAAGTTGTAGCTCGCTATGGCGTCTTGGTAGGCGACGGCCTTGGTGCGTAAGGCTTGGCGCTTATCGTTCAGTTTATTGCCCGATTCGATTACCTTAAGCTGTGCGATCTGTGCGCCAGCGCGGGCCTTTCGGTTCAGGATGGGGTAACTGGCCGTAACGCCCATTTTGTAGGCTTCGGCGAAGGCATTGTTGGTTTCGGGTAGGCTGAGCCCATCGCCGAGGAGGTAATACTCTAGGTTGAGTTCTGGTTTGCGGGCTTCGTTTTTGAGCTCTAGGCTGAGGCGGGCGTCGGCCATTGCGAGGGTGAGTTCTTCTAGCTGGGGGTGGCGGCCGAGGGCAGAGGTATCGGGTAGGCCAACGGAAGAGTCGGTAAAGTCGGAGGGTTCATCTTCGTAGGTTAGGGGCCAGTAGAGTTCGGCGAGCGAACGAGCGGCGAGGTCTTCTTCTACTTCGGCGGCAGCGCGGGCTTGGCGTTGTAGGCCGAGGTAAACGGTTGCTTCTAGGGTATCTACGGCGGGTTTGTCTCCTTGGGCAACGAGTTGGCGGTAGTCGCGGAGGCGTTGCAGGAGCGCGGCTTCGATGTCTTGGTTGAGGCCAACGGCGCGGCTGGCGAAGACCCATTTCAGGTAGCGCAGGCGGGTATCGTAGCGCATGTCGTTGCGGATCACGTCGGCGGCGGCGCGCTGCCGATCTACGGCCAGTTCGCCCTTTCGGATACCGATTCTGGTGGCGTCGGTCAGGAGCCCGCGCAGGAGCGGAAGCTTGAGGGCGAGGTAGGCTTGCCCGTTGGCGGGCAGGGTTCTTTCGGCGTTCAGGTAGGTACCTTCGGCGACTTGGTAGCCGCCCGCAACTTGCAGGGCGAAGGGGCTTTGCCAACTTATCTCGGCCTTGCCGTAGTCGAAGTATTCGGAGCCTTTGAAGTCTTTGCGGTCATACGCCAACTTAAACTTGGGGTCTAGCGCGGCGCGGCCCGCGAGCGCTTGCGCAAGGCCTCGTTGCTGTACGGCGTCGGCGGTGCGGGCCAGCGGGTGGTTGGCCATCACCCAGGCTTCTACTTCGGGGTAGCTAAGCTCATTTTGCGCGGCCGCAGGTGCCAACCAGAGTAACAAGAGCAAGGTGAGTAAGGAGAGTTTGTTCATCAAGGGAAACATTGCTTTTTAAAAAACAGGCTTTGCACCTGCATTCTTGCCTGAAAAGAGGCCAGGGTTCAGCGAACAGCGTTCAGCAATCAGGCCCTGATCGCTCGGGGGTACCGCGAATACTGGTCGCTGAATCCTTACTTGATAACCGTTTTTGCTGGAGCCTTGACTTTAAGCCCTTCGCCCGGCTTGGTCTGGTAGCGGTCGTTCTGGTAAAAATCTGGCGGGAAGGCGTTGAGCTGGCGCCAAGCTTCGTACCAAACGGGGACGTTGCCGAGCAAAGAGACGCCCTCTGCGCCAGACCCCGGCCGCAGTGCCGTAGGCCATGGGCGGCCATCATCAGACGGGCTAACGAGTACCCGGTAGCGGCCCTTGCTGTCAATGGTGTTGTCAATCGCCACCACCCGGCCCGTGAAGGTGCCGTAGCTGAGCCCCGGCCAACCGCTGAAAAACACCGCTGGCCAGCCGTCGAACAAGAAACGCACTTCCTGCCCGATGCTCACCAAAGGGAGGTTGAAAGGATCGACGAACATCTCTACAGCGGAGCGGAAGCTCTTGGGTAATATGGTTACTACCGCCTCGCCTTCCTTCACGGTTTCGCCGATGCCGGGGGTCAGGATTTTGCCGATCACGCCGTCTTGCGGCGCGGTGATGAACCCAAAATTACGCCGGATGCGGTAGTTCGTCTCGCTGCTTGCTAGCTTCGCTACGTCCCCGATGCTGGTGTAGTATTGCGTTAGCGCACTCTGGCGGTCGCTCTGCGCCTTAGCGATCTTGCCTTGGTATTCCGGTTTGATGCCCGCCAGCCGGAGTTCGGTTTGGGTGACCTCGGTTTTGGCTTGGTCCAGCTTATTTTCCAGTGCCGTAAGCTTGGCGCGGGCTTCCCTTGTTTTCAAGACTTTCGCTTCCGAGTCGGAGAGGGATTTGAGTCCACGGCTAAGCAGGCTATCGGTCCGGCTTTGCTGGTAGGCAGCAATTTCTACCTGGGCTTGCTGCTGAGACAGGTCGGCCTCTAGTGTATTCACGTACAGGCGGCTTTGGTCTAGTTTATTGCGGCCCTGCTCCAGTTTGAACTCCAGTTCTTGCCGCAGGGTTCCGATCTGCCGTTCTAGGGCGGCGGCTTTGGCTAGGTAGCCTTCGGCGCTGCTGCTTTTTGCTTCGCGCATGGTGGCGGTTCGTTCTACGAGTTCGGGGTCGAAATAGTCGGATTTTATCTCGCTGAGGCGAGCAATCGTATCTCCCGCCTGAACGGTATCTCCTTCAAATAAATACCACGCCTCGATCCGGCCGGGGATGGTTGCGTGGACGGACTGGGGCCGGTCTGCGGCCCCAAAGGAGGTCACGGTTCCCTTTGCCCGGAAGTTCTGCGTCCAGGGCATAAAACAAAGGATGAGCACGAGGATAAACCCCACCAGCAACCACCTGCGGAATAGGTACTGGCCGTTGGGGAGGTCTACGCGCTCTAGCGCGGAGAGGTTCATCGACTTTACGTTGTCTAGCACGCGTTGTCTGGAAAGGTTGAGCATTGTAGGTTGTAATTTTCAGCTTTGGGCCGATTGTTGAAGGCTTGGCGTTGGGTGGTTAGATTCGGGTGCTTCCGGTTGTCCAAATTTCTTTGGTTGGCGCGTAGGCTAGGGTATCTTCCGGCGTTCCGTCGAAGAGGATTCCTCCTCGGCGGAGCATGAGTACGCGGTCGCAGGAAAGGGCTACTTCCGGTTCGTTGCTCAGGATGACCAGGGTCCATTGTTGGCGTTTGTTGGCCAATTCGGAGACTATTCTGCGTCGGGTTATGGGCTCTAGGCGGTCTAGCAGGTTGCCGAGTACGAGCAGGCGTGGCCTACGCACAATTGCGCGCGCTACCAGCAAGCGTACCCGAATGGAGCCGGGAACGTTGAGGCCTTCGGCTACCAGTTCGGTATCGTAGCCGTTGGGTTGTTCGGCGACCCAGCTGGAAAGTTGTGCGACGCCGAGGGCCCATTGTACATCTGCGAAGTTGACGCCAGGGTGGCCGAGGCAGATATTGTCGATCAGTGTGCCGGGAACGATGCTTTCCTCTGGGGTGTAATCTCCGATGGCTTGCCGCAGGCCTTCCAGCTTTAGGTTGGCCATTGGTGTTTGGTTGAAGGCCAGGATACCCGTGTAATCCTTCCGGCTACCAGCTAGTAGTTGTATCAAGGTTGACCGGCCAGAGCGGTTGTAGCCCGCAATGCAGACCCGCTCGTTTGGCTTCAGTTCAAAATTGATCTTGTTGAGCGCTACGATGCCCGATTCGGGGTAGGTGAAGGCCAGATCTTTAGCCGTTACAGACATCCCGTTTCCGGTGTCTACGGAGGCAAAATCTAGCGTACCGTCTTCTTCGATTTCTAGGTCCGTTACGGAAGCTATTTTCTCTACGCCCGTGAGGGTGTCGTAGACTACGTCTAAGGCAAAGATGAGCTTCTCCGCCGAGCTGATGATGAGGAGGATCACGATCTCCGCCGCTACAAACTGGCCGATGTTGATCTGGTTATCGATCACGAGTTTGCCGCCCAAGAGTAGGAAAAAGGCGGTAACGAGCGCTTGGAAGATGATGAGGAATACGTAGTGATTGAGCAGCACCTTGAAGTGCGCCGCGCGGGCATCGAGGTAGCCGCCCAGCAAAGCGTTGGTGCGCCGCATGGTGAGTTGTTCGCCGCCCGCCAGTTTGAAGGTGTTGCTGGCCCGGGCGATGTCTTCCAACCAACCGGCTACGCGGTATTTGTATTTACTCTCTTCTAGGCTGGTTGCTAGCCCAGACGGAGCCATCAGGCTAAGGGTGAGCAATAAGAACAACAACAACACCCCGCCAAAGGCCGCAAAGAAGGGATGGTATAAAGACAGCAGCACAAGGCCAAAGATGATCTGCATCGCTGCGCCGCTCAGATCAAGCAGGATTTTGGGCAGCCCTTTCTGGACCGTCAGTACGTCGAAGAAACGATTGACCAGCTCTGGGGGGTAGTGCTCCTTTAGCTCTGCCAGCTTGATGCGTGGTAAGCGGTAAGCAAACTCAAAGGAGGCCCTACTGAACAAGCGCCGCTGAAGGGTCTCCGCAATCACGTACTGCATCACCTTGAGCGCACCCACCAAAACGGAGGCCCCAGTAACAACCGCTACCAAGATGACCAACGAGGCATTGAAGTCTCCGCCCGCAATCAAGTTGATGATCGCCTGAACACCCAAAGGGCCTACCAAAGCCAAGATACCGATGAGGACAGAGTAGACGTAGACGTAAATAATGTCTTTACGGTCGGGCTTTAGCAGAGACAGGAATCGGCGTAAAGGGGAAGGTCCGGAAGTTGATGCCATTGGCTAGTAAAATATTCTTCAATGATAGTAATACTATCTCTACGTTTGTTAATTGATATTGTTTGGTCTTTTGTTGGATTTATTTTTGGGGGTTGGGGGTGATAAGAATGTTTAATTCTAGTAGTCTTTAAAGTTTGAAGTCAGCACCAACGAGGTTAACCTGCGGGCGTCCGGTTGGCGATCTATGCTAGAATCAAACTTGACAGACCACTAGTGGGCCAGCCAGTAAAAGCCCCCCTTCGCAACAACAAGGCCCTGCCCAACGTTGATTTTCATTGCCTATGAAACCTACCGACCTGCTGATCCTGACGAGTTGTTGCATCCTGTCCGCACTATTGGCGTTGGTTGGTGCTTATACGTTCCTTGCACCTGCGGCCGCGCCCCCAAACACGCCATCGGAACTACAAGTGAACCCTCGGCTGGAAGACCTTCGCCTACGCACTTTCGCAAGCAGCTCTCCCACAGATTTTATCGCTGCGGCAAGCCAAGTAACGCCTGCGGTTGTTTTTATCCGTTGCTACGGCCAACGGACGAGCGCTTTTGAGACCAACGTAGAAAGCACCACCACGGGATCGGGCGTCATCATTGGTGAAGACGGCCTGATTGCGACCAACAACCACGTTATTAAAGGCGCGGAGCGCATCCGTGTTCTGCTAGAAGACAAGCGCGAGTTTGATGCGGAAGTGATCGGCGTAGACGAAAGCACCGACCTCGCCCTGCTCCGCGTGCGGCCCAACGGCCAACTGCCGCGCCTCAATTTCGGCAACTCCGACAGCCTTCAGGTAGGGGAATGGGTGCTGGCCGTGGGCAATCCTTTCAGCCTAAATTCAACCGTGACGGCAGGCATCGTTTCTGCCAAAGGCCGCAGCATCGATGTGCTGGAAGCCAAGGACCGAATCGAAAGTTTCATCCAAACCGACGCCGCCGTGAATCCCGGCAACTCCGGCGGAGCACTGGTAAATACCAACGGGGAGTTGATCGGGATCAGTACGGCCATCCTGACCAACAGCGGCCGCCACGAAGGCTTCGCCTTCGCCATCCCCGGCAACCTGGCGAGCCGCGTCCTTGCCGACCTCGAACGCTTCGGCGAGGTAAAACGCGCCCACCTCGGGGTGTACATTCAGGCCGTCAACGACGCCCAAGCCAAGAGCCTCGGCCTGGCCTCCGCCTCCGGCGTTCTCATCACCAACCTTACCCCCAACGGCTCCGCGCTCCGCGCCGGCCTCGAAGTAGGAGACGTGATGACGGCCCTCAACGGCATCGCGATCAGCTCCGCCCCAGAAATGCAGGAACAACTGAGCCGCTACCGCCCCGGGCAGAAGATCCGCATCAGCTACATCCGCAACGGCCGCAAACGCTCCACCACCGCCAAGCTGCGCGACAAAGAAAACAAAGCCAAAGCCCTCGTGAGCCACCAAGAAGAAGACATCCTACACCACCTCGGTTTCGAGGTACGGGCGCTGAACGGCGAAGAAGAGAAGTCTTTCCCCAAGGGCGGCGTCAATGTGTTGTCCATCTTCCGTGACAGCCCCATCGAGGCCACCAACATGAACGTCGGCTTCGTCATCACGGCCATCAACGAACAACCCGTTGGGTCTTTAGCCGATTTTATGCGCCTCATTGGTCAAGAAGGAGAACTGCTCTTCAAGGGGCAGTACTTGGGGTATGAGGGAGACTACTTCTACCGGGTAGAGTGAGGGTTCAGCCCCCAATAGAAGTCATACTAGCAAAGACGTCTCCCGTCTGTTCCAACCGTTGGGTATCGTGGCCGGTTTTGTGTTTTCCGAGCACGAACTCGGTGATCAGGTCTGCGAGGTCTTGCTGGCCGATGCCTTGCCGGAGGAGCGGTAAGAGCTCGATTCCTTTGGTGGAGTAGAGGCAGTTGAGCATGGTCCCCTTCGGGGTCAGGCGGAGGCGGTTGCAGGTGCCGCAGAGGCTGCGGCTGTAGGCGGGGATGATGCCGACCGTACCGAGGAAGCCCGGTACGCGGTAGGCGACCGAGCTGCTGTTGGCTTCGCCTTGGTCTGGGGCGATGTTGGGGTATCGCTCCTTGATGTTGGCGAGCATTTCCTGATGGGAGAGGTAGAGGTGGTGGTTGCCGTCGTCGTCGTTGAAGGGCATCGCTTCGATGAAGCGGACGTCTAGTAGGCGGTCTTGGGTTAGGCCGACGAAGTCGGCGAGTTCGTCGTCGTTGGTTCCTTTGAGTACGACGACGTTGATTTTGGTTTTGACACCGCGTTCCAGCAGGGATTCCAGCGCGTTCCAGGTGCCGCCGAAGTCGTCTCGGCGGGTGATGGTGAAGAAGCGGTCTTCGCGGAGGGTATCAAGGCTAAGGTTGTAGTGCTTCAGGCCGTAGCCGATCAGTTCGTCGAGCACCGGCGGCAGGAGGATGCCGTTGGTGGTCATGGCCATTTGAGGAAATATTTGCCCCAAACCCTCTACTAGGCTTGGTAGGCCTTTGCGGGATAGCGGCTCTCCGCCGGTCAGCCGGACTTTGTTTACGCCCAAGCTTGCTAGGGTTTCAGCGAGGAAGAGAATTTCCTCGAAGGTGAGCAACTCTTTCCGCGCCGCAAAGTTGATCCCTTCCGCTGGCATGCAGTACCGACAGCGCAGGTTGCACCGGTCCGTTACTGCTAGGCGGAGGTAAGTCGTTTGGCGGTTGTGTTGGTCTTTTAGCATTTCTAGGAGGCGGCTATGCTGCTGGGCTGGTTGGAGCGGTAAGGTACAGTAGAATTTGGGTAGGGAGTGGTTTTGTTTAGGGTTTAGGATTCAGCGTTCAGCAATCAGCGTTCAGATGGCCGAAGTAACAGCGGTAGTCTGAATGCTGATAGCTAAAACCTAAGCAACTACTAAATCGTTATCTTTATGCTTAGGCATTACTGAAACCTCCAAATCTTTTTACCATGAGCAGCATCGACATGCGAACTGAGAGCCAGCAAATTCTGGAACGAATCGACGAGCGTTTTTTAGCGGCGGTACATGCATTATTGAAAACTTATGAGCATCAGGATGACCCTATAGTAGGTTATGACCTTCACGGGAATCCGAAGACTGCGGAAGCTACAATGGATGAGTACGAAAGAAGGCTAGAGCGCGTACAGCAAGGAGAATACCTAACAGTGGAAGAACTAAAAAAAGAAGCAAAATTGTGGCTAAAACCTACCGAGTAATCATCACTCCTGAAGCGCGTGACCAGATTAAGGAAATTGTTGGTTATTGGGAAAACAGGGAATCCTTGACTAAAGCTGAACGTACTTTCGACGGCATAATGGAAGCAATTGATAGCCTTGCGGATATGCCTACTCGA
>CALEDI010000301.1 GCA_937949535.1 uncultured Lewinella sp. | reverse complement strand
CCTTTCACCAGTTTGCCGGGTATTTTCCAGTTGGCGATGTCGCCGTTCTGGGCTACTTCCATTGCGCCGAGTACGGTTAGGTTGATGTGTTGGCCTCGGATCATGGCGAAGCTGGTGGCGGAGTCGAAAATAGCCGCGCCGGGGCGCGCGGTGATGGTTTGCTTACCGGCGTTGATGAGGTCGGCGTCTTCTTCGCCGTCGAAAGGAAACGGGCCCATACCGAGGATGCCATTCTCGGATTGGAACTCAACACTGATGTCTTCCGGCACGTAGTTCGCGATCAGGGTCGGGATGCCGATGCCTAGGTTGACGTACCAGCCGTCTTGTACTTCTTGGGCAATTCTTTGGGCTATTTGGTTTCTGTTTAGCATGAGTAAGGGAGTAAGGGGGGAAAGGGGGGGGGAAGGGAGGAAAGGAGGAAAGGGGTAAAGGGAGGAAAGGAGGGCGGCTCAGTAGATCTCGGACGTTGTCCGAGGTTAACTAGAGGGTAATCGCTTTGCGATAGCTAGTGTTGGAGGTGTTGCTAAGTGTAGGGAGCGGTGTGCGTTAGCCCCTTACTCCCTTAATCCTTTACCCCCTTACTTCTCCCTCACCGTCCGTTGCTCAATTCGTTTTTCAAACTTAGGGCCTTGAAAAATGCGCTGAACGAAGACGCCTGGGGTGTGGATGTAATTCGGGTCTAGCTCGCCGGGCTCAACGAGTTCTTCGACCTCGGCGATGGTGATTTTACCAGCCATCGCCATTACGGGGTTGAAATTGCGGGCGGTGCCTTTATAAACCAGGTTGCCGAGGGTGTCGCCTTTCCATGCTTTGACGATGGCGAAGTCTGCGGTTAGGGCCGATTCCAAGATGTGGGGCTTGCCGTTGAAGTGGCGTACTTCCTTGCCTTCGGCAATTTCAGTACCGTAGCCAGCGGGGGTGAAGAAAGCGGGGATGCCCGCGCCTCCGGCGCGGCAGCGCTCGGCGAGGGAGCCTTGCGGGATGAGGTCTACCTCCAGCTCGCCGGAGAGCATTTGGCGCTCAAACTCGGCGTTTTCACCTACGTAGCTAGCGACCATCTTCCGGATCTGCCGGTTTTTTAGCAGAAGACCAAGGCCGAAGTCGTCTACGCCAGCGTTGTTGCTGATGCAGGTCAGGCCGGTCACACTGCTCTTGGAAAGGGCGGCGATGCAGTTTTCGGGGATACCACAAAGGCCAAAGCCACCGAGCATAAGCGTCATGTCGTTACGAATTCCAGCTATCGCTGCACCTGCGTCCGCGCATACTTTGTTCATGTTGCTGATTTTTTGCAAACCGCTATACATCGACCCTAAAACCCCCTCCCTAAATCCCTCCCCACGGGGGAGGGACTTGTAAAAACGCTACGCGTTTAGCGCAAGGGCCACTTAATCAGCGTCAATGTATAGCGGTTTGATTTTTTTTGGCAAGGTACGGCATTTGCAATTATTGTCAGAACAATCTTACCCCGTACTTATACGGAAGTACTTTTGGGCGAGGCCGCAGGATGCAAAGCAAGTTAGGGCATCAGTCTCTTACCCAAAAGCCATTGTACAAAAAGCCCTCACCGGTTGTTACCTGAACGGAACGGTTGGCGGGCCGGACCAAGACCTCGTCTATATAAAACGGATGATCGTAGTTGGCCGTCAGCATCATGCTGGTGGCGTTTTCCTCGGCGGCGAAGGTAAAGTCTAGCCGTTGCCAACCGTTTTGGGTTTCGTAGACCGTGTTGATCCATTGGTTTTGGGTGGATACTTTTTTGCCAGTATCGTCCAGCAGTTTCAGGTCGAATTTCGGCCCACCAAATCGCCGCCCATCGCAGAACACCCAAGCACTTAGCTCCCATTCGGCCGCTGCGGGAAGGCTGTCTAGCGGAACCTCCAACAAATCCGTCCAGCCCTTCCCAACGCGGCGGCTACCCGCGCCGCTGAAAGCCGTGAAAGCATCCGTTTCGTAATCAAACCGCAGGTAATCTTCGGTAACGGAGGTATCGCGTTTGGCCGAGTCTACCGCGCTTTGGTGCGCTGCGCGCAACCGAGCCACCGGCAGGCGAAGCAGCTCCACCTCTTCGCCTCGGTACAGGGAAGTACCGAGTTGTTTTACCCGCAATTCTTCGGGGTCAAGGCTTTCGTCTTTCACGGCGAGCAACAGGATGTCTCGGCCATCGTCGATGGCGTTCAGGATTTCCTTTTCCACCAACGGATTGGAAGTGACCTGTAAGCTCTGCAACGACCGACTAAGCGACAAGCGCGAAAGCTTACCGTTCAAAAGCGGCAGGCCGGTAGCCAACGAAAGCTGGTAGCCATCGTGGTTGCTTCGCCAGGTTCCGTTGTGGTGGATCTTGTCTGTCCAGCCCAGCTCCGTCGGCAGCAAGAAGATGCTGGAGTACCGTTCGGTATCAATGCTGTGCGCTGCGGCGATGCCTCGGTAGACATCGAGCTTCGGCTCGCTGAGGGCGTTTTCTTTGTGCATCCCGTCCAGCTTTTGGCCGAGGTATTGGCCCGCTTCTACGCCCCAAACCAGTAGCGCAAGACCGATTAAAACGGAGACCGTCGTTTTCTTTTTTGCGCTACCATAGAAGGCATTGATAGCATAGATCGTCGTGATGGACAGCAGGTAATAAAACGGCCAACCAAAACGCGCCGGTGCCCGAAACTGCAGCACCGCCCCAAGGTGGTCGTAGCTCCAATACTTGAACCAAATGAAGGGCAAACCGAAAGCGAAAATGAGGCCAGCCAGAGAGCCGAGGAGCGAAAGCCAAAGCACTTGATGCTCCGCAACCGTGCTTCGCCACCGTTTAACGGCTAAGAGAAAGGGTAGGGCCACCACAAACAACATCGGCACAAGACCGAGGTAAATCTGGTTCTCGTGGCGCGGCCGCCCGAGGTCGGGCAGCAGGCCGTGGAAGAAGTCGTAGCCAAACAAGCCAGTACTAGACAGTAAACCGCCCCAGTTGGCCGTATTGTGGAAGAAGCCGAACGGAACCTCAACCCGGTCCGTCACCGTATCGAAATACGCCAAAGTGCCGTAGAGGGCTAGGGTAGTGACCGCGAAGACGAAGACCCAGTAACCGATTTTTGCCCAAGTCTCCGCTTGGGGCCGAAAGAGCTGGTACACTACAGCTAAGCCAGCGGTTGCTAGTATCAGCGTTGCCGAAATAGCGTAGAGGTAGGGATTGTTGAGGCCGAGCAAGTAAACCGCCAGCCCAACCAGCAAGGTCTTGGCCCAGTAGCGTTTCCCACCGTTCCAGGCGAGCAAATACCAGATCACTAGCGGCAACAACCAAGTAAATCCGAGCGTAAACTGCCCCGCCATCTGCCGATGAATCTGGGGTGAGAGCATCGCGATCAGGATGCCGCCGACCATCGCTAGTGGCCAGCGGATTTTCAATTGTCGGAGTGCCATGAACAGCAAGAGCGCAGCCAAGGGATTGCTCCAGAAGACCAGAAAATTGCTGATGCCAACGGCATGTTCGCCGATGCTGGGGAAGATGGGTCGCATTGCGGCCAGCACGACGGCTAGTAGTCCATGACCATCGGTCATGAAGATGCTCTCGGCGTAGGGATGGTACTGGCTGGTCAGCATCGCCCCCGAGCCGTGTTTGGCGTGGTAGGCGAGGTTGTAATGGATGGTGAGGCCATCTCCCGAAACGACGGGAGACGTAGCGTAAGGAGCCAGCATCAGGTCTTGGAAGAAGAGGCTGAAGGCTAGGCTTGCTGCCGCAAACACGATCAGCATTTGATAAAACGGCCTTATTGGCTTTGTTCGCATCGATGGCGAAAATAAGGGCATAATTGGCCAAATCTCATCAATTCGACCACATTTGGCCAATTATGCGTGTTTTTTTGTTGTGCAGGGCGTTTTGTTGGCGGGGGCGCAGGTGCAGGGGAGGGTTTTCAGCGTTCAGCATTCAGCCGCCTGATTGCTGATTGCTGAACGCTAGGCACTAAGTAGTTCAACCGAATGTAGAAAGGCAAATAACCGTAGACCTAGGGTGTGTAATCTGCCTATAAATTAGTCCGCCGAATATCATCAAAACGCGCAGCGTTTTTATAAGCCCCTCCCCCGTGGGGAGGGGTTTGGG
>CALEDI010000300.1 GCA_937949535.1 uncultured Lewinella sp. | reverse complement strand
TGAGCATTCCGCTTCGCTACATGCTCAACCCCAACAAAAATGGACGCTTCGAGGTCCTCCGTGCGGTGTAAAACCTGTTTTCAGGACCTCGAAACGTTCGTATGGACTTACCTGAATGAACGCAGCGAAGCGGAGTTTATTCAGGTAAGCCCATACGATCCTTTGAGCGCCCGGCCGGTAATACCAATACTTTCATCACCCTAATATCAGAGGTGTAAAATCACATCACAACACCTAATTCATTCAGTACAAATCCCCAGATTCTCTCAACAAAAAAACCAGGCTAAAATGCACAACCAACCCCAACCCACCCTGCTCTTATTATTCCTGCTCTGCACCTGCGGCCTCGCCCCCAAAAGCCTATGCGCCCAAAAAGAGTTCACCTCTTCGCTTAGCCTTTCCTTGCTCGATGAGCACGTTGGTTTACCCCTCCAGCACCTCGACGTTTTTGACCCAGACGAGGTAAACCCCGGCTTCGCGATCACCTTCGAGAGTAGCCGCCAACGCCCCGGCGTTTACCAGTTCAGCAGGGCTATTGAAATCGGCTACTATTACCACGAAGACAACGAACAGGCGGTCTACCTCGCCCTAAAACCGCGCGTTCGGTTTGTCTTCGCCGACCTGATTGATCTTCACTTTGTCCCTGGCCTCGGCTACGCCCGCACCTTCCCCACTGGGCCAAGTTACCGCCCCGAAAACGGAACATTTACCGAGTTTCGAAATACTGGAAAAAGCCATTTCATGCCGTCGTTCGGCGTCGGTGTTGGCCTCCAACTACGCCAACTCACTGGCGTTCCGCTAACCGTTTTCGCTCGGCACGAGAGCTTCGTGCTTTTCCCTTCCGCACACACCTTTACCCGCTTGGGCTTATCCTTTTCCTTTCAATAACTCCTCCCCCCAAAAAACCACCTAATGAAAACTAATTTTCTTCTCTCCACTGCGGTCTTCTTCGTCCTCATTTTTTCCGGTTGCACCGAAGACCCGCCCGCAATTCCGGCAGCAGACTACGCCTGCACAACGGAACGCGCCAACACCCACCCCGACGCCGAACGCTTCCAAGTTTTTCTGGAAGCCGAAGTCGCCGACGGACTGCCCGGCCTCAGTATGCTCATCGAAACGCCCGAAGGCTACTGGTCTGGGGCCGCCGGCCAAGCCGACATCCCGAACGACATAAAAATGGAGCCCTGCCACCAACACCTCGTTGGCAGCATCACGAAGGTGTTTACCGCCGTATTGATTCACCAACTCTTCGAGGAAGGCCGCTTGCAGCCGACCGACTCCATTGCTCGCTACCTCAACGCAGACCTTGTGGATAAGCTGAACAACGCCGAAACAGCAACGATCAACGACTTGCTTCAGCACAGCAGCGGCATTCCGGAATTTCTCGACATTCCCTTTTCCTTGGCAGCGGCCGAAGACCCCAAACGGCTGTTCCCCGACAGTTCCTTGGTTCGTTACGCCCGTTTTTTGGACGCTGAATTTCCGGCCGGAACGAAAGTGGCCTACTCCAACACCAACTACGCCCTGCTGGGCATGATCGCTGAACGCATCACCGGCCTGCGGGGAGAAACGCTCTACCAAAACCGGATTTTCACTCCGTTGGGCATGAACAATACGTTCTTCGACCAAGACGGCGGCATCCCGGCAGGCATCAGTCGCGCTTACTACGACCGCTATGACAACGGGCAGTTTACGGACGTGACGGAGACGAACGGCGTTCGGGCTTCCATGGCGGGCGGCATCGTTTCTACCCCCGAAGATATGTTGCGGTTTGCCCGCGCCGTATTCAATGATGGCCCGATTTTGAACGCCGCCAGCAGGCAGGCTTTGCTGGTAAATACCGAGCTACCCTTCGCCGACCCAGACGGTTTTGTCTATGGCCCCAACGATCGGGTGATGCGCAACCTTGGTTTCGGTTCTGGGCTCATTACCTTGGAAACGACCGAGGGTACGGCCATCGGTTTCAACGGTGGTTACCAAGGGCGCAGGGCAAGGATGTGGTACTGGCCCGCGACGGATAAGCTGATTGTCTTTTTCATCAATGCCTCCGGAGGTGAGGCCAATGACGCCTCGCGGCGGTTGTTCAGAAATAGCATGGTGGAAATCTTATTTGATTGAGGGCGCGGCCGCAGGGTGCAAGGTTTCGGATTTAAGGAGCAATGTTTTCCGGCTAAAGGGACCTATCAATAGGCTTAGTGTTTTAACTTGCAGGCGTTCAACTATTAAGCCCCATGGTCAGTCTTACTACTCAAGAGATTCGTGTCAGTGCTGAAAGCATGTACCAGCCTACGCACAGTATGCCAGCCAAACGCCAGTTTGTTTATGCTTACCGTATCCAGATCGGGAACGAAAGCAATACCCCCGTGCAATTGCTCAGTCGTACTTGGGAAGTGATTGACGGAACGGGTAACCGCCGCGTGGTGGAAGGCGAAGGCGTAGTGGGGCAGCAACCGGTCATCATGCCCGGGCAGTCTCATGAATACACCAGTTGGGTACAGTTCGAGACCCCCATCGGTGCTATGCGCGGCAGCTACGTTATGCAACGAATGGACCGCTTTGAGACTGGGGAGCTTTTTGAAGTGGAAGTCCCGAAGTTTATGCACGTTGCTCCGGAGGTGTTGAATTAGTGTCACCATACCTTGTTCTTGAGATGACTCATATTTCCGCTCTAATTCAGGAGTAGTACCTTAGCGTTTTGTCTCTAGACTCTCGATACATGCACCGTTTTTTACTCTCCTGTTTATTCCTGTTGGTCGGCACGGTATTGCCTGCCCAAGAGAATTTTTCCTCCGCGCTCCCCATCATTGTTATCAACACAGATGGGGCTGAAATTGTGGATGAGCCCAAGATCATGGCCCGTATGGGCGTTATCGACAACGGGGCGGGGCAACGAAACGAACTGACCGACGGTTTCAATGCCTACGATGGTTTCATCGGTATTGAAGGGCGCGGCTCAACATCTCAGACGGTATTCCCTAAAATCGGCTATGGGCTAGAGACCCGATTTGTGGATACGACGGACAACCAGGTAGAGCTGTTCGGCTTCCCCATTGAGGAAGATTTTGTGCTCAACGGTCCGTACTCAGACAAGAGCCTGATTCGGAATGCGCTCGCCTATCATTTGGCCAGCAAGATTATGCCCTGGGCGCCGAGGGTACAGATGGTTGAGGTAGTGATAAACGGAGACTACCGAGGCGTATACCTTTTCACCGAAAAGATCAAACGCGACCGCAACCGGGTAGACATCAAGAAGCTTAGCGAGGAAGATGTTTCGGGCAACGAGCTCACGGGTGGGTACATCCTGAAGCTCGACAAATTTACTGGCGAAGACCCAAGCTTTCCGGTCTTGTTCGAGTCCAACTTCAACGCTGATACGGAAGCCGAGCAAACCATCCGTTTTCTCTACCACTACCCCAAGCCTGCGAACATCAACGGCCAGCAACGCAACTACATCGAGAACTGGATGCACAACTTTGAGGAGACCTTGGCGGGAGACGGTTTTCTGGATCCCGACGATGGCTACCGGCAGTACGTAGACCTGGAATCTTTTGTAGACTTCCTGCTCATCAATGAAATTTCCCGCAATGTAGACGGTTATCGTTTGAGTACCTACCTCTACAAAGAACGCGACAACAACGGCGGCAAGCTGCACATGGGGCCGGTCTGGGATTTCAACCTGGCCTTCGGCAACGCCGATTACTGTGGGGGCGGAGCAGCCCAAGGCTGGGGGTACAACTTTGGCATCAACTGCCCTAATGATTTCTGGCAACTTCCTTTCTGGTGGGACCGCCTGCGGGAAGACCCCGACTTCGTTGCGATGATCGGTGACCGCTGGCGCACGATGCGCGAAGGGGAATTCTCCGACGAGCGGCTAAACGAGACGATTGACTCTTTGGTAGCCGTCTTGGACGATGCGCCGCAACGCAACTTTGCGCGTTGGCCCGTAATTGGGGAGCGCATCTGGCCCAACCTCTTCGTAGGGGCTACCTACGGTGCTGAAGTTGACTACCTAAAACGATGGGTAGAAGACCGGACTTCCTGGATGGACGGTGCGATCTGGAACCTTACGCCCGTGGAACAATTGCTGCCCGCAATGCCGCTGAGCCTACAACCGAACCCGACCGATGGGCGGCTCCGAATCCTCTCGGATATAACCGGTGAGCTCTTCTCCGTTCGGGTTTATGACACTTACGGCCGGTTGATGTATTCGGGTGATCGGTTGGCACCGGGTGTGAGCATCGATTTGGGCGCGTTTGCGAGCGGGGTTTACTTGCTGCAAGCCCGGAAGGCTGATGGGGAAGTAGTAACTGCTCGGGTGGTGAAAAGGTGAACGTTGGTTTCCCGGCCTTCAGGCCGGAAGGCATATGAATACTTTCCGGCCTGAAGGCCGGGAAACCAACCTCCATTGCACCTGCGGCCGCGCACAAAAAAAGATGGCGGATTTAAGCGCATTTCACGGATGCACGCAGATTTCCGAATATCTATAATCTGTGTAAATCTGCGCAATCCGCTAAAATCCGCGATTCAAACCTTTATCCTCACTCATCTTTATTCCGCAAAGTGCGTTACTCAATCAATGGCCCAACCAACTGATAAAAAAAAGTTCGACCTCGACACCCTTGTTCGGGTACTGAAACTGGCATTCCCTTATAAAAGAGTAGCACTGCTGGCTATTTTTCTAGCTGTCATTTTAGCCCCGCTGGGCATTGCCCAACCAGCGATTGTTCAGTTGATGATCGATGATTACGTACTGGTGGGAGACGTGAGCGGGCTTACCTTTTGGGCACTTGTTGTTGCGGTGCTCCTCGTCGTAATGGCTGTTACCCGTTATGCGTTCATTTACAGTTCCAATTGGCTCGGGCAATCCATCATCCGAGACCTGCGGATCAAGGTGTTTTCCCACATCAATAGCTTGCGGCTAAGCTATTTTGATAAAACACCAATCGGGACATCCACGACGCGCACGATCAACGACATCCAGAGTATCAACAGTGTTTTCGCCGAAGGCGTGATTACCATCATTGCCGACCTACTGATGATCTTCGCCGTACTGGCCATCATGATCCACACGAGCTGGAAGCTGACACTGATTTGCCTTACAACGATGCCTTTTTTGATCTTGGCTAGTTATGTTTTCAAAGAGGCCGTCAAAAAATCTTACCAGCAAGTTCGGACCCAGATTCAGAAGATGAACGCTTTCCTTCAAGAGCGCATAACGGGTATGCGGATTGTGCAGTTTTTCAATGCCGAAGCGCAGGAAAAAGCATCTTTTTCCGAAATCAACGCCGGTTTGCGCAAGGCCAACATCAACGCGATTCTTTACTACGCTATTTTCTTCCCTACGGTAGATTTGATCGCGGCGGCCTCCCTTGCCCTCATGGTTTGGTGGGGCGCGCAAGACGTAGCCCGCGCCGGAGGGGTTACGCTCGGAGCCTTGGTTGCGTTCCCGATCTACATCAATATGCTTTTCCGCCCGATCCGGGTGCTGGCCGATAAGTTTAACACTTTACAGATGGGGCTTGTGGCGGCCGAGCGCGTCTTCGCCGTATTGGACCGGACCGATCAGATCGAGAACACCGGTACCGTTGCTCCGGAAAAGCTGATAGGCGAAGTCAGCTTCAAAAACGTTTGGTTCGCTTACGTTGACAACGACTGGATCCTGAAAGATTTGAGCTTTGAACTGAAGAAAAACGAGACCCTAGCCATCGTTGGCAGCACCGGCTCCGGAAAAACGACGATTACCAACATCATCAACCGTTTCTACGAATACCAGAAGGGGGACATCTGCATCGACGGTGTGCCGATACGTGAGTATGAGATGTACGCCCTGCGTTCGCGGATGGCGATGGTGTTGCAGGATGTGTTCCTGTTCACGGGTTCCGTGCTCGACAACATCAGCCTGCGCGACCCCGACATCACCCGCGAAGAGGTGATTGAAGCCGCAAAAATGATCGGTGCGCATGAATTTATCGAAAAACTCCCCGGTGGCTACGATTACGACGTTCAGGAACGCGGCGCGACGTTGAGCATGGGGCAGCGGCAATTGATCTCGTTCGTCCGCGCCCTCGTCTTCGATCCCGACATCTTGATCCTCGACGAAGCCACCTCCAGCGTTGACCCCGAAACCGAAGGCGTCATCCAGCACGCCATCGAAAAACTGATGGATGCCCGCACCAGCATCGTGATTGCTCACCGACTAAGCACAATTCGGAACGCGAACAACATTATGGTGCTGGAAAAAGGTGAGATTAAGGAACTCGGCCCACACGATGAACTCGTTGAGCTGGAGAACGGGCGGTACCGGGAGCTTTATGAGATGCAGTTTTTGGAGATGGCGGAGTAGAATATTCACCCCGTACTTATACGGAAGTACAAAAAACACTGCTAATGCCCAACTCCCCCACTCCCTTAGATCTAAAAGCACTGGTAAACACCCTAAACCAGCGCGACAGCAACATCAAAACCCGTCGCGCCCAAATTGATGCCATCGTTGATGAAGATTTTGCAGTGCTTAGTGCAGTTTACCAAAAACTCGCGCAATGATTGACCACCTGACCGCCAACGACATCGTCCACCTCAACGAGCGAATCATCCGTGCGCACGGCGGCAGCTTCGCGCCGCCCGAAAATTTGCGCGAAGAGGATGACTTGAACGCACTAACCGACGAAGCTGCTACGGATGATTACCCAAAACTAACCGATAAAGCCGCCTTCTACCTCCATTCCATCATCACTCGCGAAATCTTCCTCGATGCCAACGAAAGTACCGCACTCTTAGCTGCCCGCACTTTCGTTTTACTCAACGGCGGGGTGTTCCACAAAAAACTAAAGGCCGTTGCTCGAAATGATCGCCAAATACCGGAGAATGCCGCAGGAAAGCAGGAAATTTTGCTACAACTCACCCAAGGCGTTCGTTCCGAGGCTTATTCGTTGGATGACCTCCGGGAATGGTTTCGTCGGAACGTTCGGGCCTGATTACGCTCCGACAAACTTCAACAACGGCGCAAAGTCTCCTTGATCGGCCGCCCGGAGGGCGGCGATATATGTTTTCCGCTCCTCGTCGGCGCTGACCATCCCAGCAGCGCGCCAAGAGAACGCTTCCTGACCAAAAACATTCTCCATCAGCACATCCGCCATAATCCGGGAGTGCCGACCGTTTCCGTTTGGGAAGCAGTGGATGCTGACCAGACGGTGCTTGAAGCGCAGTGCGATTTCGGTCTGCGAGAACGTCTCGTTCTCCACCCAAAACAAGGCATCGTCGCATAAGACCTTAAGTTCGCGCCCAATCGTTACCCACCCCACCCCAATGTTTTTCTCGGAGCGACGAAATACGCCGGCCCACTTCCAGACATCGCCAAACATTTTTTTGTGTAGCTTCTTCATGAAGCTTTCACTTAGGGCGGTTTCGGGGGTGAGTTTTTGTTTCTTCAGCCAAGCCTTGGCCTTGATGATGTTCAAGAGTTCAAATTCATCCAATTCTCGCTGAAGTATGATCGACTTGATCTTTAGGCCAGACATTTCCTCCTCACTAATCGGGGTTTGCCCAGCCTCGTGGGTGTATTCTAATCCCATAATCTCCGATCTACCTTGCGGACAAGTTCTGAGGTCATTTCTTTGACCACGTAAGCCGTCCGTTCGTCGTTCACCATTTGGTTTTCTAGGCTCATCTGTTGGTTAGCGTTTTTGACCATCTCATTGGCTAGCACCTGAGCACGTTTTTCTACGTACTCTTCCAGTGTACCATCTTTGGGTAGGATAGCGTACACTAAATGCATATCGAGCGCTTCCGCAGCTTCGCGCAGATTTTGAACACTGATACTCCCGGCGGCCTCTCGTGCTTCCAGTTGGCTAATCGCCTGCCGAGAAACCCCCAGCTTCCGGCCAAGTTGTTCCATCGTCATATTCAGCGCAGACCTGATGGCCCCTACCCAGCCCGAAGAAGGCATCCGTAGAGGGGCTAGTGCTGCAAACGGAGCAATCTTCTTACTCAACGAATTAATTTCTAAATTTTTAGCGTTCATTGCTTACGTCAACTTATTGATTGACAAATCAACAGATATGTCAATCAATAAGTTGACAAAAATCAACAAAAGTGAAGGCAAAGCTTGCTAAAAATCTAAAAAAGGCAAGCTTTTGCTTTACTTATCAAAAGTTTTCGTCAAGCTTTAACTTGCTAAATCCTGTTCACTCACTTCCAAACGCTCCGGGCCTTTCCCTACCCTATCCGCTAGGTACATTTTGTCTTCGCAGAAGTAGAGCAATTGCTCGCGGATGAATTGCTTGACTTCCGCCGCGACGCTATTGGGGTAAAGCAGGTGAAGATTAGGCCCAGCATCCAAGGTGAAGTAAAGCGGCATCCCTGTATCTGCTCGGTACTGGTGGATCCGCTCAATTACCGCCAGGGTATTCGGCCGGATGAGTACGTAAGGCGGGTGGCTGCTCATCATGAGCGCGTGCAAGGTCAGTGCTTCAGATTCTAAGATTTCGCCGAAGCGTTCTATGTTTCCTTCTCGGAGAACGGTCAGCATCTCATCCGTCCGGCGGGTGGCTTGGGCGTAGCGAGCGGAAGCGTAAGGGTTGCCTTCCATCAAACCATGGCCAGCACGGCTGCTGACTGATTTCTCAGACTTGGAGATCAGGAGAATGTCGTCGTGGTAGTCCTGAAAGACTCTGTGTAGGCTTTCGGTTACCGGCACGGCAAACTCGTCGCTGCTGCTCTTTAGGCTCGCCAACGTGCCCCATACGGCCGCTCCGCCGTAGATAGACCGGCAGGCACTGCCGGAGCCCAGGCGCGCCAAATAGCTCGCCTTAGCATTAAACTCGGCTCGGTCTTTAAACGGCTCAAACAGTTCCTCTTCCAAACTGACCAAACAAAGCGCCAACGCACTCATCCCCGAAGCAGAACTAGCAATCCCCGCAGAGTGTGGAAAACTATTACTTGTTTTAATTTTAAAACTAAGTTGCTTCAAGAAAGGGTAGATCGGCAACAGCTTCTCCATGAAAATCTGGGTCCGATCCGTGAAACCTTTGTTCAGCTCACCATCGAGATAGAGCGCAACCTCAACACCTTCTCCCGGAGCTTCACGCACGGAGTAGCTCAGCGTTGTATCCGTTGCCGCACCGTCTAGGGTAAAGCTTACCGAAGGGTTTCTTGGGAGTTGTACGCCGTGCTTTCCCCAATACTTCACCAAGGCGATATTAGAAGGGCTACGCCAACGAACGGCACCGGGGCGCACTTCGCTAGAGATCAAGGTCAGACTCGGGTTATTATAATTTAGCATACTCAATTTCAATTTTTCGCAAAATACGAAGGGGTGAGCTTGCGCCCACCCCTAAGGTATTAAAAGTAAAACTTGAAGTAAGGTTTACCCAATCTAGTTAGAACCAGCTTTTTCCTTAGCGCGGCGGTCGCGCTGCATCGGGTTCTCCCCGCCGCCACGGCGGCGGCTCTGGAAGAGGTCGAAGCGGCTAGCTTCTGCCTGAGAAGGGTAGTAGTTGTTGCTGCGGTCCGTATCTGCTGTTTCCAAGAAAGGATCGAGGTTGATGCCGGTTACTTCTTTGGTGAAGGGAAAGACCTTACTGACTTTCTTGGGGTCCATTCTCCAAATTTCAGCAGGAATGCGCTGAACCTCCGTTGTGCCGTCAGCAAAAGTAAACTCAAGGATGATCGGCATCACCAACCCGCCTTTGTTTTCAAAGGTCAGTTCGTAGTAGTATTTGTCTGCGTCAATGATGGCGCGTTCCGCATCACTGAGGCCTTTGTAATACTTTTTGTACTCTTCTTCGTCGAGTATGGTTGCTTTCAGCGGGTCGTAGTCGGTGTAGAAGTCGCGCAGAGAAGTGTCTTGCTCGTCGTAGGTTTTAGCGATTTCCTCACGGTTGCGGATGCTACTGATGTTTTCACCTTTAGCATCCTGCATTTTACGGGTATTCTCGTTTTCTACCATCGGGTTCTTTGTGTTTACCCGGAACGGCTCTACGCCGGTGAGCGCAATATCGGTATGGTCGGTCGTGAAGAACCAGCCGCGCCAGAACCAGTCGAGGTCGATCGCGGAAGCGTCTTCCATAGTACGGAATAGGTCGGCAGGGGCGGGGTGCTTGAATTTCCAGCGGTTGGCGTACTTCTTGAAGGCAAAGTCGAACTGCTCGCGGCCCATGATGGTTTCGCGCAGGATATTCAGGCCGGTAGCGGGTTTGCCGTAAGCGTTGTTGCCAAACTGCCAGATGGATTCGGAGTTGGTCATGATGGGGGAGATGAACTCTTTATCGCCTTTCATGTAGTCAACGATCTTGTTTGCTGGCCCACGGCGGCTAGGGTAGTCGCGTTCCCACTGCTGTTCGGTTAGGTACTGAAGGAAGGTATTTAGGCCTTCGTCCATCCAAGTCCATTGGCGCTCGTCGGAGTTGACGATCATCGGGAAGTAGTTGTGGCCTACTTCATGGATGATTACGCCAATCATGCCGTACTTCGTCCGCTCGCTGTAGGTTCCGTCTTTCTCGACACGGCCGTAGTTGAAGCAAATCATTGGGTACTCCATACCGATGCTTTTTGCGCTGATCGACCAAGCAACAGGGTAGGGGTAATCAAAAGTATAGTGGCTGTACCACTTCAAGGTGTGCGCAACGGCCTTGGTACTGAAACGCTCCCAGAGTGGGTTGCCTTCTTTGGGGTACATAGACATTGCCATCGTGGTGCTGCCGTCGGATTGCTTAACCGCCATTGCGTCCCAGATAAATTTACGGCTGGAGGCGAAGGCGAAGTCACGAACGTTCTCGGCCTCAAAGTGCCAAGTCTTTTCTTTCGTCACCTTTGTCTTTTCTCGCTCTACGGCCTCGTCTTGGCTAGCGATGATTACGGGCTGAACAAATTCTTTGCGCGCATCATCTAGGCGATTGCGCTGCTTCTTGGTCAATACGTCGTTGGGGTTTTGCAAGGTTCCTGTAGCGGCAACGAGGTGATCTGCTGGTACGGTGATCTTGACGTTGTAGTCGCCAAAGGTCAGGGCGAATTCTCCTCGGCCGAGGAACTGCTTGTTCTGCCAGCCTTCGTTGTCGATGTAGACCGCCATACGAGGGAAGAACTGCGCGATGGTGTAGAGGTAGTTGTCGTCCTCCTCGAAGTACTCCGAACCGGAACGTCCACCGCCGTCTTTCATGCGGTCGTTGACGTTGTACCACCACTTCACCATCAGCTCGGTTTGCTCGCCGGGCATCAGTGCGGTGGGGAGGTCGATGCGCATCATCGTTTTCTCA
>CALEDI010000299.1 GCA_937949535.1 uncultured Lewinella sp. | reverse complement strand
TTTTTCAACCCAACCGAACAACGGTTTTGTCCCAGAAACATTACGATTTGCGTTTACTACTCTGCTTCCTCATCCTCAGCCTTGCACCTGCGTTGCGCGCCCAAATAGCCGCACCAGACTTGCTGTGTACCCGCTCCGAGTCTGGCGCGGTGGTCCTGAACTGGGCCAATGCGGCCGTTGGCTGCGGCCCCTACGAGGCCACCGAAATCTACTCCGCAACCGCCCCCGAAGGCCCGTTTGCGTTACTTGCAGAAGTTACGAACGCCTCTGAAACTACGTTCTCCGACGCGAACCCCGCCGGAGAGCTGCGCTACTATTTCCTGCGTTACCGCTACAACTGCCCGGGCCAAACAGCCATGAACAGCGATACGCTAGACAGCTTCATCCCCCGCAGCCCCGTGGTGCGCTATGTCAGTATTGAAGGCAACGAAATTGAACTCGAATGGCGGCCATCTTCCTCGCCGGAAGTGACGGGCTACATCATTTTGGAGGTAACACCGACCGCCTTCATCCCGCTAGACACGGTGGGCAACGTAACCAACTACCGCTTCCCGTTCTCGGCCGCAGACCCCGCCCCAGCGGGGCGGGAGTTTCGCTTAGTTGCCATTGACCCCTGCGGAAATGACAGCCCGCAAGGCGCCGTCGTAACGGCAATGGACCTCGTCGGCACGGGCGGGTCTGGCTGTACCAGCGAGGTCACCCTTATACTCGATCGGGCTAGCCTCGATGGTTACCTACCCATAACGGCGCTAGAACTGTTCGTTTCCACCAACGGCGGAGCGTTCGTCTCCGCAGGTACTACCAGCCCAGCGGCAACAACGATGGCTTACAGCGAAGCAAACGACGGCGAGAACCTCTGCTTCTACGTAGAAGCCGCCGTTGCAGAAAATAACGGCCGCGCCCGCTCCGCCGTGTTCTGCACTTCCGTAATGATCAACCAGCCCGCAAGGCAACTCGATCTCTACGGCGTTGAAGTAGACGACGATGGCAACCTCGTATTCCAATACGACAACAACGTGCTGATGCCGATGCTGGCCGAAGCAAACTACCTTTTTACCCGAAGGAATAATGTGCTGGAACGAAACGGCACACTACCACTCGACCTCAACGCAGCCGGCGGCCAAGTAAGCCTGATGGGCCCACTCACTGACCCGTTGAGGAGCGGCGAAACGGCTGCCTTTCGCCTTACCGACGACTGTATGCGGGAAGTAACCACCAACGCCGTGGAACCGGTCTATCTCTCCGCCAACGAGTTCTTCCCCGGCCAAAACCAACTCAACTGGACGCCCCTCATCAATGGCCTAGATGGAGACATCTCCTACGAAGTATTCCGGACGTACGACGGAACGAATTTCACCTCTATCGCTACCGGATTGAATGGGCTAGACTTTCTTGACGACAACCCCGCGCAGCGCGGAGGGGAGGTCTGCTACCAGATCCGGGCCAGCTTCAGGCCCAGCGTAACTGGGCCGACACAACCATTTGTTTTCAACTCCAACCGCGCCTGCGTAACGCCCGTACCCGAAGCGTTTGTGCCCAATGCATTCAGCCCCAATGGCGACGGGACCAACGATGTCTTTCGCCCCTTTTTCTCTCCGCTTCCACCGGAAGCTGACTACGAGTTCCTCATTTTTGACCGCTGGGGCGCGCTACTGCTACAAACAAACGACCCAACGCAAGGCTGGGATGGCGCATTCAACGGGCAACAGCTACCCGTTGGTACGTACGTGTTCACGCTGCGCTACCAAGCCAAAGAAGGCGTAGTACGGGCGCGGAGCGGAACAGTGAATTTGTTGCGGTGAGAAACTTGAGGTAGGAGGAACACATTTTTTTCATTGAGCAGCTTCTCCGAACAAGTATAACCAATTGCAACTTCCCTGTTAATCACGACGTTATCAATGTGCCGCAAAAAAAGCGGGGCTAAAGTTTGGCCCAACGGTTACTCTCGTCCTATTTTTGCGCCCCGATGGTCGGTTGGCCGAGCGGTTAGGCACTGGTCTGCAAAACCTGTTACAGCGGTTCAAGTCCGCTACCGACCTCAATAGAAAGCCCAGTTCACGTTTGTGAGCTGGGCTTTTCTGGTTTTTGTGAGCTGGGAAAATTGAAGCGCTCTTTAGCTTGTTCATTGAATAAAATGAAGCGAAGGATTGTTAAAAGCCCATCGAGGTTGAACTTTTCGTTTATTTCGTTTATTTTAGTATCCTAAAAAAGATAGGAAAGTGAAAAATTTAGAAAGTATAGCACGACCTTCAAAAGAAGATAGGGTTTTGGCAATGCAATCTTATGATGCGTTGTCAGAGGTTTTAAAAAAGCTGGATACGGGCTCTCCAGAAATAGAGATTGAAGAAACCAAGGGAAAGCTCCGTGTCCCTATCAGTGCCTTGAAACTTCTGTCGGAAATCTTAGAAGCCATTAGTAAAGGTAAAATGGTCTCAATTGTGCCAATCGCTACGGAGATGACTACCCAAGCGGCTGCAGACTTGCTAGGTTGCTCAAGGCCACATTTCGTAAAATTATTGGAGTCTGGTAAGGTTCCGTTTACGAAAGTAGGAAAGCATAGAAGAGTCATGTTTGAAGACGTGATGAACTACAAGAAGCAAATGAAAGAAACCCAGAAGCGACTCATCATCGAGATGATGGCTGCTGACGAAGAAGCTGGCCTGTATGATACATAGTGTTAAGTTCACCTGTGTACTGGACACCAATGTGATTTTTCCCGTTGAGGTTCGGGACATACTATTTTGGTTTGCACATCACGAGTTGTATACTCCAAAGTGGAGCCAACATATATTTGATGAGTGGTCAGAGGTTATGAGCCGGAAAGAGGTTCCAGAAGAGGAGATTGTAAAAAGAGTAAGAAGGGCAAACCAAGCATTTCCCGATGCCATGGTTCAAAACTATGCTCCTTGTGATTGATTGCCTTTCATTACCAGATCCAAAAGATAAGCACGTGCTTGCTGCTGCGATAAAAGTCAACGCTAACCAAATTGTCACTAACAATTTGAAGGATTTTCCTGCTGAGTATTTAGATACTTTCGGACTCACAGCTAAATCTGCGGATGATTTCTTGACGGACATAATAGACCTGAACCAAGATCAGGCACTCAAAGCATTTCAGGAAATGGTTCTGTACCGAAGGAATCCAGAAATGGATGAGTATCAAGTTTTAGATCGCTTGAGAAGGAATGGATTAGAAGCCACTGCAAATTACTTGCATTCACTTTTGTAAAAAGACTTGGCAATCCTTTACTCCTACACCAACAACGTATCCACGCCCGCATAAATCTTCCGCATCTCTTCCAACACGCCAAAAAGCGTCTCTGGTTCATACTCAGCTACTAGTGTTTTGCGGTATTCCTTTACGCCGGGCAGGCCACGGAAGTAGTTGGTGTAGTGGCGGCGCATCTCGAGGATACCGAGCTTGGGGCCTTTCCAGTCTATGCTGCGGCGGAGGTGGTCTCGGGCGGCGTCTACGCGCTCATCGATGTTGGGCGGGGCTAGTAGTTCGCCGGTAGCGAAGTAGTGCTTGATCTCGCGGAAGATCCAGGGGTTACCGATGGCGGCGCGGCCAATCATGATGCCGTCTACGCCGTAGCGGTTGCGGTAGGCTTCTGCTTTCTGCGGAGAGTCAATGTCTCCGTTGCCAAAGATCGGGATGGAGATGCGGGGGTTTTCTTTGATGGCCCCGATCAGCGTCCAGTCGGCTTCGCCTTTATACATCTGCTTACGGGTTCGGCCGTGGATGGAGAGGGCCTTGATGCCGATGTCTTGCAAACGTTCGGCGACTTCCTCGATGTACTTCGTGTTGTCGTCCCAGCCGAGGCGGGTTTTGACCGTTACGGGCAGGTTCGTTCGGTCAACGATGGCTTTGGTTAGCTCCACCATCTTGGGGATGTCTTGCAGGATGCCTGCGCCGGCGCCTTTGCAGACGACCTTTTTTACTGGGCAGCCGAAGTTGATGTCGAGCAATTCGGGTTGGGCGGCCTCAACGATGTCGGCGGCCTTGACCATGCTTTCGATGTTGGCGCCAAAGATTTGGATACCGATGGGGCGCTCATAGTCGTAGATGTCGAGTTTTTCGACGCTCTTCGTCGCGTCCCGAATCAGGCCTTCGACGCTGATGAACTCGGTGTACATCATGTCGCAGCCCTGCTCTTTGCAGAGTGCGCGGAAGGGTGGGTCGCTCACGTCTTCCATGGGGGCGAGCAGGAGGGGAAATTCCCCGAGTTCGATGTCGGCTATTTTTACCATAAGCTATGCGGCTGCAAAGGTAATAATCGGCTAATGAACGCTCCGGCTTATCTTTACCGCCGTAAAAAAGATTTCCCTTGCCCATACCTTTACTCACCCTCACTACCGACTTTGGTCGCGAAGATTTCCACCTTCCGCGCCTCAAGGCACACCTTTTTGCTGCGCAGCGCGACCTTCAGGTTGTGGACATCAGCCACGACGTGCCTACCTACGACATCGTGCGGGCGGCCTTCATCTTCAACCGGGTTTGGCGGCATTACCCGGAGGGGACGATCCACCTCATCAGCGTCAACGATTATTACCAGCCTCGGGGGCGTTTCTTGGCTATTCGCCACGAGCGGCAGTACTTCATAGGGCCAGACAACGGCATCTTTAGCCTCATTTTTGGTAAGATGCCAACGGAGACTTTCGTGCTTGATGGCTACACCAAAACCGACGCACTTTCCGTGATCTACGCGCGGGCCGTTGCGCACATTGCGCAAGAAAAACCCTTCCTAGAAATTGGCCTCCCCGCAACGCGCTTTACGGAGCGGCTTGCTTTTCAGCCCGTGATTGGGCCAAATTATGTCCGTGGGGCCGTCGTTTTCATTGATCGGTTTGACAACGTAACGACCAACATCAGCCGCGAGCGTTTTGAGGAAGTAGGCCGGGGGCGAGGCTTTAAAGTGCTCATCAAACGGATGGAGCCTATTGATGGGCTCAGCTTCAAATACCACGACGTGCCGGAGGGCGAACCGCTCTGCCGCTTCAACTCCGATGGGCTGCTTGAAGTAGCCATCAACTTGGGCAAAGCGGCGACCTTACTCGGTATCGTGGTAGAAGATATGGTGCAGGTAGAATTTTACTGATTGGGCGCGGCCGCAGGTGCAAGGAAGGGGTTTTGAGGCCTCGCTTTGTTCCTTCAATCCGCTCCTTGCACCTGCGGCCTCGCAAAAAAGTTAGTGCATCATTGAACTAAAGAACAGACCGGTTTGTCTACTTTGTAACTTACTTAGTTATGTCTAAATCATCCGAAGCACGTAGCCGTATCATTAATACTGCCTCAGACCTGTTCTACCGCAATGGTTACAACAGCACGGGTGTTAATGAAGTCATCCGCGAAGCGGGTGTCGCGAAAGCGACGCTCTATGCCCATTTTCGTTCCAAAGACGAATTGTGCTTGGCTTATCTACAGCACCGCCACGCCGAATTTATAAACGCCATCGAGGAGCATTGCCGCAACCAACCGGCCGGAATAGACCAGCTACTGGGCTTGTTCGTATTCCTCGAAGGGTTCTTTAATACCAAGAGCTTCTGTGGCTGCTGGGCCCAGCGTACTATTGCCGAACTTCCTTTGGAAGGCGGGATATTACGTGACGAGATCTTGGCAGAGAAAGCTCAACTGATTCAGCTGGTCAACAACTTACTTGTTGAGAATTTTCCCAGTGTTTCCGAAGATATTCTCGTTTCATCGGGCAGGAAAATCTACCTGCTCTACGAAGGAGCAGTAGGGGAGAGTTACCTCCAGAACGATGAATGGCCGATTCGTGACGCCCACGACATGTGCCAACATCTGCTTCATAATCTTTAATAAAACAATGGGATTACAACCCTGAGCACAATCATATTTTTTAACTCCAACAAGACAGACTTTTCTGTCTTTTAAAATTCTTCTTTTATGTCTTATTTTTCTAACAAGACCGCACTCATCATTGGCGGTACCAGCGGCATTGGTCTTGCTACAACCAACGCATTGCTTGCTGAAGGCGCCACTGTCCACATCGTAGGCCGTAACCCAGGCAAAGTAGCCGACACTGTTGGCCTAATGAAGCACCAGTTCGATATTACAGATGCTCATGACCTCCAAGGTTTGATTAGTACTATCGACGGCCTTGACAACCTAGACTATCTCGTCAATGCTTCCGGCATCTTTGACCCTAAGCCGTTCCTAGACCACACGATTTCGGACTACGACAGCTACCTAGACCTGAACCGTGGTTTCTTCTTTCTTACCCAGGCGGCCGCTCGCAAGATGGGCACTACCAATGGCGGCTCCATCGTAAACGTTGGCTCAATGTGGGCGCGGCAAGCGGTAAAGGCAACGCCTTCTTCGGCCTACTCCATGCAAAAAGCGGGGCTCCATTCCCTTACCCAGCACTTGGCGATGGAACTTGCAGCCTCTGGCATCCGAGTCAATGCGGTATCTCCTGCAGTAGTAGTAACGCCGGTATACGACGGCGTTTTTGGCGGCCCCGAGGCAGCAAAAGAAGCCTTAGTTGGCTTCAACGCTTTCCACCCAATTGGCCGCAATGGTACGCCAGAAGACATCTCCAATGGTATCCTCTTCTTGCTGTCTGACAAGGCTTCTTGGATTACCGGCTCTATTTGGGATACGGACGGCGGCGTTATGGCCGGCCGGAACTAATATTTTAGCTCATTACCGATATAACATGAGTCATCCCTAATTTTTGACCAAGATGACCATGTTTGGAAGTATTTGACAAGATTTTTAGCGATCAGCAGACAGCATTCAGGCAAAACGGCTCTGAATACTGCCCGCTGATCGCTTTTTTATGCCAGGGATACTGGACACATAGGAGGAAACGCTAGAAATACGGGTTCAAACTCCGGGATGACTCATGTTGTTTTTGTGTTTAGCCAGCGATCAAAACATCTACGTTCTGCGCTAACGAAATTTACCGTACGAGCTACGCAACTTTCAAGATGTTAGATTTGTCTGTTTCTCAACAAGCCCCACCACTGCCAAGACTATTTTTATTAACTTTAAGGTAGTATACTTGACTCGGGCCTTGGCGTGGCCGAGCCAAGTATAGCTTAAGCCGCGCCTAGCGGACAACTTCAGAAATTTGATCCTGTGACCATAAGAGACATCACCAACCATCTCGAATCCATCGCCCCCGCTCACCTGCAAGAGAGCTACGACAACGCGGGCCTGATCGTTGGCCACCCAGACACCGAAGTAACGGGGGTGCTCACCAGCCTAGACTGTACCGAAGCAATCATCGCCGAAGCCAAAGCGCGGGGCTGTAATATGGTGGTGGCCCACCACCCCATCGTGTTTCGGGGGCTGAAGCGTTTCAACGGCAACGACTACGTAGAGCGCACCGTCATCAAGGCCATCAAAGAAGATGTAGCCATCTACGCCATCCATACCAACCTAGACAACGTGCGCCACCAAGGCGTGAACGAGCGAATAGCACAACGCCTAGGCCTCGAAAACCTACGCCTACTCGGGCCTAAAAACGAAGAGCAAACCATCGGCTCCGGTATGGTAGGCGAACTGCCCACGCCAATGGCGGAGCCAGACTTCCTCCTCCACCTGAAAACAAATATGGACGCTTCGGTCGTGAAACACACCGAACTACGTGGTCAAGAAGTGAAAACGGTAGCTCTCTGCGGCGGCGCTGGCGGCTTTTTACTGGGGCAGGCCAAGAAAGCAGGCGCGCAAGTGTTTGTCACCTCAGACTATAAATACCACGAGTTTTTTGATGCCGACGGCGAGATCATCATCTGCGATATTGGGCACTACGAAAGCGAACAGTTTACAACCCAATTACTTGCGGAGTTGTTAACAAAGAAATTCCCTACCTTTGCGGTTCTTTGCACGGAGCTAACGACCAATCCGGTCCGCTACTTCGTGTAAGAGATTGTAAGGATTGTATAGGGATTGTCTTTATCCCTTTACTCCCTTACCCCTTTACTCCCCTTCCCCTTTATTCCTTTACTCCCTTCCCCTTTAAAAATCCCCCCCCGCATGGCAGTTGCAACCGAAAAAACGGTAGAAGAAAAAATGCGCGAGCTGTTTCGCCTTCAGCAGATTGACTCTAAGATTGATGAAATCGAAATTTTGAAAGGTGAACTTCCGATGGAAGTAAGTGATCTTGAAGACGAGATCGTTGGCCTCAACACCCGCGTAACTCGTCTAGAAGGACAGGTAAAAGACCTGAAGATGGAAATCGCTCGCCACGACAACAACATCAAAGAGTCTGAGCAGCTCATCCTCCGCTACGAGGAGCAGATGAACAACGTGAAGAACAACCGCGAGTATGAGGCCCTGATGAAGGAAACCGAAATGCAGCGTCTTGAAATTCAGCTTTCCGACAAGAAGGCAGGCTCTAACCAACGCGAACTCGAAACCAAGCAGGCCGCGCTAGATATGACCCTCGGCAAGCAAGCCGAGAAGAAAGAGCTCCTGAGCGTGAAGCAGGAAGAGCTCAAAGCCATCATCACGAAGACGGAAAAGGAAGAAAAGAAACTTCGCCGTGCTTCCGATAAGCAGCGCAAGGAAATTGCCACTCGCTTGCTGAAGGGCTATGACCGTATCCGCAACACCTACCGCAACGGCCTAGGCGTAGTAACCGTTGAGCGCAACGCTTGTGGAGGTTGCTTCAACGCCATCCCGCCGCAGCAGCAACTCGAGATCAGCCAGCGCAAGCGCGTCATGATCTGTGAGCACTGCAACCGTATCTTGGTAGACCACAACATTGAGGAAGACCGCGAAGAGTAGTTTTCGGAAAACTGGACTTAAAAAAATACTAACGACCTCAGGTGCTTGCCACTTGGGGTCGTTGTTGGTTGTATCCCGTACATCGGACCAATTATTGATTCGAGGTTCCTTACATTTGCCTTCTAACCCGCCCCCGCCCACTTACCAAGCCAAAAAAAATGTCAGCAAGAATTCTAATAATCGGTGCCGGCCGTTCTTCCTCGGCCCTCATCAAGTACTGCCTGGACAAGAGCGAGGAACTCTCCTGGACGGTCACTGTAGCCGACGCTGACCCCGCCGCAGCCGCCGCCAAAATCGGCGATCACCCCCGAGGGGCCAGTGCCTGGCTAGACGTCACGAAGGTCAATGACCGCCAAGAGCTAATCGGGCGTGCAGATATAGTCGTCTCTCTACTACCCGCACACCTGCATATTGAAGTGGCCCGCGACTGTATCCGCCTGAAAAAGCATTTGGTGACCGCAAGCTACGTAAGCCACGAAATGTTCCGGTTGGGAGACGAGGCGCGCGACCGCGACCTGATTTTTATGGGAGAAATGGGCCTAGACCCCGGCATAGACCACATGACGGCCATGCAACGCCTGAACGAAATCCGGGATAAGGGAGGCGAGATTACCGCTTTCCGCTCTTTCACCGGAGGGCTGGTCGCGCCAGAAAGCAACAATAACCCGTGGGGTTATAAATTTACCTGGAACCCCCGTAATGTAGTGCTGGCCGGCCAAGGAACGGCGCAGTACCTGTATAACAAAAAGCTCAAGTTCCTACCCTACGAGCGCTTATTTAAGCATACTTGGGACATTGAGCTGCCGAATGTCGGTAAGTTCGAAGCCTACGCTAATCGTGACAGCTTACTGTACCGCAAGCAGTATGGCCTAGATACTATACCAACCATTCTTCGGGGCACGCTGCGTTACCCTGGGTTCGCCGCCGCTTGGGATGCACTGGTAGCAATTGGCCTCACCAACGCCGATTTCCCTATCCTAGACAGCTCCCGGATCACTTACCACGAACTGATGGAGGCCTTCGCGCCTTCCGGTACCGGATCGGTCAAAGACCGCATTGCGGGGATGCTAGACGTGCCGCCCAACGGCGAAGTGATGAACCGCCTCGTTTGGCTCGGTCTTTTCACGAAGAAGAAGATCAAACTGCGCGACGCAACGCCCGCCCTCATCCTAGAACGCCTCCTGCTAGACAAGTGGAAACTCTCCCCCGATGACAAAGACCTCATCGTGATGCAACACCAAGTTGACTATGAACTGGACGGCAAAAAGTTCCGTGACATCAGCAACCTCACCATGAAGGGGCAGAACGCTGAAGACACCGCAATGTCTCGCCTAGTTGGCCTACCAATGGGCATTTTCGTTCGCCTCATCAGCCAAGGCGAAATCAAAGCTACCGGCGTCCACATCCCCACCATGAAGGAAGTCTATGAGCCCGTGCTGGAAGAAATGAAAACCTTCGGTATGGAGCTGACGCACGCTACGGAGGAACTTTAACCTTCTAATTCCTAATTTCTGAACCCTGATTTCTGAACGCTGATACCTCCCTAATCCGTGCTGGTCAGTTCGCCCAGGCCGCCCGCCAAGGCGCGATCATCGTGGTGGCGCTTGCTTTGCCGCGCCTCGGCGTAGGGCGGGAGGTGATCGGGGAGTGGGAGAGCTTGCTTTACGTTGGGTACCTTCTTGGTTTTGGCTGGCTTACGGGCTTGCTGCAGGCTTATTTGGTACAAGTCCGGACGATCCGACCGCAGGAAGCTGCGGCGTTTTCGCGCATTGCCATCAGCGGGGTTGCCGTTTTCTCTGCGGTGCTACTGGCGGTAGCGGCAGGCTTACACCGCCCGCTGTTCAGCTTCTTGAGCATGGGCGATGGGCCGCCCGGCTGGTGGTATTTCTTCTTGTTCCTGCTCACCCAATGGCCTGGGCTTTTTTTCGAGCAGGTCCTCATCATCCGAGGCAAGCCGTTGGCTTTGGTGCTGTTTGGTGGGTTTTCTGCGTTGGGGTTTGTCTTGGCTTTGTTGGCCCCGCTTTACTACGGGGCTGGCTTCGCGCACGCCATGTTTGTACTGGCGGCTTTTGCGGGGGTGAAAGGCTTGGTGGTTGGGGCATGGTTGGGGTATGATTGGTTTAACCCCTCCCCCGTTCAGCCCCCCAGCCCTCAAGGGGGGAGCAACGTTGGAGGTGAGGCTGCTCGCTCCGCTCGTGACTCCACCCCCGGCCCATCCCCGTGGGGGAGGGGAGGGGAGGCTGCTCGCTCCGCTCGTGATGGAGGGCTGACACCCGATGAGCAAGACAATAACCCTGATATTGCCTCCAACGCAGCTCCCCCTTTGGGGGCTGGGTGGCTATTGCTCCAAACCGCTTGGCCCTTAATCCTCTACGCTTCCGTAGGTGCGCTGGTGACGGCCTTCGACCCCTGGTTCGTCAACTACTGGTACGAGGGCGACGAAGACGTCTTCGCTACCTTCCGCTACGGCGCGCGGGAGCTGCCGCTACTCGCCGCCATCACCAACGGCGCGATGGTCGTCGTGCTGCCCCGCTTGGCCGAAGCGCCCTCCGCAGGGCTGGACTTATTGAAACAAACCTCCCGTAGGCTCTTTCACTGGATCTTCGGCGGAGCGATCTTTTTGATGGCCACCTCCGGCTGGTGGTGGACGTTGGTGTTTACCGATCTGTTTACGGAGAGCTTGCCGCTGTTTCAGGCGTATTTGTTTGTGGTGGTGAGCCGTTTGTTGTTCCCCGTACCCGTGCTTACTGCGCTTGGACATACGCGCTTGCTGATGGTTTTTGGCTTACTGGAATTGACCTTTAATGTCGTGCTCAGCATCCTTTTGGTTCCGGCCTTCGGCCTGCTGGGCATCACCTGGGCAACGGTCATTGCCTATTTGATCGACAAGGTTTGCCTGATGGCTTACCTCAAATACCGTACGGGGATTGCTCCTGGCAGGTACACCGACTGGGGTTGGTTTTGGGGGTACGTAGCTACGATGTCTTTGGTATACTTTATGGTGACTTAGGGCGAGGTTATAGCCCCCTTATCCAATCACCTGCCGCCGGAGCTTAAAGTTTTTACCCAAATACACCTTCCGAACCATCTCGTCGGCGGCCAGTTCTTCGGCGGTTCCGGCTTTGAGGATGGCTCCTTCAAACATGAGGTAGGCGCGGTCGGTGATATTGAGGGTGGCCTGCACGTCGTGGTCGGTGATGAGGATGCCGATGTTCTTGGTCCGGAGTTTAGCGACGATGCTCTGGATGTCTTCCACCGCGATGGGGTCGATGCCTGCGAAGGGCTCATCTAGCAGGATGAAGCTGGGGTCAGTTGCTAGTGCGCGGGCAATTTCCGTACGGCGGCGCTCGCCGCCGGAAAGCGTGTCGCCGTTGCTGCGCCGAACCTTCTCTAGGCTGAACTCCTCAATCAAATCTTCCAGCTTCGCTTCGCGCTCAGCTTTGTTGAGGTTGGTCATTTCCAGTACGGCGTAGATGTTGTCTTCAACGGCCAACTTCCGAAAAACGGACGCCTCCTGCGGCAAATACCCAATGCCGAGCTGCGCGCGCTTGTACATCGGCATCTTAGTGATGTCTTGCTCATCCAAGAAAACATTGCCTTGGTTGGGCTTGATGAAGCCAACCGTCATGTAGAAGGTCGTGGTTTTACCGGCCCCGTTGGGGCCTAGTAGCCCAACAATTTCACCCCGGTCTACGTGGAGCGAGACATCCTTCACTACCGTTCGGGATCCGTATTTTTTGTAAAGGTTTTTACTGCTTAGGCGCATCGGGATTAGATTGATGGTGTGATGGTAGGGATACCCTTAAAGGGAGAGTTGGGCAGAGAGACGGGGTTGCGCTCGTAACCCCACCCCCAGTCCCGTTGAGGAGGGGAGACGAGGCAGCTCGCTACGCTCGTAATTTCGCCTCCAACGTTCATGTAGGCTCGAATAAATATATTTACTTGTAGCATCACTGTTATTTGTAAGATCATTATCCGAAGCGTCACGCCTCTCCCATGGAGAGGGGCCGGGGGTGAGGTTATTTCGTAGCGGGCAAATTTAGCCAGAATAAGCGCGAGTTGCACCACTCGAACGAAGTGAGCTGCCTCGCTTTCCCCTTCGGGAGACTGGGGGCTTCTACTTCAACAAAGGAACGACGACCTCAAGCTCCTTTCCGTTCCGCACCACCGTCAGTTTTAACGTTTCGCCAACGCGGGCACGGCCGATGAACTCGGTGAGCTCGGGCAAGTCTCGGATAGCGCGTTTGCCGACGCGGATGATCAGGTCGTCTACCTTCAGCCCCGCCGCAGCGGCGGAGCCGCCCTCGAAAATAGCGTCGATCACGACGCCCTCGGTGCGGTTTTTGAGGCCAAGGCGGCGTTGGTCGGCGTTGGTGTAGGTGGATATTTCTACCCCAAGGAAAGCACGGCGATAGCTGCCGTAGGCGATGATGTCGTCTGCGACGCGCTGAACCAAATTGCTGGGGATGGCGAAGCTGTAGCCCTGAAACTTGCCGGTTTGGGAAGCAATGGCGGTGTTTATGCCAGCCAGCTTCCCGTCGGCGGTTACCAGCGCGCCGCCAGAGTTGCCGGGGTTGACGGCCGCGTCGGTTTGTAGGAAACTCTCGATGGCGTCGAGGTCGGCGAGCAAATTGATGCTGCGCCCCCGGGCACTGATGATGCCGGCCGTGACGGTACTGGTGAGGCCGAAGGGGTTGCCGACGGCAAGCACCCATGCGCCGGGCGCTACGTCGTCGGAGTCGGCCAGTTTCAGGAAGGGCAAATTTTTGCCACTGATGCGCAGTACGGCGAGGTCGGATTTTGGGTCTTCGCCCACCAAGCTGGCGGGGAAGACTCTGCGGTCGGAGGTCGTCACGGTGATGTCCGTCGCGCCCGCAATCACGTGGTGGTTGGTGACGATGTAGCCGTTGGAGGTGTAGATTACGCCAGAGCCCTCGCCATCGCGCAGTTTTTGGCCCCGGTCTCGTTCGCTGAATAGGGCCTTGACGGCCTCCCGCTGCTGCCCTTTCGTGAAGGCTTTTATGTGTACCACGGCGGGGATGGCCATGCGGGCCGCAGGGCGGAGATCAAGCGGGGTGGGCAACGATGCAACGGCGTTTTTTTCGGCTACCAATACGGGCGCGGCCGCAGGTGCAGGGGGAGGTTGAAGGGCAAGGCTCGGCGAGCCACCAACCAAGCCCACCACCAACGCCGCCGCCGCAATACCACCGATCAAGGCCGCCAGGAAAAGATAAAAGAATTGTTTCATTGGAAGTTGTTGTAGAGGCAGGTTGCAAGTTGCAGGTTGCAAGTTACAGGTTGCAGGTTGCAAGTTGTCCCGTCTAACCTGCAACCTGCAACTTGCAACCTGCAACCTACAACACCTTAATATCAAACGACGCCCCATAAGTCTCATGCGCCGCCAGCTCAATGATGCCTTCTTTGTTCTTGAACACCCCGTCGGAATCTTCAAAATCTGCTAGCCCGATCCAGGGCTCAATACAGACGAAGTCGCCGTTGGGCTTCGCCCAGATGCCGAGGTGCGTCCAGCCTGCGTAGTCAACTTTTAGTAGCGGGCCGTTGATCTTGCTTTCCAGTACTACGCTGCGGGAATTGAGGTTGCGGAATACAAGCGCGTCGTTGTTGAACAGCTCGTGGCTGAGGGGAAGAATGTTGCCTTTCGTCCACGGAACGGGGCGGGTTTTTTCGGTTAGGGTGCCGTCTTTTTTAACGATGTGGGAGGCGGCGTCTTCGTCGTGCTCGAAGCGTAGGAAGTGCGCGTCGTAAGGGTCGTGGTCGTGCAGCGGAACGCGGAAGGCCGGGTGACCGCCCAAGCAGAAGTACATCGGCTCGTCTCCTTTGTTCAGGATTTCGTGGTACACGATCACGTGCTCGTTGCGGACGCGGTAGGTGATCCGGAAATCAAAGTCGTAGGGGTATTGCGCTTTGGTTTTTGCGCTCGAACAGAGCCGGAAGGTGATCCGGTCTTCAGACTGGGAATAGAGCTCAAGGTCTTCGTTGTTGCGGACGATGCCGTGTTTGGTGATGGCGTACTGTTTGCCGTCAATTTCGGTGGTTTCGTTCTTCAGTTTACCGATAATCGGGAAGAGGACGGGGGCGTGGCTGGCCCAAACGGCAGGGTCTGCTTGCCAGATATACTCCTTGCCGGAGTCTAGGTTAACGAGGCTTGCGAGTTCGGCCCCAACCTGATCTACAGAGATGCGGAGGCGGTGGTTTTGTACGGAGTAGCGCATGGGGGCGAGAGCTTGGTTACACACACCTTAACGCATGAAGGGCGGAAATGTCAATACCGCTTGCTATCTTTCGAGTATTACCCTGAAGTTGTCCCGGTTTGCACATTCCCATCCGTTTAGTTTTGCTGGTGTTGTTGGCGTTGCTTGGCCAGCGTATGCTCTGGGCGCTTCAGCCGAGCTTTTACGAGCATTCGGTAAGCGTTGCGTTGCCCAAAAACGTGCGCTATACCCTAAACGGAAGTACCCCAAGCAAAAACTCCCCACTCGGCGGAGGGGAAGTCCTGATCGCCCACACTACCGTAATCCGCTACGCCGAATTCGACGAAGCCGGCAAGCGAACAACTCCGGTAACAGGCGCCACCTATTTCATCAACGAACCAGACAGCCGACTGCTTACCCTTAGTATCGGTATTGACCCGTGGCGGCTCTTCGACGAAACCAACGGGTGGTTCAGACCCGGCCACGGCGCAGACCCCGGCCATTGGAAGCAACCCGGCGCCAACTGGTGGACTAAGCGGGAACACCCCGCCCATCTGGACCTGATTGAACCCGACGCAGCCGCAAGGTCTGTACACCAAGGAGAATCCGTTTTTAGCGGTACCACGGGCTTTCGGATGTTTGGCGGCATGAGCAGGCTGCATCCGCAGAAGTCCTTCTCCATCTCCGCCCGAGAGAAGTACGGGCGCAAGCGCATCAAGCATAAGCTCTTCGGCAAAGACGGTGGTAAGTCGTTCAAATTCCTCGTAGCCCGCAACTCCGGTTCCGACTGGAACCGCTCCTACATCCGCGACGTACTCCTGACCGACCTGCTGGAAGACGAGAGTTGGGACTTGGATTACCAGGCGGGGCGGCCCGTTCAGGTATACATCAACGGAAAATACTGGGGCATTTACCACCTGCGAGAAAAAATCAATGCTCGCTTTCTGGCAGACCGCTACCCTGAGGTCAGCAAAGAAGAACTGGACCTGATGGAACACGAACAAACCGTGAAACAGGGCAACGGCGGAGACTACCGTAAACTCCGCAACTTCGTAGCAAGCAAAGACCTCGCCGTTGCCGCCAACTACGACCACCTCGGCGAATGGATAGATATTGACAACTTCCAGCGGCTCCAGATCGCCCAGACCTACTTCGATAACCGCGACGCGGGCGGCAACATCCGTTACTGGAAACCAAGGTTGCCCGGTGCGCGTTGGCGTTGGATCCTGTACGACGTAGACCAAGGCTTCGGCCTCCACCAAGAAGAAGGCTATAAACGCAACACGCTGAAATTTTATACCGAAGCCAATGGCCCCGCTTGGCCGAACCCGCCGTGGAGTACGCTCTTCCAGCGCAAACTGCTGGCCAACCCAGCATACCGCCGCTACTTCGTAAACCGAACACTGGATTATTTGCAGACCGACTTCGCCCCGGTGGTCGTCTCTGCCGCTATTGAGCGGCGGGTTGCGGGGCTGGAGTACGACATGCCTCGGCAGCTGGAACGCTGGGGCGGCAAGGAGAAAAACTGGCGGCAACACCTAGACCGGCTGCGCTCCTTCGGGCAACAACGCCCAGTACACTTGCGGGAACACTTGCGCGACTATTTCTCGGCCGGAGAAGACCGAGAAGTCCGGATCACCGCAACACCGGGAGGCTACGTAGAGCTCAACAAAAATATTAGGATAGACGAAGGCCGCTACGAAGGGGCTTACTTCCAAAACTTCCCCCTGCACCTGCGCGCCGCCGCCCACAATGGCTTCCAATTTGTTGGTTGGGAAGGCACCGAAATAACCGCCGCCGCCTTTGACCTCCCATTGCAAAACGATGCGCCGATAAGCCTGAAAGCCGTTTTTGAACCCGCTGATCACCCGCTTGCCGATCAGGTGATCTTCAACGAAATCTGCCCCAGTAATAAGGCCAGCGGCGACTGGATTGAACTGTACAACCGAACCGAAGAAACGGTAGACCTCACCGGCTGGCGACTTACCGACCGTAAGCACGAAATGTGCCTGCCCGCCGCCAGCCTCGGCCCCAAAGATTACCTCGTCATCTGCCAAGATGTTGAACGCTTCAACAAGGCTCATCCTACCGCTCATAACACCATCGGCGGTCTCAACTTCGGCATAGATAAAGGCGGAGAAACGCTCTCGCTCTATGGCCCGCAAGGCCGCTACGTAAATGCGGTTACCTTCGAGGTGGTGGCCCCAGATGTCGCCTACGTTCAAGCCCTCGCTTTGCCGGATTTGGACAATACCGACCCGCGCCACTGGGCCCTGCAAAACGGCGACGGAACGCCCTGCGCAGCCAACCCGAAAGACCTAGAAACAAGCGTTGTTTCCCCGAAGAGTTATTGGCTCCGAATCGGTATTGGAGTAGGGGTTTTGCTGCTTGTTGGGCTAGCGCGGGGGATGAGCGCTAAGCGGGCAGAAGGCATATGAACTTACGATCTCCCTTAGCTGAAATGCCGAATCATTCGGGTTTCTTCTTCCGAGAGGTAGCGGTAAAACCCACGGGGTAAGTCTTTTTTGGTCAGCCCCGCGAGGTAGACGCGGTCGAGTTTTTCGACGTTGTAGCCGAGGTGCTCGAAGGCGCGGCGAACGATCCTGTTGCGGCCGATATGGATCTGGAGGGCGACGGTGAGGGGGTCGCCTTCTTTTGCGTAACGGACCCAGTCTACGGCCATTGGGCCGTCTTCGAGGTCGTAGCCGATCTCCATTTTGGCGAGGTCTATTTTGGAGAAAGGTTTGTCTAGCGTAGCGTGGTAGATTTTGCTGACTTCGTGGCTGGGGTGGGTGAGGCGTTTGGCGGTGTCTCCGTCGTTAGTGATTAAGAGCAGGCCGGTCGTCATGCGGTCTAGGCGGCCAACGGGGAATAGGCGGAAGTTTTTCAGGGCGGGCTCGTCGATGAGGTCCATCACCGTTGTTCGGTCGTGTTCGTCGGAGGTGGTGGTGATGACGTTTTTGGGTTTGTTGAGTAGGACGTAGACGAACTGCTCATCGGGGCTAACTACTTTTCCTTTGAAGCTCACTTCGTCGCCTTCTTTCACTTGGTAGGCAGGGTTGATTTCGGTTTCGCCGTTTACCATTACTTTACCTTCCTTCACCATGTCTCCGCACTGGCGTCGGCTGGCAACGCCAGAGTGGGCGAGGTATTTGTTGAGGCGCATCCCGATGATGGAAGCTTCGGAGCGTTGGAGGCCGGGAGGCGTAGCGGAGTTGCGGGCTTGGGAGCGTTGGAAGCGGCGTGGTTTTTTCATAGTTGGATTGTGGGTGGGCGTGCATAGAAACTACAGCCGGTAAGGTACTGCTTGTGCTTTACTCTCCATCCAACCACCGCAACATAAGCGGAATCAGCATCAAGTCGGAAACTACCGCGCTGGCGAGGGTTAGGCTGATGAGCAACCCGATCGTGACGCTCGGCGGATGGATGCTGAACAACATAACCAAGAAGCCGAAAAACAAGACGATGGAAGTGAGGACGATGGCTTTGCCGGCTTCTTTGAAGGTGAGGCTGATGGCGTCTTCAACATCGAGGCCTTTGCCTCGCGCTAGGCGATATTTGGCCAAAAAGTGAATCGTGTCATCGACCGCAATGCCGAAGATGATGGCGAAAACGATGCTGACGCCAGCTTCCAGCTCGATGCCCGTAAACCCAAGTACCGCCCCCGCAAACAGCAGCGGCAAGATATTGGGGACGAGGCTAACGAAGAGCATCTTCCAGCTTTTGAACAGTATGCCCATCAGTACGCAGACAATCAGGATGGCGAGCCCTAGCCCTTGGAGTAAATTCTCCCGGATGTATTCCGAGTTTTTGTCGATGATGACGCCGGTTCCGGTACTTCGTACCTCCACCAAGGAGGTGTCTATATTGGCATTGACCCAGGCATTGGTTCGGGCGAGGAAGGCTTGGGTGCTGTCTGCTCCGAGGTCGTTTAGTCGGCTGGTGATGCGGGCCTTTTTTTCGTCCTTGCTCATCAGGATGTTGAGGTTGGCGGCGGGTACTTGGCGCGCTAGGCGTTGGTACTGGGCGTAGGTTCGTTCGTCTTTGGGCAAGACGTAGGCATCTGGCCGGTTGTTGTTGAACATCTGGTTGATGCTGCGGTAGACGGCCGTGATGCTGGCCGTGCTCCGCACGGCATCAAACTGCTTCACGTAGTCTTCGATCTTACCGATCTGCTGCATGACGGGGAAGTCGGTGATCTTGCTGGTGTCTTTGGCCGTAACGGCCATCTCGAAGGGGCGGAAGCCCGCCAGCTCTTTCTCGAAGAAGAGAAAATCGGTAGTGATCTTCTTGCCCCGTGGTAGGGCTGAGGTGATGCGGTTGTTGGTCGTTACCATGCTGATGCCTACGGCGCAGAGTACGGCCGCAACGGCCGCCCCGATCTTGATCTTGCCGGGGCTAAGACGGGTGAATGTATAAGCGCGGGCCAGCAGCCGGTCCCAGAAGGCTTGCTGCCGACCGATCTTCACGATTTGGTCTACGCTGAGGTAAGACAGTAAGGCGGTAGTGAAGAAGATGACCGTAATGAAGGCGATCATCACGCCCAATGCGGCGTTGATGCCGAAATCGCGGATGGGGTTGATTCGGCTGGTGAGGAGGGTAGCGAAGCCTACGGCGGTGGTCATGGAGGTAAGCAGGGTCGCCATACCGATTTCCTTGATCGTGATGCGGATGGCAGTTTCCTTGTCTTTGCCCGCCCGCAACTCATCGATGTATTTAGACATGATGTGGATCACGTCTGAAGTACCCACGATGATCATCAGGACGGGGTAAAGGGCGGCGATAGCGTTGAGCTCTCGGCCCAATAGGCCGAGCGTACCGAGGAACAGCAGCAGCCCCAAACCAATACTGACCAAGGAAACGATGATGCCCAGCGGCCGCCGGAAGAGTAAAAACATGATGAAGAACACCAAAAACCCAGAGACGACGGCCGACACGGCAACTTCCCTTACCTGCATATCCACCATCTCTTGCTGGAAGAAGGCGGAGCCGAGGTAGTGGTGGTCTTCGAAGGCGTAGGTCGCCATCAGGCTGTCTACGCCCCCCATCAGTTCTCGGCTTTTGTCTACGCTAGATGGGCCGTTGCCTTCGCCGGTGAGGTTGATGAGGCTTTCCGTTTTGAGGAGGACGACAAGGGAGGTTCCGCGCTCATTGATGAGTGTATTGACGAAGCGCTCATCTTGCATGATGCGCAGGCTGTCTTGGGCGTAGCGGCTGGGGTCGTTGCGGTGAATGGCCGGGATGGTAGTAATGGCAAAGGGCGTCTTTAGCGGGTAAGCAAAAGTAGTTAAAGACTGAACCCCGTCGATGTACTTCAGGTCGCGGGCGTTGAGCGCGAAGTCGTGCGCATCTGCTAAGAAGGTAGAGTCGAAGACGCCTTCTTCGCGGTCTAGGGCAACGAGGAGGAAGTTGTCGTCGCCTTCAAACTCTTCCACGAACTCTAGGAAGAAGGCCAAGTCGTCGTCTCCCCGAGGAAAGAACTGGCTGAAATCAAAACTGAACTTCAGGTTGAAGCAGCCGTAAACAGCCGCTGCGGCGAAGAGCGAAAAGACGATCAGGACGGGAAGGCGGTACTTGCGCATAGGGGAGTATAGTTAACGGACATCTCTAGTTGCGCATAATCCGGTTGTAGGTTCTTTGGTAGATTAAGGGGCTAGAACTTTAGCGTTCAGGAATCAGCTTTCAGCATTCAGGCGGCCGAATGTAACAGCGGCAGCCTGAACCCTGAACCCTGATCGCTGAACCCTGTTCCTGAACCCTAGTTCTACAATCTATTATGCATACCTTCTCTAAGCGTTCGGGGCTTAAAAGGTTGGGCGATATCCGATAATAACCCCTCTTTTTGCCTATATCTCCAGCCGGTACACATCCGTATCGTTGCGCTGAATGTTTTCGACAACCCAAGGGATCATAAAGGGCCTCTTGGGCTCAACGAGGTTGAACCTGCGGCAAGACTCTGGTAGGCTTGAGAAAACCAAGTGGGCTGGCTCTGTCATTTTGCGTACCTCCGTAAGCTCGGGGTAAAAAGAAATGTTGGCAGCCGTTACCAAGGTGGCCTCTGCACTAGAGTCGAGGTCGATAAGCCGAATTTGGGCGTCTACGTATACCGAAAACGTGCGGAGGTGCTTCTCTACAATAACCACGATCTGTTTTTCCTCTTGGTACTGCTCAAGCAGCTCCGGGCTTATGTCTACTTTAACGGCAGGGAGAATCAAGGTATCCATCACAAATTATTTAGTGTGCTGTAAACAATGTACTGCTTTGTAAAAGTTTCGAGAGCCTACGAGGCAAGGGCTTACTTTTTTCCTTTGCGGGGTTTTCCGCCCTTTGGGGGTTTTCCGCCCTTTGGGGCGGGCTTTCCGCCTTTTGGTTTGCGTTTGTAGACGAGGTGCATCCGGCTTTTAAGCGGGTTAGCGCTGTCTTCGGTATGCCGTTCTCGGTTGTAGAACGCTTCGCGAGCGACGAAGAGGGCGGAGATGAAGGAGGCCGGGTCGGCCTCGTCCTTACCAACGATGTCGTAGGCCGTGCCGTGGTCTGGGCTGGTGCGGATGCCGGGTAGGCCTGCGGTGAAGTTGACGCCCTTTCCGAAGCTTAGGGCCTTGAAGGGAATCAGGCCTTGGTCGTGGTACATGGCCAGTACTGCATCGTAGGTATTCTGCTTGCCGGAGCCGAAGAAGCCATCGGCGGGGAAAGGGCCCATTGCGAGGATGCCTTTCTTCTTAGCTGTTTCTACGGCGGGGCGAACGACTTCGATGTCTTCCTTCCCGATGCGCCCTTGGTCTCCGCCGTGGGGGTTGAGGGAGAGCACCGCGATGACGGGGCGGCTGATGCCGAAGTCGGCCCGGAGGCTCTCATCCATGATCTTCAGTTTCTTCAGGATGGCTTCTCGGGTTACAGCTTTAGCAACTTCGGCAACGGGGATGTGGTTGGTGACGACACCAACGCGAAGGTCGTCGGCAACGAGAAACATTAGGCTCTCTTCGGCGCCCAACTCCTTGGTCAGCATTTCGGTGTGGCCAGGGTAAGGGAAGGCATCCGCTGGCATGACGGACTTGTTGATGGGGGCGGTAACGAGGGCGTCTAACTGGCCGTCTTTGAGTTCGGCGACGGCGCGGGCTAGGGATGCGGCCGCAGCGCGGCCGCCAGCCTCGGTGGCCTCTCCCGGCGTAAACACAAGGTCTTTCGGCAAACACTCAACTAAGTTGATAAAACCTTCCTCGGCTTCTTCCGCATTAGCGACCACCTCGTAGGCAAACTCCGGCGCATCATCGTCGGGCTCATACTGGCTCATGGCCGCAGCAGAAGCGTAGATGACGGGCGTAAAAGCGTCTAGAACGCCATCGCGGGTAAGGGCCTTAATGACGACTTCGGGGCCGACGCCGTTTACGTCTCCTATTGAAATGCCTATACGTAGTGGTTCCATGGCACAAAGATAGACACCTAGGTTAGGAATCATATGGCTGAATTTGTAAATACTTCATACCTCCGTACCTTACTCCAAACAATTACGCCATGCAGAAGCCAACCTCTACCGAGGAATACCTCGCCAATGCGCCCGAACACTACCGTGATGGCCTAGCCGCTATGCGCGAAGTATTGATCAGTTTCGACTTAGAAGAGAACATCAAGTGGAACATGCCAGTCTACGGCTACGGCAAAAAAAACGTAGCTACCTTATTCTACGCCAAAGCTTATCTCGGGGTATGGTTTGCGCAAGGCGCCTTGCTCGCTGACCCAAACGGAATCCTTGTGAACGCCAGCCCCGAAAAGACAGTCGCCCAGCGCCAACTCCGTTTCAAAACCCAAGAGGAGGTAGACCTCGGTTTACTGCGCGACTTTCTTCTAGAGGCAATCCAACACCAAAAAGATGGGCTAGAGCTAGGCCGGATGCCTGCGCCGGAGGCGCAGCTCCCCCCTGAGTTGGCACAAGCCTTTGCGGATGACCCAAAACTGGAAGCCCTATACCTCGCCTTTACGCCTTACAAACAGCGGGAGTTTTGCGAGAGCATCCGTAATGCTAAACGCGCAGATACCAAGGTGCGCCGTTTGCAGAAAGCGGTAGAACACATCCGAGCGGGGCGAGGGCTAGGCGACAAATACCGCTAGGCAAATCATTTCCTCCGCCCCAACGAAGCATGCGCCCGTACAAAGTGCCCCTCGGCCAACGCCGCGAGGATAGATAGTTCCCCCGCCAAACAAACGCCAGCGGTAATTTCCGCCAGCCGATTGGCCTTGCCTGCTCCGAAGCAATCCATGATTTCCAAACACTCCCGCTGGGTACTTAGGTGGGTTCCACCACCGACGGAGCCAACGATCAGGTTTGGGAACGTACCCGCAACGTAGAGATCGCCCGCTGCGTCTACCTCCATCCGGACGATGCCGACCGCCGCCTCGGCCACGCAGGCTGCATCCTGCCCGCAGGCGATGAACAACGCCGCCAGACCGTTGGCGCAGTGCGCCTGAACGCCCAGCGTTCCGGTTTTTAATGAGCCGTAGGCCGCAGCGCGGCCAAAGCGCTCCATGTTTTCGGGGCTAGACTTCAACACGGCCGCTACTACCGCTCTGGGCAGGGTCGCTTCGATGGATACCTTACGCCCCCGGACGTGCTGAAAACTCTGGTAGTTGGCCTTCTTATCTCCCGAAGCGTTGGACTCGATGTAAAACTCGGAGATAGTCTCCCCGCAAGTTTTTAGGATGAATTGACAGATGCGGCCCGTACAGATCGTGACCATGTTTTGCCCTGCCGCATCTCCGGTATGAAACTCAAATACTAGGGTGACGCTGTTGCCTTCTAGGATGGGTTTTACTTGTTTGAAGCGGGCGTAACGGGAAGTTTCTCCGGTTATTCGGGCAAAATCTTTGAGGTGCGCCAGCACCCAAGCTACGAAGCGGCCAGCGGCGGGCAAATCGGCCAGCTTGAAGTAGGGCGCGCGCTGCACGCCAGTGTCGAGCACGCGGGCAATGGCTCCGCCACTTTCGGTAATTGCTTTCATCCCCCGCGAGTAGGAAGCCACCAGCGCGCCTTCGGTTGTGGCGAGTGGTACCATTACTTCATCCTCAATGTGCGTTCCCCGAACTAAGAGCGGCCCAGCCAGCCCCACGGGGATGCGGGCCATGCCGATGTAGTTTTCGATGTTTCCTTGTAGGTCTTCCGCTAGGGGAAGCTCGGTACGCCCTTCGAGTGCTGGTAGGTTAAAATTATGAGGGGGAGTATGGCCTTTTGGTAGGCCCGGGGCATTGGGTGATGATGGCATATATTAAAGGTAGTATAGTTTTGCTGAACAGCAATAAGGCTATCGGTGTTGGGCCTGTTCTTTAGGTATTACCGCCCTATTATCCCCGCACGGCATCCCGCGTTTGCGCCCCCAAAAACGATCGTGGCAATACGCCGGTTGGGATTACACTTCTTAAGCACTACCTTTAGAACTCGTTATCCCCTCCGAGATCGTGCCCATAAGAATAGCCCAAATTACGGACCTCCATCTAGTGCCCCCCGGCGAAATGCTGATGGGTTTAGACGTGAACGCGCGCCTAGATCGTGTATTGGATCACGCGATGTCGCTTGCGCCAGAAGCTGTTTTCCTGACGGGCGACTTCTGCGCAGCAGAGCCAATACAAGAAATTTTTCACCAACTGCGCGCTCGGCTAGACCTCTTGGGTGTTCCGTTTTACGTCACGCCCGGCAACCACGACGACCGCCAGATGCTGCGCAATGCCTTTTTTCTGGAAGGCCACAACTACGAACCCGTCAAAGGGCTCGTTCGGGTGAAAGACAAGGATTTCATCTTCCTCGATTCCCTGCCTGGGCTGGTTGACGACGATCAGGTGACATGGCTCACGGCAGCTTTAGAAAAATCTCCAGAGGCCGCTATCGTGATTCACCACCCGCCGGTGCCGATGGGCGTTGTTTTTATGGACAACAGCTACCCGCTACGGCAAACGGACGCTTTACTTGCGGCCCTAACGGCTGATGGCCGGCCGCGCAGTGTTTTTTGCGGCCATTACCATTCCTACCGAATGACGAAGTGGAAGAACCTAGAGGTGCATGTTTGCCCACCCACCAGCTTCTACATCAACCCCAACCAGCAGGAGTTTCAGCAAGACACCCTGCCGCCCGGCTACCTGATGTTGGAGTGGCCAGACGAAGGCGGGTTTCGGGTGGTGCCGCATTATGTGGGGTAGGGCACAGCTTTTGGGCGACGGCGCGCAGGTGCAGGGAAAGGTTTAAGGCATTGTCTCGAACCGATAAACCGTAACACTCTCAAAGACCTCCCCCGGCCGCAACTCCGTAGACGGGAAGCTCGGTTGGTTTGGCGAATCAGGATAATGTTGGGTTTCCAGACAGATTGCCCCGAAGGTTGGCACTGCTTGCCCGCGTCGCTGTACGAACTGTCCTTCGGCGAAGTTAGCCGTGAAGACCTGCACCCCTGGCTCGGTAGTGAAGGCGCGCAGCGCGCGCCCGCTGCGCGGATCGGTCAGGAGGGCAAACTCTCGGAGTTGCCCCGCTTTTCCGTCGATTACCCAAGTGTGGTCGTAGCCGTTGGCGATCTTGATCTGCGGGTGATCGGCGCGGATGTCTTGCCCAACGGGCTTCGGGGTGGTGAAGTCAAACGGCGTTCCGGCTACGGGAGCTAGGTGGCCGAGTGGGATCGAGGTTTCGTCTACGGGGAGGTAGTGGGCTGCTTTTAGTGCTAGTATTTGGGCTTCTACCGTGGGCGCGTCGCTGATGGTGAAGTAGGCGTGGTTGGTTAGGTTAACCACCGTCGGTTTGTCGGTGGTAGCGGTGTATGCAATTTTTAGCTCATTGCCGTTCGTCCAGGTGAAGGAGACCTTTACGCTGAGCTTTCCGGGGAAGCCTTGGTCACCGTCTTCGCTCTCCAGAGCGAAGGTGACCGTTGCATCGTTTTCGGTAGTGGCTGAGCTGCTGGCCCACCGTTTTTTATCGAAACCGACCGTGCCGCCGTGGAGGCAGTTGGGGCCGTTGTTTATGGGGAGTTGGTAGGCTTTGCCACCCAACGAGAACTGGCCGTTGGCGATCCGGTTGCCATAACGGCCGATGGTTGCGCCGTAGTAGGGCTGCTCACCGAGGTAGCCCGCTAGCTCATCAAAACCCAGCACCATTTCCTTGCCCTCCACGACGATGGAGGTGATGGTTGCGCCGTAGTCTGAAAGGCAAACGGTATTGCCGGAGGCGTTGGTGAGGGTGAAGCGTTGGGCAGGGCCGCTGGGGGATTGGCCCCAATGTTTTGTGACTATTTTGGGCATGCGCTAAAAATCTTCCGCTCCCGCAAATCCCCCTTTCTCCTGAATATCTTTATAGCGTGCCCAAGCGGCTTGTACTAGCGCGATGGTGAGGTCATCGAGGAAAACGTGGTCTACGTGGGCGGCATCGGTGAGGGAGTCTTCGGGGTCGAAGGCGTGTAGGATGGCGCGGGCCTGTTGGCGGCCTTCGGGGGTGGCTTCTCGGCGCGGGCCTTCGGCCGGCGCGGGGAAGAGGAGGTCTGCCCCGCCGAGGTCGGCGGCGAGGGCTTGTAGGTAGAGGCTAAGTTTATCTTCGGCCGCATCGCCCGTCATGGTCGTGATGTCGGTATGGGCCGCGATTTGGGCCAAGGGTGGGTTTTCGAGGCCAAGCTCTTCGAGTACCTTAGACCACAGCGCGCGGAAGGCGCGCAGTTTAGCAACATCGCCGTAGAAAGAAGTGCCTACCGTGAAGGCAAACTTCAGGTGTTTATTGGCGAGGGCTACGGGATAGTTCTGTGCTTTGATCTGGGTTAGGTACGCTGCGCCCTTCGCGATGGCGAGGGCAAGCTCGGTGTCTGCTTCGGTAACGCCGTTGTTGAAACCGGCGGCGTTGACTTGCAAGACGGAGAAGTTGGGCATCCAACGGGAGACGAAGAACAGCAGCCGGATGAGCGGCGGGAAGGGCGGTTCGGACCAGTCTAGCAAGGGGTCAAAGTCTACCGATCCGGAAACGCTCTTGAGGTCGATGCCCGCTTGGCGGAGGTAACGGACGAGGTCGCGGAACAACTCGGCGGGGTCTTGGCCGGGGTAGCGCAGGGTACAATGCAAGGAGATGGCCCGGAGGTCAATTCCGTTGAGGAGCTGGTGGATGTCTTCCGTATTTGGTTGTTGGTATAGGCGGAAAAGCAGGGCTTCGGCTCCGGCGCCGACTTCCTCGCGGGCGTAGGCATTCACTTCATCGTTTTCACCGGTGGCTACGTAGGCACCGAAGTCCCAACTGGTCGTGCGTGCCTGTCCGCTTTCGCCCGTCAGCCCATCCAGCGCGAGGCGGACGCCCGCAGCGAGGTTGGAGTCGTTCTGGTCCGGTTCTAGGCCCGCGATCCAGTGGTCGGTGGTAGGCGAGTTGGCGGAAGAAGATGCGGTAGACATGGGGTGGGTTTTTATTGTAGGCTAAATGTAGGGAGAAAAACGGGGTCTTACCGCCCAAAATCTACAAGCCTTAAATAATCGTTCAAAACGGCTCTTGCCTCCGCGCGGCCGGTTGCGTCGGGGAAAGCGGGCAGGGTATCGGCTGAGGAGATGATGCGGAGTTCGGCTTTGCCGAGGAGTACGTCGTGCAGGTCGGCGAGTTCTTCGTTGGTGGGCGGTACGGAGAGGGCGATTGTTTCCCATTGGTTTCCCTGCTGGGTTTCGAGCTTCCAGTCTGGCGTACCTGCCTTACCGTCGAAGCGAATGATGGCGCGGTCTTGCAGCCAGTTGTCGATCAGGATGGGGCGGAGGTTGGCCGCTGAGGCAAAGAGTGCGCCGTGGCGGTAGATGGTTGCGCGCTGGGTTATTTCCGCCGCCGCGTAGTGGCGGGCGCGGGTGTTTTTGAAGTAGAGGTGGTCTGGGTCGGAGACGAAGTTGGTTCCTCTGGCCGTTTTGCGCGCGGCGGTGTTGCCCTCGCAAGTGAGGAGTATCGGGAAGAGGAGCAGAAGGGGAAGTAGGTGTTTTAGCATGTTGGGTAAATGTTGGGGGAGGGGGTTTGGTTTTTTGGGCCGCTCGACTGGCGAGTTTTCCGCCCAACTCGCCAGTCGAATCCTTTTTCGCCCCCGCCCCTAAGTACGTACACTGCCTAGGTAGAGCGTGTCAGTTGCTAAGGTGAAATCTTGCGGTGGCGTCAGCGAAAAAGTTCGCCTGTCGAGTTTGGTGCGTCACACGAGCGAGGAAGATGCCCAACTCGACA
>CALEDI010000298.1 GCA_937949535.1 uncultured Lewinella sp. | reverse complement strand
AGGCTGTTTTCCAGCAACACGATTCCCGCTAGCGTACCTACGGTAGCAACGACGAAGGCAATCCAAGCCATATTGAAGAAAGACTTGCTGTTGGAATGGTCGATAATAGTGTGCGACATAATTCTCTGTTTTGCACGAAAGACCATAAAGGCCGTTCCGCTGGTTCAAGCGCAAAACTCAGGCAAGCATTTGTTAAAAACATGGGGTTGTCGATGAACAGTAGAGAAAAATCGACGGGTGCTAGCGAAAATTCGCTAATCCACAATCATCTCCACCGCATCCAGCTCCTGCTGCTTCATGTTGACGGGCAAATCCCGGTACGCATACTGCTGCGTACGCAACTGCGGCCGGAAACCAGCCTCCTTGATGGCGTCCTGAATACCATCGGCGGTGAAGCGGAAGCGCGCGCCAGCGGCGGAGACAACGTTCTCCTCGATCATGATGGAGCCGAAGTCGTTTGCGCCGGAGTGTAGGCAGAGCTGCGCTACTTCTTTCCCGACCGTGAGCCAGCTGGCTTGGATGTTGGTTACGTTGGGCAGCATGATGCGACTCAGGGCGATCATCCGGATGTATTCGTCTCCGGTGACGGTGTTGCGGGCGCGTTTGATTTTTTTTAGGATGGTGTCTTCGTCCATGAACGGCCAGGGGATGAAGGCGAGGAAGCCTTTGGCGTGGTCGGGTTTTTCGGATTGTACCTGGCGCATCCGCACGAGGTGGTCCATCCGTTCCCAGTTGGTTTCGATGTGGCCAAACATCATGGTGGCGGAGGTAGTGATGTCTAGTTGGTGCGCGGCGCGCATCACGTCTAGCCACTCTTCGCCGCCACACTTTCCTTTGGAGATCAAGCGGCGCACGCGGTCGCTGAGGATTTCGGCACCGGCGCCGGGTAGGCTGTCTAGGCCGGCTTCTTTGAGGGCTTTGAGCACATCGTAGTGGCTCATTTTTTCCAGCTTCGCAACGTGAGCAATCTCGGGCGGTCCGAGGGCGTGGAGCTTCAGGTTGGGGTAGAGTTCCTTCAGTTCACTAAACAGCTTGCAGTAGTACGCTAAACCCAGATCGGGGTGGTGGCCGCCCTGAAGCAGCAGCTGCTCGCCGCCGAAGGCGAAGGTTTCTTCAATCTTCGTTTTGTACTCCTCAATGGTCGTGATGTAGGCCTCCTCATGGCCCGGCCGCCGGTAGAAATTGCAGAATTTGCAGTTGGCGATGCAGACATTGGTGGTGTTCGAGTTGCGGTCGATGATCCAGGTTACGTCCTGCTCCGGTACGGCTTGGAAGCGGAGTTGGTTGGCCACGTACATCAAATCCGCCGTATCGGCGTTTTCGAGCAGAAAGACGCCCTCTTCGGCGGAGAGCCATTCTTTGTTCAGGGCACGTTCGAGGAGATCGGCGGAGTTCATAAGCTTGCGTTGTAGACAATTCAACAAGCATATCCGTGGTAGGTTGCGGAAACTTTCATTTTTTATTGAAAGTTTATTTTGGGCGCGGTGCGCAGGTGCAGGGAGGGGGTATACTGGCCAGCCCACTAGCCCAACTCCAACGCCCCTGCCAATATCTCCACCGCCTTTTCCACTTCTTCTTCCGTTGCGTACAAAGGCGCGGGGGCCAAGCGGAGTACGCCGCCGTCTCCGCCCAGCAGGTTGTCTTGCCGATAATCCACGATGAGGCCCGCTTCGGAGAGCTGGTGCTCCAGCTTGGGCCGGTGGCCGGGTACGTAGACGGAGAGCTGTGCGCCGCGCTGGTTTTCGTCGGAGGGGGTGATGATGGTTAGGCCGGGTAGTTTGCTGAGCAGCGCATGGAGCTTGCCAGTAAGCAGCAGACTGCGGGTACGAAGCGCAGCCATACCACCCGCTTCGGCAAACAGCGGCAGGGAAGCAAGCAGCGGCGCAAGACCAAGCACGGGCGCGGTAGAAATCTGCCACCCAGAAGCCCCGATTTCGGGCCGAAACTCGCGGCGCATCATGAAACGATCGCTCTCGCGGTGGCCCCACCAGCCGGCGAAGCGGGGCAGGTCTTCGCTCTCATGGTGGCGTTCATGTACGAACAAGCCACCCGGCGCGCCCGGCCCACCGTTGAGGTATTTGTAGGAGCACCATACGGCGAAGTCGCAGCCCCAGTCGTGTAGCGTAAGCGGCACGTTACCGACGGCATGCGCAAGGTCAAAACCAACTTGTGCGCCAACGGATTTCCCCGCCTCGGCAATCGCGCCCAAGTCGAAAAACTGGCCGGTGTAGTAATGGATGCCGCTCCAGAGCACAAGCGCGAGCTCGTCTCCCGCGTCGTGGATGGCGGCCGTGATGTCTTCGGTCCGGATGGCGAATTCTCCCGTGCGCGGCCCAACCTCAATCAGGTCCGTTTCGGGGTCTAGGCCATGAAACTTTAGCTGACTGATGATGGCGTGTTGATCAGACGGGAAGGCTCCCGCTTCCATTACCACCTTGCGCCGCCGCCCCTGCGGGCGGAAGAAGGAGACCAACATCAGGTGCAGGTTCACGGTGAGCGCATTAGCGATGGTAACTTCCGGTGCGCTGGCCCCAACGATGCTCGCCAGGTCGTTTTCCACCCGTTTGTGGAAACCGAGCCAGCCGCCCGCAGGGGTGTCTCCGTTCCACCAGCCTTCTACGGCGCGGACTTTCCAACTCTCCAGCTCAACGGCGAGTTGCTCCGCCGCAGCCTTCGGCTGCGGGCCGAGTGAGTTGCCACAGAGGTAAATTTTGTTTTTAGGAAGGTGGAAGAGGTGGCGCATAGCAGTATTTGGATTTTAGAAGGCCCGTAAAGCTATTATTTGTTTCCCATCCCCAAGGCTTGATTGGTATAAAAAAACGATCAGCGGGCAGCATTCAGCGCTGTTTCGCCTGAATACTGTCCGCTGATCGCTAAAAGTTTTACGCCCAGCAAAAGGACATAGTCATCATCTAGCTCAATGATTAGAGCTAGGGTGTGTAGTCTGCCTATAAATTAGTCAGCCGACTATCATCAAAACGCGCAGCGTTTTTATAAGCCCCTCCCCCGTGGGGAGGGGTTTGGGGAGGGGGGTTGCGCGCGAAGACAATTCATTACAGATTACACACCCTGTGATTAGAGCCGCTCAAAAACACCAGCAATACCCTGCCCACCGCCAACACAGGCGGTAACCATTCCGTACTTCTGGTTGCGGCGGCGCATCTCATCCAGTAGCTGGATGGTGAGCTTGGCGCCCGTACAGCCGAGGGGGTGGCCCAGCGCAATGGCTCCGCCATTGGGGTTCACCGTTTCGGGGTCGATGCCCATTGTTTTGATGACGGCGAGGGCTTGGGTAGCGAAGGCTTCGTTGAGTTCCGTTTGCTGGATGTCACCGATCTTGAGGCCAGCGCGCTCCAAGGCTTTCGGGATGGCTACGCAGGGGCCGATGCCCATGTAGAGCGGGTCTACGCCACCAACGGAGCAGCTCGCCATACGAGCGATGGGCTCCAGGCCAAGTTTCTTCACCATGCGCTCGCTCATCACGAGCGTGAAGGCGGCTCCGTCGGAAGTTTGGCTGGAGTTTCCGGCCGTTACGACGCCGCCCTGCTTGAACACTGCGCGTAGGCGACCAAGGCCCTCCATGCTGGTGCCCCGGCGGATGCCTTCGTCCATCTTCACGATGTGGCTACTCTTGACCATCTTGCCATCTTTAACGAAGACGTCCTCTACTTCTACAGGCACGATCTGCCCGTCGAACAAACCGCCGTCGATGGCGGCGATGGCGCGGTCGTGGCTACGGACGGCGAAAGCGTCGGCTTCCTCGCGGGTTACCTCGTACTTTTCGGCGACGGCCTCGGCTGTTTTGCCCATGCTTACGTGGTAGTTCACGTTGTGCATCGTCGCTTTGTAGCTCGGGCTGAGTTTGTAGCCCGTCATCGGGATTTGGCTCATGCTCTCCGCGCCACCGGCGAGGTAGATGTCTCCGAAACCGGCCTTGATCTTACCTACCGCCATGGCGATAGACTCCAGACCGGAAGCGCAGTAACGGTTGATGGTGATGCCGGGCACCTCCTTGCCGAGCGCACGCGCAGCGATGAGGCGACCAACCTGTAAACCCTGCTCCCCTTCGGGGTTGGCGCAGCCAACGATGACGTCGTCTACCAGCTTGGGGTCTAGCTCTGGTACGGTGCTCATGAGGTGCTTGATCACGTCTACGGCGAGATCATCAGAGCGGTAATTTTTGAATCCTCCTTTTTTGGCGCGGCCAACGGCGGAACGGTATCCTTTTATGATGTAAGCTTCCATTATTTGGTGCTTTATTAGTCGTTAGTTAGATGGTTTTGCGAGGGCGCAGGTGCAAGGAGGGGTAGTGAAAGAGCAATGCTCATGTAAAACCCTTCTTCGCACCTGCGGCCGCGCCCTAGTTCCGCAGTGGCTTATTGTTCTGCAGGGTGTACTGAATCCGTTCCAGTGTTTTCTGGTTGCCCAGCAAGCTGAGGAAGGCTTCGCGTTCGAGGTCGAGCAGGTACTGCTCGCTCACCTGTTGGGTCTGGGTGAGTTCGCCACCACAAAGGATGTTGGCTACGTGGCCCGCCACAACGCCGTCGTACTCGGAGATGTACTTACCGAGTTTGAACTCATTGATCGCCGTGTAGAGGGCGGCCAGTCCGGCACGGCCCAGCACCGTGATGTCTTGGCGGATGCTCGGCGCTACGTACTCGCGGGCGAGTTCGAGCACCTTGCGCTTCGCTTCGCCGATGTTGCGCTGCATGTTCGTTTCTACGAAGTCTTTGCCCTGGATGAGGTAGCCATAGTCAAACGCCTCGGAAGCGGAGGTCGAGACCTTCGCCGTCGCAATCGTCTGGAAAGCGTCGATCAGGGTCGGCATCATCACGTCGCCCTCGAAGAATTTATCGGAGGCGCGGAGCGCCAGCTCCTTCGTGCCACCACCGCCGGGGATGAGGCCTACGCCAACCTCTACGAGGCCGATGTAGCTCTCTGCGGCGTAAACGCCCGCATCGCAGTGCATCGCAATTTCGCAACCGCCGCCAAAGACGTAGCCCTGAGTAGCCACCACAACGGGCACTTTGCAGGTCTTGATCTTCATATTGAGTTGTTGGAAACCGTCGATGAGGCCATCGAGTGTTTTGAAGTCTTGCTGCATGGCCAGCATCCCGACGTTCATCAGGTTGGCACCTACCGTGAAGTTCTTGGCGTTGTTGCCAATCACGATACCCGCCCAACCTTCGGCTTCGGCCTTGTCAATGGCGTCAGAAACTGCCTGCCCGATCGCGTCGTCGATGGAGTTCGACTTGGAAGTGAACTCTACGCACATCACGCCGTCGCCTAGGTCATGGACGGTAGCGGAATCGTTCTTGATGATCGGCGCAGCACCTCGGAGGGTATCCAAGATGATGTAGTTCTCGAGGCTCGGCACGGGCTTGTAACTCTTGCTTGCTTGGTCGTAGAACATCCGCTTGCCGCCTTCTACTTTATAGAAAGCATCATGGCCAGCGGCTTGCATGTCTTTTACCCAGCCCGCAACTACGCCGTCGTGCTCTTCAATCATCTTGATGCCTTCGGCTAGGCCGATCTGGTCCCAGGTCTCGAAGGGGCCGTGCTCCCAGAAGTAACCGGTGCGCATGGCATCGTCGATGCTGTACAGGTCGTCGGCGATTTCTGGTACGCGGTTGGCGGAGTAGGCGATGAGGCCCGCGTAGTATTCGCGGAGGAACTTGCTTTCGCGGTCGTCTCCGCCAACGATGGTCTTCATGCGTTGGCCCATGTCGTCGATCATCTTGGCTTTGCCGATGGCGGGGCGTGGGCGGGCGGCCGGAGCGTACTCCAGCGTTTTTAGGTTGAGGGCGTGGATGATGGACTTGCCTTTTTCGTCCCGTTCCTTGGTTTTCTTGTAGAAGCCTTGGCCAGATTTATTGCCGAAGAACTTGTTCTCCAGAATGAACTTCATGTAGGCTGGCTGCTCTTTGGTCTTCACCGAATCTATGTACTCGTCGTTGGAGACGTTCTGCATCACGAAGGCGGAGACCTTCGCGCTGGTGTCTATGCCAACGAGGTCCTGTAGGCGGTAGGTAGCCGTATTTGGCCGCCCGATGAGGGAGCCGGTGATGGCGTCTACCTCTTCGATGGTCATGTCGTACTTCACCGTCAGGTCCATCATCTGCACGCCAGACATCACGCCGATGCGGTTGCCGATGAAGCCGGGGGTGTCTTTACAGAGTACGGTTTGCTTACCGAGGTAAACATCGCCGTAGTGCATGAAGAAGTCTACAACGCCTTGGTCGGTGCCTTCGTGGGGGATTACCTCGAAGAGGCGGAGGTAGCGGGGCGGGTTAAAGAAGTGGGTGCCGCAGAAGTGCTTCTGGAAATCGGCGGAGCGGCCCTCGGCCAACATCTTGATCGGTATGCCGGAAGTGTTGGAGGTTACGAGCGAACCGGCTTTGCGGAACTTGTCTACTTTCTCAAAGATCTGCTGCTTGATGTCGAGGCGTTCAATTACTACCTCGATGATCCAATCACAGTCACCGATTTTTTCAAAATCGTCGTCGAAGTTTCCGGTAGTGATGTGGCTGGCGAAGTCTTTTTTAAACAGCGGAGCTGGTTTAGACTTCATGGCGGCCTTCAGGGCCGTTACGGCCTGGCTGTTGCGTTTTACGGGGTCCTTCTTCTCCTCGTCGGAGAGGTTAAACGGAACGATGTCTAACAGAAGGACGTCGAGGCCGATGTTTGCAAAATGGCAGGCAATGCCAGAGCCCATTACGCCGGAGCCAAGTACGGCTACTTTTTTTATTCGGTGTTGCATGATGATGGTTATATAAACGTAGTAACGCTACGAGCTGTCTTGGGGTTAAATACCCGTTAGCGAATTTTCGCTGGCGAAGATAGGGGGTTGAGGGCAAGCAATCAAGTAGTAAGGCTGCAAATGATTAAATAGTGTGGTTTGGTGGTGGGCGGTTTAGTTATCACTGTACTAGGATGGGTCGTTTTTTCCCTTTGTTGTAGAAATCTTGCTTTACGGCTCTCCACAATCTGCTTCCCAATCTCCCAGTAAAGCTCAATGAGTGAGCGGTTGACTTGGCGTATGGTGCGGTAGCGAGCATTACGGATGGTGGACTTTCCCGCTACGAGCGCTCGGACGGAACACTCGTAGCGGGCTAAATACTTCGTGCTTAAGAAGACGCATGTTTCGGCCTCAAACGCCCGAGGCGCCCTCCAAATTCAACCTACTTCTTCTTCCGAGGCGTCCGCTGCTTCCGCGCGGGCTTAGCTTTGTCCTTTCCCTGCCCAGAGGAGGAAGACTTTGAGGTGTTGCCGGATTTGCCTCCACTGCTCCTCCGTCCGGTTTTTGCACCTGCGGCCGCGCCCTTATCGTACTTCTTGCGGGAGCCTTTCTTGCTTGGCTTGCCCGAACCTTGATCTTCTTCGGTTCCGTTGATTTTGAGGACCTCTACGAGTTCCATATCAATGCGGCGGCGTTCGAGGTCGACCTGCTTGACGCGGATGCGGATCGAATCGCCCATCTTGAGGCGCTTGCCCGTCTTACGGCCAGTGATGTATAGTTTGCCGGAGCTGATGTCGTACGGCTCGTCCATGTCGTCGTAGGAGATCATGCCCTCCACGTAGTTGGCGGTCAGTTCGACGAAGACGCCGAAGTCTGCCATGCCGTTGATGACACCGTCGAACTCTTCCCCGACGTTGCCCTCCATGAATTCGACCTGCTTGTACTTGATGCTTTCGCGCTCCGAAGTAGTCGCCTTTTTCTCCTGGGCGGAGATGTGCTTACAGAGTTCCTCCAGTTTCGTTGGGTTCATCTTATAGAGGCTGCCTTTCTCGATGTTTTCGTCGAGGATGCGGTGTACAAGCACGTCGGCGTAGCGGCGGATCGGGCTCGTGAAGTGGGTGTAGTTCTCGAAGCCGAGGCCGTAGTGTCCGATGTTCTCGGTGGTGTAAACCGCCTTTGCCATCGTGCGGATCGCGATAGGTGAGAGCATCTTCACCATCGGGTCTTCTGCGGCCTTGGCCAGCAGTTCGGTGTAGCTCTTGGCGATGGATTGCGGCGTGCGCAGGTCCATTTTGTGGCCGAGGGCTTCGGCGAAATTTGCCAGTTCTTCCACCTTCTCCATGTTCGGCTCGTCGTGGACGCGGAAGACGAACGGGATCACTTCCTTCAGCCGTTCGGCTTTCTTAATTATGAAGGTTGCCACCTCCTTATTGGCCAGCAACATGAAGTCCTCGATCAGCATATTGGTGTCGATGCGTTCCTTGACGTAAACTTCCAGCGGCGTACCGTCTTCGTCTAGTTTGAAACGGACTTCGTTGGTGGCGAAGTCGATCGCGCCGTGCTTGAAGCGTTCCTTGCGGAGCACTTTGGAAATCTTGTCGAGCTTCAGCAACTCGTCGCAGAAATCACCGCTTTTGGTATCCAGCACTTCTTGCGCTTCCTCGTAGGTGAAGCGGCGGTCGGAGTGGATGACTGTTGCGCCAAACCAGCGGTTCGTGATCTTGAAAGTCTTGGGGTGCATGTTGAAAACAGCCGAGTAACTCAGCTTGTCTTCGTGCGGCCGCAGGGAACAGAGCTCGTTAGAGATGCGCTCAGGCAGCATGGGGCAAACGCGGTCTACGAGGTAGACCGAGGTAGTCCGAGCGGCGGCTTCCTTGTCTAGGGCACTTCCTGGGCGGACGTAGTGGCTCACATCTGCGATGTGGACGCCGATTTCGATATCGCCGCTTTCGAGGGTACGGATGGAGAGGGCGTCGTCGAAGTCCTTCGCCGTCAGGGGGTCGATGGTGAAGGTCGTGATGTCGCGCATATCCCGGCGGATGTTGATTTCCATCGGGCTGATCTCGCTGGGCAGGGCTTCGGATTCGGCGATCACTTCTTCGGGGAAGGTGATCTGGAAGCCGTTGTTGATGAGGATCGATTGCATCGCGATTTCGCTGCTGCCTTCTTCGCCGAGTACGGCGGTGATTTTGCCGCTGATCTGGTCGAAGCGGTTTGGCTCCCAGTCGAGGATTTTCACGACAACTTGGTCGTTGTGTTCGCCTCCGATGAGTTCGGCGCGGTGAACAGCTACGGCGAGCGTAGCGTCTCCGGGTTGCTTAACGACGACTTCGGCGTACTTGCTGTGAATCTGGAGCGTACCGACGAAGTGGGTCACGCTGCGTTCGAGCACTTCTACCACTTCGCCCTCGGGCTTGCGGCGGCCGGTGGGCGTCCAGGTACGGATCTTGACTTTGTCTCCGTCTTGGGCGTTGCCGAGGCGTTTGCCAATTACGAATACGTCTTGGTCTTCTCCATCAATGACGATGAAGGCGGAGCCTGAGCGGGTCATATCGACACGGCCTTCGGCGAAGTTTTTGGAGGTCTTCTCCTGTATGTTCTTGATTGCTTGAAATTTGTAGTCGCCGTTTTCGCGAACGAGACCGTCGCTTACCAGCTTGCTCAGTGCATCTTTGACGCTGTCCTGAGAGTTTTTGATTTTCAGCTTCCTGATGAGCTGTTTAGGGTTGTACTGTTTGCGGGCGTTGAGTTTGAGCTCCTTCAGGAGGGCACGGCGTAAATCGCTGGCCTTGAGCTTACTGCCCTTTATCTTTTTACTAGACATGTATAATATTACTGGGGTGTGGGTGGCCATCTGCCACCACCGCGTTCGTTATGTTGGGCGCACTTTTGCCTGATTTTAGGCGGCGCTGACGCGGATTTTGGGGTTTGGTTTATTTCCAATACTGTGCTGGTAACACTTATCGTTTGGCAAAAGTTTCGTTTGGGCGTTATTGGTCTTCAGGGCCACGGTGCGGGGCTTCCGAATTTTCTGCAGCAAATTTTTGCAATACCCTAACCATTTTCTTCTCTACGTATTTGTAGGTCATTTCCTCCTTGCCTGTATAAATAAACATCAGCGCAAACTGTTGTTCTGGGGCTACTCCTGGCGCGGTATGTGCACCAATCAGGTGCTTGTGGAGGCGGTAAGCCTCCCGCATCAGGCGTTTGATGCGGTTGCGGTCTGCCGCTTTTTTGAAGCGGCGTTTTGGTACGACAAAAGCCGCTTGGAACGGAAATGGCCCGCGCCGCTCTACCGTCTCGGCAAAAGCCATGCGGATAGGGTAAGCGTTGACCCCTTTGCCGGCTTTACCGAATAGTCGCCCGATCTCTTTACGAGACTTTAAGCGTTCTTGGTTGTGGAATTTATTAGTAATGTAGTTGTATCGTTTTATTATAGGAATGCCGTACAAAAAACGTAAGTTATTTGTACGGCACCCCGTAGTAACCTTTGGGCTTTGGAAGAAAATTGAAAGGCAACAGGAGGGAGTTGACTTGAGGTTCTGCCAAAGATGGGAAATCTTTTGAACAGGCACACCAAATCGTGCTTAATCTTTACCTCGTTGCTGTCCAAGCGGTGGTTGAGCGGAAGCAATCAATGGCCCGAGTAACCGGGAGTTGACAACTTTGAATTCCCTCCAAAGCACAAAATAAACCAATAACATTGCACCCTTATTCCTCGTGCAAAACATTGGCGGGGTGCAGCCCCGCCGCCTGCCGACTCGGCAAGAAGGAACACAGCAACACAATAACGACGATGACCGCGATGGACGCCAGAATGCCATAGTAGAAAAATGAATCGGGGATGGGTGTCAGCTCCAACAACGGAACCTGAACGGCAAAGAACGCGCCAAGCAGCAACGCCATCAGGGTGACGATAGTGATTTCCGAGACAAATTGCGCCGTTACTTGCCCCGACGTAGCGCCCATCGCTTTGCGCAGCCCGATCTCCGACCGGCGGCGGTTGATTTGCGTAAACAGCACCCCAAACAGCCCGAGCGCAATGTTGATAAGTAAGAACCCAGAAACAACCAGCAGAATAACCATCGGGATGACGATTGAGCGGTTGGCCTTGCGGCGGTCTTTGGCCATGTCCCAGATCACGACTTCGGTGTTCTTGGTATTGTCTACCAACAGGTTGAAGATGTCTTCTTCCGTTTCCGCCAAGGTGTTGGGCCGTAGGCGAATAATCATCATCTCGAAGGGGTCTTTGTTCTTCATCCGGTCTACCTGTGGGTAGAAGGTGAGGGGGAAGTTTTCGGCGAAGTTGCTTTTGTACTTGAAGTCTTCCGTTACCCCCACAATGATGTGCTCGCCGCTAATGTCCCATACGGAGTCTACGATGCTTTCCACGTTGGGGAAATACCGGCGCTTGAACTCTGCATTAACCACGAAGGGCGTGTACTTGCCCAGCAGATCATCTTCCGTATACCAGCGGCCTTCCTGCATTTTCACCTCCGCCGCTTCGCCGAAACGGTGGTCGGCAAACAACATTTGGGTCATCAGGTTTTGCCCGTTTATGCTAGACCCCGTCTGCCAAGTATTACCGCCGAAGGGGTTCACTGGCCCGATGAAGGTGGCGGCTTCAATATTAGGCATCGCCATCAGCTCTCCATAGATGCGGTCTTGCAGCGCTAGCACTCCCAGAGAGTCCAACTCGTCGTCAAAGTCTACCCGCACCCCAATGGTTTGCTCGTAGTTGAAACCAAGCGGAGACCGGTAACGATCCGCATTGTAAAGAATAAAGGCAAATACACCGAACAGCACTATAAAGGCCAGCAGAATTTCAAGGAAAATCATGCTGTTGGCACGGCGCTTATTCCACATGAGTTTTAGTAAGTGACGGAACATAGGAAGGAGAGTTAGAAAGTTATTTATTTGATGCATCGAAAGCGTCCGGTGCGAATTGACGAGTTGCTACGCTAAGCGGATTCGATCAGGATGAGCAAGCGTAGCGCTGCGAATGATAAGTGCGGTAGCCAAATGTTTAATGCTCAATGTTAACCACGAAGTAGTAGCGTAGCTAATCAAACATGTTAAATCCCGAAGGGGGCTATCGCAGCGAGTCCGCAACATTCGTCCGGCTCATCCGGTAAGCGGGCAAAATTCCCGAGAGGAAGCCGAAAATCACGATCACGATGAGGAAGTAAGCGAGAACCTTGTAGGAATAAGACAGGCGGGCCACACCGAGCAAGTCATTAGCATTGACATAAGAGATGAGCCCGATAGCAAGGACAATCCCGATTGCGCCCCCAATGAACGTTAATACCAAGTTCTCGAAGATGAATTGGTACAGGATATCGCTGCCGTTAGCGCCAAAGGCTTTCCGTACCCCAATCTCGCCCTTCCGCTCATACACCCGGCTGATGTTCAGGTTGATCAAGTTGAGCAAGGGGAGCGCAACGAAGAGCAGGATGAGCAGGATGACGGGAACGAACAGCAGGCGAAGTGCTTTGTCTCCGTCTCGTTCTCCTAAAATCCCTTGGGCGTAACCTTCAAAAAAAGTAGCGTTGAAGATTTCAATGCTGTTGAAAAAGTCTTCGCCAGACATGTCATAGTTCTCTCCTAAGAAGGTTATTTCGCTTTTAAGCGCTTCTCTTCGGTCTGGGCTTGAAGTCAGAAAGGTAGCCGAGAAGCCTCCGCCAAGCTCGTCGTTATTGAGTACCCTGGGGTCTATCTTGGTGATGGGGAAGTACAAATCGCCGCCAAACATCGGACTGTCGGAGAGCGGCCGCGCAACGATGCCCTTCACTTTGAATGTTTCTGGCCCAAGCGTCATTTCTCGCCCAATCACACTCGCATCCGATTCTCCGAAATAAGTTTTTGCTGCCTTGTCTGTAACCACAACAACTTTATTGGCCTCGTCGTCGTCTTGCGCATTAAGGCGGTCTCCGTGCAGAAAATCGAAGTCAAAAACTTCCCAATAACCAGCATTTACATAATAAGCAGAGAAAGAAAATTTCCGCCCATCTAGGTAGCCATCTACCTGAGAGTTGCCGTTCCAAAATGAGAATTTCTCCGCTTCCTCTAGCTGTGCTAAGTTCTCGGTTACGAATTTATAGCTCATCGGCCCGTTGGAGTTCGATACTTCGTCATCTTCGTAGGTGTAAGACGTGTCGTACCGCATCGTCGCAGTATCGGTACCGATGGTGTCGATCTTCATGATCGTATCAATCTCCGTCCGGGTACGCTCCATCATAGGGATGATGACCATCCGGTCTCGGTGAGTGAGGGGCTGGTTGTCGCCCAATGTAGCGTCAAATAAAGACGTCAGCAGCATCAGGATCATCAGGGTGAAACTGATGCCGAATAGACTGATGAAGGTGTAAAACGGCTTTCGTTTCAGGACCTTCAGGGAAAGGAGTAGGTAGTTCTTGAACATTGTTTTGTGGTTGAGCCTCCTGCCCTCCCGAATGGAGGAATTGTGGGAGGCGAGTGCCAAATGTGGTGGGTTCGGCCCCCTAGC
>CALEDI010000297.1 GCA_937949535.1 uncultured Lewinella sp. | reverse complement strand
ATCAGAGAGAATATGGGTATACTGCCCGGAGCACCAGCAGGGCTTGCGGATGAATTCATGAAAAGCATAATAGATTTTGAAACCAGGTTTGCCGAGCAATCGGTGGGTACCGTCGGAGACTACCTGAAAGGGCATGGGTTTCAGGATGTCGAAAAACTTACGGAAGAAGAAGCCGAAAACGCAATCAACAGCTTACTGAATGTCTTAGCTGAAAGCCGCATTTTCATTGACGACCCCCAAATGACGTCTGCCAAAGACTATTACCGTTGGCTGTGCGAAGACTTCGTTAAACAAGAAATTACCATGCCATTAGGCGATGGCTGGAACATGAATTTCCTCTACAATGAACTGGTGCCCGACGGCCCAGATGCAATGAACTTTACGGTCACAACCTGCCTCGAAGACCTATTCCGGCTAGACAGTCAATCAAACCCATGGACGTTCGAAGATCAATTGATTACCAAAGAGGAAAGTGACGGCCCTACCGAAGTCCAACCCGCTCTTACCCGCTACATCACTGCCTGGCGCGAAGCCATTGATTCCGTCACAGAATACCGCTACACACCGGTTGCGGGAGTTCGGGTAGGAGAGAATTTGGGCGACTTTACCTTCAATATTGCCTACACAGTAATCAGGGAAGATGGCCGCAAGGAGGAGTTCAAAGGTGCCGGTACCGCCCGCCTGGTCTACGACGGCTGCTACTGGAGCATCCGCAACATCTGCTTCCCCGGCTTTGAAATGCCAACGCTCGGCCTATCTTAGCATGAAATCAGCCACGTCTTGCTCTTGCTAGAGACCCACGAAAATTTTACCCGCTTACTCCGCAGCCATCCCGCCGTTCGGCTACTGCGTAAGGATACGGCCCCGCTGATCGTAACCTTCCTCTGGTCCGCATTCCGCGAGCAGCGCCACGCTGCCTACGGCAGCCGCGAACTGACCACCCGGCTCGACGCCCAACTCGAAGCCCTCGACCGGGGCGAGCTCGGAATGCTGGGCGATACGGGCATCCGCGAACGCTTTCTGCTCATCGAAGACACCGCCTCGCGCCTACTCTCCGATTTTCGAGCCATCGAAGACAACTTCCGCCGCCTCAACGCCGCTGCCCGCGAAGAATTGCTGCGCCAACACGCCAGCCGGGGCGAAGTACTCGAACACATCTTCGACAGCCGCGAACGGATCCTCGACAGCGACCAAGGGCGCACCTTCTCCGCCTTTTGGGAATTCCTGATGGACCAGCGCCGCCGCGAAGAACAAGAGAAGCACCTAGCCCAACTCGCCGACTTGCCCGAACTGAACGACCTCTACGGCCGCGCCTTTCTACCCCGCATGGAAACCGCCCTCGTCGACGCCGGCGACCGCGTGAACCGCACCACCGAACGCCTCGTGGAGCAGCTCCGCCGCTTCGTACAAACCAGGGCTTTCTCGGAAAACCAGCGGGTAACCAACCTGATCGGTAAGATCGAACGGCTGGCTGTGGCCGTCAAGACCGACCCGCTGCCAAACCGAGGCTTCGCGAGCATCGACGGCTCGGCGGCCATCAACCTGACCATGGACCGGGGCGTCTTCGCCCCGCCCGCCTAGACCTGCGCGGAGCCAAACCCCAGGCTGGCGACGCCTCCGAGGTCATCACCACCGCCCTCTACGCCCAGCAGTACGTCGACCCCGCCGAACTGCACGGCCGCCTCGATGCCCTGCTGCGCGACCGCCGCCAGATCAGCCTCGGTGAAGTCGCCGCAGCCATCCCGCCCCGCCGGGGCCTCACCAAACTACTGACCTACTTCAGCATCGCTACTCGGCGGGAGGCCGAGCGCCGGGCCGTCATCAACCCCGAACGCGAAGAAACCATCGTTTATACCGTGGGGAAAACCACTCGTACCGCTACCTTCCCCGAAACCATCTTCCTCAATGAGTGAAACCTCCGAACAGGCGGCCAAATTCGGTGCCGCCGCCGTCTACCTGCTGCGCGGTATCCTGTACCGCGACCGTACCCACGAATGGGAACAACTGCTGCGCCACCGCCGAGGACTGGAAGATTACTTCACTACGCTGAGCCTCCAACTCTTCGTCGACGAAGCCGAAGGCTACGCCTACTTGCGCCAAACCGAAGCAGGGGAGGCCGAGGACTTCCCCCGCCTGATGAGCCGCCGCAACCTGAGTTACCCGCAAACGATCTTGCTGGTGCTGCTGCGCAAGCGCCTCGTCGAGTTTGAGGCGAGCGGTGAAGACAGCCGCCTCGTGCTCTCCGGCCAGGAGATGCTCGACATGATGCGGGTGTACTGGGGCGACCTAGACGCGCACGGCCTCCAGATCGTCAACCAACTTCGCAGCCACTTCCCCCACCTCCAAACCTTCCTGATGGACCGCCAAACGCTCGACCTGCTAGCGGAGTACCACACTGAAGCCACGCCTACCAAGGTCATGGAATTACCCCACCTGACGCCCGTTGAGCTGGCCCTCTACGATTACCTGAGCGATAGCAGGATTCGGTTGGAGCAGGAGCGGGTGCCTTTGAGGATGGTACGGGCGGCTTTGAGATAAGAAACAATTGTGCTGAACTTTATGGTCGAAACCTGCACTGACGACCTACTCGCCGTTGAGCGTCCGGCGCTTATGGGCAAACCTCACGTTTGAACATTTGAAGACAGCTTGATGGCCAAAGAAGAAGGCGGCTTTGCCATTTAGCGCCTACCCCTTCCAAGAAGACTTCAATCCACAAGTAAGGTTAAATACCATCTTCTCCGCCGAAGAATCTTCATCGGTGGTGTAGTAGCCTTTGCGTAGGAACTGGAAGGTGTCTCCTGGCTTGGACATTGCCAGCGCAGGCTCGCCCTTTGCGGAGATAAGCGTTAGGCTCTCCGGATTGATGAAGTCCATGAAGTCTTTGTCTTCGTGGTCCATTGGGGTGGGGTCGGTGAAGAGCTTATCGTAGTTGCGTACTTCGACGTCGATGGCCGTTGCGGCATCGACCCAGTGGAGCGTTCCTTTGGCCTTCACGCCGGAGGTGTCTGAGCCGGAGCGGCTGTCGGGGTAGTACGTTGCGTTAATCTGGGTTACGTTGCCGTCGGCATCTTCCTCGTGGCCGAGGATGTTGAGGATGTACGCCCCTTTGAGGCGCACGTTTTTCTCGGGAGCCATGCGGAAGTACTTCCGGTTTTGCGGCTCCTTGCGGTAGTCTTCGCGCTCCACCCACAGTTCGCGGCTGAAGGGGATCTCGCGGCTGCCGCGCGCCTCGTCGCTCGGGTTGTTGTCTAGGGTAAGCATTTCGCCAGCTTCGGGGTAGTTGGTGATGACGAGCTTTACGGGGTCGAGTACGGCCATGTAGCGGTCGGCAGTATCATTGAGGACTTCCCGGACGCAGTGCTCTAGGAAGTCAAACTCCTGCTGGTTGTCGCGTTTGGTTACGCCTGTACGGATACAGAAGTTGCGGAGGGCTAGGGCGGGGTAGCCCTTGCGTCGCATCCCGGCCAGCGTGCCCATGCGGGGGTCGTCCCAGCCAGTTACTACCCCTTCTTCAACGAGTTTCTTGAGGCGACGCTTGCTCGTGATGAGGTAATCTACGTTCATGCGCGCAAACTCAATCTGGCGACTGGGGAAGATTTCGAGGGCCTCGATCATCCAGTTGTAGAGGTCGCGGTGGTGGCGAAACTCAAGACTGCAAAGCGAGTGGGTGATTTGCTCGATGGAGTCTGACTGGCCGTGGGCGAAGTCGTAGAGCGGGTAGATGCACCAGTCGTCGCCGGTACGGTGGTGTGTTTCTTTTTTGATGCGGTAGAGGACGGGGTCGCGGAGCAGCAAGTTGGGGGCGGCCATGTCGATCTTGGCGCGGAGCACTCGGCTGCCGTCGGCGAATTCGCCGGCCTTCATGCGTTCGAAGAGGTCGCGGTTTTCGGCGGCAGGGCGGTCTCGGTAGGGAGAGTTGGTTCCCGGTGCGTCGATGTCTCCCTTTTGGGCGGCGATCTCTTCGGCGGTAGAGTCGTCTACGTAAGCGAGGCCCTTATCGATCAGGTTGAGGGCAAACTGATAGAGGTCACCGAAATAGTCTGAAGCGTAGAGGATGTCTCCTTGCCATT
>CALEDI010000296.1 GCA_937949535.1 uncultured Lewinella sp. | reverse complement strand
GTACACCGCCCCCACTTTTATGAGGGAGTTACCATTGACGCTAGGTTGGCGTACCAAAAACCAGACCTTAGCTGGTTCACCGCCACGGTGGAAGCCTCTAGCTTGGAGAGCAAACACGAGGTGCTTTACCGCGTTAACTGGTTCCGCATCGGCGCCCACGCTTTATTGTTTACTTTGCTAGTATTGGTGGGGTATATGGCGCTGACGCAGGTGCAAGGGAAGTCGCTCTGGGAGCAGTTTGGTAGGCCAGGGGTATACGCCTATTTGCTGAGCCTCTTTGTTTCTATTTGGTTTGTGAGCGGTGCGCTGCTGAGCCGGTTCAAGTATTACCGCTACATCTATGCTATTGCGCAATTCATCCGCTTTCATGCCGATGCGCAGTGGGTGGCCTACGACAAGAAAATCTTTGAAGACGAGCCCGCTCGGAAATATGAAGAACTGCAGCGGCAATGCCTCCTGTTTGGTTTTGGCCTGATGGAGATCGGCGAAAAGAGTAAGGTCCGTTGGGTAATTGAGCCCAGCCATATAGACCAGTTTAAGGGCACGCGCTCCAAGCTGCCCGTATGGCTGGCCGCTGCGGGCAAGACCCCGCCCTTACTCGCGGGCCTCCGCAATCGCCTCCCGATAGGAGCCGACAAAAAAGCGGACATTCCCGCTACTCGCCCCCCCGTTAAACCCGTACCTACCGACGGAACAACCGACCCGCTCGCAATAGAAGCCTACTTGCCGATGTACGAACGCAAGGATGATTACATCGCCACTATCGTACCCGCAAAGAAGGGCCGGACGCCGTGGTTCAAACAGCCCGCGAGGGCGGGGAAGCATTTGCGCTGGCGAGTCCGCAACGCTATCAGGTCATTGTACCCACGGGAAATTAGGCGAAGACCGGGCTACTACGAACTGCCTTGGAGTATAGTGACCACCTTCGTTGCGGCCCTGCTCTGCTTCGGCACCTTGGTCTACTTACAATCGGAGTGGACCCCAGAGCGCCGCCCAGGCCAAACCGCCGCCGCCCCAGACCTAGAACCACTCGAAACAGCCGCCTCCGAAGCCGACTCCGATGCACGACCCGAGGTCTTACCCGGAGAGTACGACCACGAACGATCAACAAAAAGCCCATCGGTTGTACGAGACACAGCCGTAGAACCGCCCCAAGAAGCAGTCATTGTACCTGCGGCCCCGCCAGCAAATACGATCCATTATCTCCGGATTGATACCGCAGGCGTAATGGAACGAAGTTACAGTTGTGGGCCGCTGGTGCGCAACACCACCACGGGCTATATTTTGGTAGAAGGCCGCTACCCCGAGTATGAAGTAGGGGTAGAACGCACTACTTACCTCAGCGGCGCTTACCGAATGAGCGCAGCCTTGATCTTGGCGGATTGCTTGGAGGAGGGCACGCCCGGCTACCTGTTGTACGTCGGCCCGCTACTGAAAACGGAAGGACAGGCCAACTTGGGCCTGCGCCGCCTAGGCAACGCCTTCGGCTTAGAACTGGAAGTATTGGAGGTGAAATAAAAACGCCCGCTAACGTTCAAACAGCTTGCGTAAATTCTTTGCATCCTCTGCTTTCATCCGCCCAGCAAGCACGAGCCGCAACTCCCGACGCCTAAGCGCAGCCTCAAAGCGTTGCTCCTCAATCTCGGTGAGCGGAACAATGGTCGGAACCCGAACGGGAGAGCCGTTGTCTTTGTCGAGCCCAACAAAAGTGAAGTACGCGCTGTGCGTTCGCCTAGGGTTCTCCCCCTGCATGGTGGCGGCGGTTGCTTGTACGTAAACCTCGATGCTCGTCGTGAATGCTCGGGTAACGGTAGCCTCCAACGTAACCACCTCACCGTTGCGGATAGGGGAGCCAAAGGAAACATTGTCTACCGACGCCGTAACGACAGGCTTGGCGCAGTGCTTGCCCGCACAGATGGCGCACGCAATGTCCATCCAGCGGAGCATATTGCCCCCCATCAGGTTGTTCTGAGGGTTGGTATCATTGGGCATCACCAATTCGGTCATGATAGTCCGAGAGTCTTCTACTTTCTTGGCGGGTAGGGGCTGGCTTTCTGGCACAAATTGGTTTTTTGGGAAGTTATAGGTTGCAGGTTGCAGGTTGCAAGTTGCACGTCAGGCATGCGGCATGGTAACAGGTTACAGGTTGCAAGTTGCAGGTTACAGGTTGCACGTCAGGCATGGGGCATGGTAACAGGTTGCAACCTGCAACCTAATCTAACGCAAGATGACGCCCATACGGTTCAGCAAAGGAACGTTTTCTAAGCTTTCAACGCTGATCTGGTTGGGGTTAAAAACGAAACGCTTGTCTAGCATGACGTCTTGGTGGTTGAAACTGACCCAATATTCGTTCCTAATGCCGAAGAGTGCGCGCTGAATGGGTTCCACCTTGAGGTGGTCGTTGGCCTCGATGCGCTGGTGGAAATGCCGAAGTACGGTGGTGGTCTTGTCTTGGCCAGCTATCTCGCCGTGGCCTTGGCTCGTCACGAGAACGTTGTTCATGGGGGCTTCACGGAGATTGACGATGAAGATGTCCCAGAGTTCTTGTTCGTGGTCGTCTTTGCGGGGCACGGCCGCAACGAGTACGTCGGTTACTTCAGGGATGATAATGTCGTTTTTCATAAAGCGTATAATTCGTGGGAAAGTCAGTAGGAAAGGGCAGACAAAGTCATAAGAAATGACCGAGTACATCCTTTAGTCCTTTTGAGAATTTGCCGCGAAGATAGGGGTTTAGGAAATAGTCCGAAAGGGGCAATGGGTTAAGAGAAAGTTAGGGTTCGAGCTCAAAACAGACTCATCTGTGGCGGCCCTTCCCATACTTTCGGCCCTCGGGTAGTGGCGAAGCCATCTGCTTGAAGGTGGCGGGCAAACCAGGCCGAAGCGTCGGGGGAGAGGAGGTTGTCCGGTTGGTGTGGGAAGAAATAGGTTTCTGGCAGGTTCCATTCCTTCAGCTTGTCTGACCAAGCTGCGAGGCGGGTAAAGTCGGTTTCGCGCAGGCCGTTGCCTACAAACCGAACCATAGTTCTGGGCGCGGTGATGTAGTTGTGCAGCACATCGCGGCGCCCAGCAACGTCGGTAATGACGGCCGCTACTTGGCGCGCCGCCAGCGCGTCCATCAGGGCTTCGGTAGCGAATGGATCAGCGAACCAACTTGCGTGCCGTACCTCTACGGCAAGCGGTAGAACGCTCGGCCAGCGGCCGAGGAAAATGTTTAGTAGCTTTAGCCGGTCTGCGCCGAAGTAGGGCGGCAGTTGGAGGAAGATGCAGCCCAGTTTTTCGCGCAATCCGTCCATACTGCGGATGAACTCCTGCAAGGCACCCGACGGCATACCGAAGTCGTTGCTGTGGCTGATGGTTTGGGGAACCTTGGGGCAGAAGCGAAAATCATCTGGGACGCTGTTGTACCATTTCTTGACCAACTCCGGCGTCGGGATGCGGTAGTGGGTGGTGTTCAACTCGATGGTGTTGAACTGCTTGCCGTATTCACGCAGGTAGTCCGCAGACTTGGTTTTGTCTGGGTACCATTTGCCTACCCATTCTTTCATGCTCCAGCCGGTTGCGCCTATGTAGATATTGGGCTTTCCTTGGGTAGCGCCCAGCTCGTAGCGGTCTAGGCGCGGCTTATTGGCCAGCGGCTCCACCGGGAAATCAAAGGTTACTTTACTGAGGTCTTCTGCTCTTCCGAATTTCATGGCGACGGGGTTAGTTGAGGCGGGGACGCAGGTGCTAACAGGGTTTTAGGAGCAAGGTTCCGAAGGTTACAACACCACCGTTGACCAAGGCCGCAAGCTGATAAAAGACGCCGCAGAAAAGGCGATGAAATTTAAATTACACTGTATTAGCGGGCTATATTGGAAATACTTGACCACCCAAGCCTTGCCATCGCGGCACGGAGCTTCGGGCGATCGTGCAATCTGTTATGCACACGATTTTGCCTGCCCTCAAACCCTGGGATGACTCATGTTGCACCCTATTATTTAACGTTGGTATAGCACATGGAAAAACCGATAATCGGGAAAGATGTTCATCATCTTCGTTACGATCATCGGTTAGTAAATCTGGCAAATGAATCCTTAGTTTGCCCGTACTTACGGGATTAAAGTAGTAAGGCGCCAGTAAGGAAAATATGGCTTATTGAGCCGCTCTCAAGTGTGTTCAAAAGGAAAATGTTGTTTGTGTTCTGTAAAGATAGGCGATTTAAGTGTTATTTTTGCATGTTAGTCACCTTTAAAGCCCGTTTTGCGAGCTTTTTTTTAAAGAGTGGCAGAATTTTTAACCTGCCCAGCACCCGCGTCCGCGCCCAAATCTACTCAAAGTCCATCATGACCTTATACTTCGGGTCTTCATCGAGGTTGACTTCAATGATCTCATCGGCCTTATTGAGGCGCTTGCGGCAATCTGGGCTGAGGTGGCGCAGGGTCACTT
>CALEDI010000295.1 GCA_937949535.1 uncultured Lewinella sp. | reverse complement strand
GGAAGCGCGAAGGTTGTCCAGCCCGGCTCAACTTTACGGCTTCCGTTTCCGAAGAAGGCGTGGTTGGTATTTTCCTCGAAACCGAGGCGTGTTGGAGTTTGCGAAAAAGCCCGTGCGCTTTTTTGCGCAACGGTTTTGGCAACCGCAGAACGACTCCTTAAGGTCTTGGGGCTTACGCTCCGCAACGCAATTTTTTTGTTGGAGAAGAGCTCTTTGCCGGTGGCAAAAAGATCGGCCTCGTGGGGGTCGAGTTCGTTCTCGTTGGAGGCGAGGAGGAGAATGTCTTTGCCGGTAGGCAAATCATCTAGGGCAGGTTTTTCGATGAGGGGATGGCTAACGATTTGTAAACTCCGTAGTACCCGACTGAGGCCTACGCGAGAGAGCTTTCCGTTGAGGAGCGGCAAGCCGGTAGCTAGGCTTAGTTTGTAGCCGTCGTGGTTGCTGCGCCAGGAGCCATCTTGGTGGATTTTGTCTGACCAACCCTGCTCGGTAGGCAGGAGGTAGATGCAGGAGAACCGAGCGGTATCGATGCCGAGCGTATCAGCCCAAGTCTTCTTTTCTTGGATGGAGGTGGGGGTGAAGGCGCTTGGTCCGTCTTTTCCTTCCGTATGTCCGGCCAGAAACTGGTGGGCGTCTATGGTCCAGAGGAGGAAGGGTAGGGCTAGGAACCAGGCTCTCTTCGTCCCAGACCAGTGCTCGTAGAGTTGGCTGAGGGCAAAGCCCGCCCCGATGGCCAAGACGTAGAACAGCGGCCAACTGAAACGGACCGGAGCGCGGAACTGGAGCAGGCTGCCGAGGTGGTCGTAGGTCCAGTCTTCGAAGTAAACAAAAGGTAGCCCAAAGCCGAGAACGAGGCCAGGGAGCGTTCCGGCCAGTAAGACCAGCAGGGTAGGAGCGTTGGTAAGCCCGATGGTTTTTCGGAGGCGAGGAACAAGGAAGATCAGCGGTAGGCAAAGCGCGAACAACACGGGGATGAGGCCTAGGTACATCTGGTTTTCCCGGCGGGGAGCGTCTAGGTTGGGGAGGATTTGACGGATGAAGCCGTAGGTGTAAGTCTCGGCATCGGTGAGCATGCCGCCCCAGGCGGCAACGTTGTGGAAGAAGCCGAAGGGCACCTCTACTCGGTCGTCTACTTGGTCGAACGCCGCAAGGGTAAGCGCAATCACTGCCGTAGTGCCAACCGTAACACCCAACCAATGCAGCAGCACGCTCCAAGGTGTCCGGACCATCCCCAAGACCTTTAAAACCATGCCTGCACCTGCGGCCCCGCCCAATAATGCTGAAGCTACTGCGTAGAGATAGGGGTTGTTGAGCCCGATCAATACAACCGCCAAACCAATTAAGACGCTCTTGAGCCAGTACCTTTTCCCGTCGTCGTAGGCGAGTTGGTACCAAACGATCATGGGGAGCAGGAAGGTAAAGCCGAGCGTGTATTGCCCACCCAATTGCCGCAAAATTTGCGGAGACATCATCGCAATCACGCACCCAAACAGGAAGGCCAACGGCCAGCGCACGCCCAGCCTGCGGAAGATCAGGAAGAGGAATAAAACGGCCAGCGGCGAACTCCAAAAAATGAGCACATTGGAAATGCCTGTCGCATATTGGCCAATGTTGGGGAAGACGGGCCGCAGGCCCGCCATCACGACCGCTACCATCGCCTGCGCATCGGTCATGAAAACACTCTCCCTATGTGGGAAGTATTGGGATTCGAGGTAAACCCCTTCGCCGTAAGTGGCGTGGTACTGGAGGTTGTAATGAATGGTCAGCCCATCGCCCCCGAAGGTGGGCGCGTGGAGATTGGGCGACCACATCAAGCCCTTGAAGTAAAACGAAAACAACAGGCCCGCCGCCAAGAAGACGAGGGCGTTGGTTTGCCAAGATTTGAGCTGGGGTAAGCGCATGGAGGCGAAGGTAGGTAGGTAGGCAGATAGTCAGGTAGTCAAGCGGTCAGATAGTCAAGCAGTCAAGTGGTCAGGCAGTCAGATAATCCTGAACCATCAGGTTATCTTTGCATTATGAAAAGTATGATCCTCAAATTTCCCCCCATCCTCGGCGGCAACGGCGACGCTACGGCTTTCATCGTTCTTGCGGTGATTATTTTATTGGTAGTTGGTGTTTTTTACTTTGCCTACCGCTTTCTTCAGCAAGACCAAACGGAGTAACTTGTGGCAAAGTAATGTCTCATGCTTCGTCTTTTACCGTTTATTATTTTTGTATTGCTTACTTCGGCTTCTCCCGCTTGGGCCCAACTGCGCTCTGCGGCAGAAATAGAAGCAGCCAGTGTTGAGCGTTTCCCGCTGGCGGTGGAGCAATTACGAGAATTCGTAGGGATACCAAACAACGGACGCTTTCCGGAGCAAATCCAAGCCAACATAGATTGGGTATTGCCTTACCTGAAGGAGTTAGACTTGGAAACCGAAGTGATACGCATCAATGATGTCCCCTTCGTACTTGCCCGCAAAGACTACCATGAAGACAAGGAAACCGTCTTGTTTTACCTCCAAATTGATGGCCAGCCGGTAGACGCAAGCGAATGGGACCAAGCCGACCCTTTTACCGCAACCATCAAACAACAAAACCCGGATGGAACTTGGGCAGAAGTCGGCCCGGACGTACTAGACCCCGAGGCGCGCATCTTCGGCCGCAGTACCTCAGACTCAAAAGGCCCCGCGCTCTCCCTGCTTAACGCTTTTGCCGTTCTCCAAGCGGAGGGCGTAACACCAGCTTACAACATCAAGCTCATCCTAGACTTTCAGGAAGAGATGAGCAGCCCCCAGCTCCCTGAACTTGTACGGACCAACAAAGACAAACTCGCCGCAGATCGCTTAGTGGTCTTAGACGGAACCCGCCACGTTTCCAACTTACCGACCCTCACCTTCGGCGCACGCGGCATTGCGACCACGACGCTCCGCGTATTCGGCCCTAGTAAACCGATGCACAGCGGGCAGTACGGCAACTTCGTTCCCAACCCCGTTTTCCGGTTAAGTAAACTGCTGGCTGGGATGAAAGACGACGATGGGCGCGTCCTCATCCCCGGTTGGTACGATGGCATTTCCTTGACGGACGCAGACAAAACTGCCATGAATGCGGTACCTGAAAACAGCGACTCCATCGCTGCGCGCATCGGGATTGCCCGCCCAGAGCGGGTAGGGGAGACTTACCAGGAAGCCCTCGCATACCCGACGCTGAACGTTCGGGGGCTGAAAGCCGCCTACGTAGGCGGCGCGGCCCGCACCATCATCCCCGCCGAGGCCATCGCGATGATCGATATTCGTTTGGTGCCGGAGTCTGACGGGAACCGATTGCTTGAAGCCATGAGGGCTTACATTGAAGACGCCGGTTATCACCTCGTTGATGAAGAACCCACAGAGGCCGAACGCCGGAATCACGACAAACTCGCGGCCCTTTACAGCAAAGTGAAATACGCCGCCTACCGAACGCCCTTCAACTCCGCCATCGGTAGGTGGCTAGACCGTGCGCTTACCCGTACGTTCGGAACGCCTCCGGTAAAAATGAGGACCACCGGAGGCTCCCAACCTATTTCGCCCTTCATTCAGGCACTCGGCCTGCCTGCGGTGTCTGTACGTATCCCTAACCCCGACAACAACATCCACGCTGCCAACGAAAACCTACGGCTAGGGAACTACCTCGAGGGTATCCGAACTTGCATAGGAGTCTTAAGAGAGAAGCTTTAGTGTTTATAATTAGTTAAAATTGGGTGCAACTACCAACATTTGGGAATTGTTTGGCGTCTACAAGACATACACCTGATTACACTATTATTTTCCAGCATTTGTAAGCTGGCCGCCTTAACCCTAGAATTGAAAGTAAAACTCCTATTGATATTACGGTATAAGGTAAAAATTGGTGTCTGATAGGTGTACGCACTCTTCAGGAAGCGTGTGCTCAACCACTTAGGTTGGGGCTGCTGTTTGGCGTGTTGCGAGCTACATATTAACCCACTAACACCTTAGATCATGACTACCTTTTCCCCATTGTTCACGGCCATCTGCGCCATCTTCCTTATTCCTTTCACCTTTTCTACGCTGGATGCCCAGTGTACCCACCCAGACTTCGCCGCCCTAGAGAAGCTCTACGACGCTACCAATGGCGACGATTGGAGCGGCACCTCCAACTGGCTCACCGATTGCGCACCCTGCGGTTGGGATGGCATTGATTGCGACACCGACGGCCGCGTAACGAAGATCATCCTGCTGGATAAGGGCCTGACCGGCTTCCTGCCAGTTGAAGTTGCTAACCTAGACCGGTTGGAGCTGCTCGGGTTGCCACGCAACCAAATTGGTGGCAACCTCCCCGCTGTTCTTTTCAGCATGCCTTCGCTCAAGGATATTAACCTCACCGGTAACCAGTTTGTCGGCACCATCCCCAACACCTTGGGAAACCAGCCTGATTTGGAGTACCTACGCCTGAGCAAAAACCAGCTCACTGGCGCAGTGCCTTCCGGAATTGCTGCACTGACGCAACTGAAGATCATCGCGTTGGAAGAAAACAACCTATCTGGTGCGCTTCCTGAGGGCCTCGGTGATTTCCCAAACCTCATCACGCTCAACTTGACGAACAACGATTTAGAAGGGTGTTTCCCGCAAGACCTTACGGCCTTGTGTGGTCGGAGCCGCATCATGTTCGGTGGCAACAACAAGATGACTTGGAAGGGGGATTTCTCTCAGCTTTGCGCAAATTCATTTGACGAAACCCAGATCGGCGCCCCCTGCGACGACGGAAACCCTGATACTGGTGGCGACGTCATCACCCAAGATTGTGGTTGCCTCGGAGGCGTAACTGCCACCGATGGGCTGGTTGGCCTAGGTGAAATCGGTGAGGTAAACGCGCTAAACGCAGGGAGCACCCAAACCGCTATGACCAACGCCCTTAGCAGCGCTCCCGCGGTGCTCAATGATGTGGCCCCGAAGGTGTTTGAGGTAGTCGTTTACCCCAACCCTGTGGTAGGCAACGAACTCACCGTTACCTTACCTACAAATGCGGGCAACAGCACGCTGCGTTTGCGTTCCCTTACTGGCCGTGAGTTGCTCCAGCAAACGTCCGCACAGACTTCAACGGTGGTTAACCTGCCGGTGCTCGAAGCAGGAGTTTACTTCCTTGAAGTGGTTTCGGAAACGAGCCGTTCGGTACAGCGCGTGCTTGTGCAGTAAACAAACACTTCCTGATCATCTAACCTTTTAAACATGAGTCATCCCTAATTTTTGATTAAAATGACCATGTTTGGCAGTATTTGACAAGATTTTTAGCGATCAGCGATCAGCGGACAGCATTCAGGCAAAACGGCGCTGAATGCTGCCCGCTGATCGCTTTTTTATACCAGCTATATCGGATACCAAACCGCTATACATTGACGCTGATTAAGTGGCCATTACGCTAAAACGCGTAGCGTTTTCACAAGTCCCTCCCCCGT
>CALEDI010000294.1 GCA_937949535.1 uncultured Lewinella sp. | reverse complement strand
AGGGGTTAATGGCGATCGTACCGACCTACGCAAGGTTACACGCTTAAGGAAACCGCCGTGATACGAGAGTACGTCCGGTGGTGTGAGAGGACGATGAGGCCGGAGATAGTGAATATCTTCGCCCTCATCTCCTACTCGATTGGCGATTATCTGGCGTTCTTGCCGGATAGATCCGTCTGTCCGGCAGCTACTCCTCCGGCCGCAAATCAAACCGTTTCCGAAGGCTATCAATCGCTGGGTTCTTCTGCCGCATGGCAAGGAACTTGTCCTTGGCGGTTAAACGTTTTTTTACCTCAGATTTTTGGGGCTTCAGGCTTTCGTCTACCTTCAGCAGCATGATCAGTTCTGGGCGTTTAAACGTGTCTCGGAGGTGCTGGATCAGGCTGGTATCTTCTCGGAACGAGGCCATCACGCGCTGGCTCCCGATGCGGACATGAATCTCCTCTCCAACAACTTGACCGATGGCCCGCTTCATATTTACCGCAAGGGTGGTACCGGTATTGTCGCGTTTAAAATTTTCCCAAGCAAGGTTGAGCGTTTCGTCTGTAAGCTCTGGTAGGTCTTCGTCGGCGGTGCTGGCGGATGCTTCCGATTCAATCTCGGCCATCATATCGCCGATGTCGAGGCTGGTAAAGGCCGTTTTTGGAGTGGCAATCGGGGCCGCAACGTGCTCCGGCTCGGCCGTTGGCACTACCGGAGATTCTAGTTCTGGTTTAGCGATTTGCGGAGGGGCGGCTTCTCCGCCGCTCGGCCCTTCAGGTGCTACCGTGGGGGTGGGATCAGGGCTTTTTTTTTCCGGCGCGGCCGCAGGTGCAGGGGAGGTTGCTGGCGCAGCAATGACTGTAGGCTCGTTTCGGAACGCCCGCTTAACGGCGGCCATCTTCAGCAACGCCATCTCAACGTGCAAGCGTTTGTTGCGCGCCAGCCGGAAACCCAGGTCGCAATCGTTAGCGATGTTGAGCAGCGTAAGCAGCATGTCCGTAGGGGCAATGGCGGCTTGTTGGCGGTAGCGCTCGCGGAGACGCTCGCCAACTTCCAGAAGTTTCAGCGTTTCTTGGTTCTTACACACGAGTAGGTCACGGATGTGGGCGGCCATGCCGTTCAAGAACAGGTCTTCATCGAAGCCCTTGCGCAGGATGTCGTCGAAGAGCAACATTATACCGCTCCGGTCTTCCGTCAGTAGGAAGTCTACCGCTCGGAAGTAGTAGTCGTAGTCGAGCACATTGAGGTTCTCGATTACGCCTTCGTAGGTGATCTCTTGGGCGTTGGAGCTCGTCATCCGGTCAAAGATCGAAAGCGCGTCTCGCAGCGCACCGTCGGCCTTTTGGCCAATGATGTGCAGGGCGTCTTCTTCGGCCTGGATGCCCTCCTGCTCGCAGATGCCTTGCAGGTGAGTGATGATGTCTTTCGGCTGAATGCGCTTAAAGTCGAAAACCTGACAGCGGGAAAGGATCGTCGGGATGATCTTATGCTTCTCCGTAGTAGCCAAAATGAAGACCGTCCGCTCCGGTGGCTCTTCCAGTGTTTTCAGGAAAGCATTGAAGGCCGCTTGGGAAAGCATATGGACCTCATCCACGATGAATACCCGGCTTTTGCCCTCGTCCAGCGGAATCCGAGCTTGTTCGTTCAACGACCGAATGTGGTCTACGGAGTTGTTGCTCGCCGCATCCAACTCACGGATGTAAATGTTGGCATCCCCATCAAAGGAAACACAGCTTTGGCACTTATTGCAGGGCTCGTAGTCTTCCGTCCGGTCCAAACAGTTGAGCACCTTAGCCAAGATTCTTGCGGAGGTCGTTTTGCCTACCCCGCGCGGCCCGCAGAACAGAAAAGCGTGGGCCAAATGGTCGGTTTGTAAAGCATTCTTCAGCGTCTGCGATACGTGCTGCTGGCCGACAACTTCATCGAAGCGGACGGGGCGGTACTTCCTAGCGGATACTACAAAACTGCTCATGTCCGCGAAGGTACAAAATGTCTTGTGAGTTAAAGGAGGGGTTTTAGGATTCAGCGTTCAGCGTTCCGCATTCAGGCTGCCGCTGTAACATTATGCCACCTGCATGCTAACCCCTAAACCACCAACAACCCATAAGCCCGCACCATCTCCATCGCCTCATCGTACCAAAGCTCTTCCAGGTCAGCCCCAAACGCCGCCTCGAATGAAGTTCGGAAGGCCGCCAAGGTAAGCGGCGGCTGGCTCCGGTCTCCGAGCAAGTTCAGTTGCGCGACCAGCCACCGGCCGATCTCGGAAGGCAATACGAGCAAGTCGGTATCGCGCCGGTCAAAGAGGCTGATCTCTACGGTGTCGTCGGCCAATTCTCGGAGGGAAGGCTCGCCGCCAAGCCAAACCATTCGTGCGGTTGGCCGCCCTAGCTGGTCCTCTTCGTAGTCGAGGCAATCGGCGATGTAGTCTGGGGCAATGTTGGTGTTCGGGATGGCGAAATCGAACCAATCTCCGAGCGGGTAATCAAAGCACATGCCGTGCATATAGTTGAAGAGCGATTTCTTGAGGCCGAAGCTGAATTTGCCGTGGTCAATGCCGGTGCTGTCGGTAAACTGCACGTCGTTGTTGGCGAAGGTAATTTTATTGTAGTGTGGGGTTATGCCGTAGCTGTCGGGGTCTAAACCAACCGGACTGTGGGCCGTGAGCGCAAATTGGTGCCAGAAACCCGACTGGATGGTGCCGGCCTGAAAGAGCTGACGGACCATCTCTAAACTGTCAACGGTTTCTTGCTCCGTTTGCGTCGGGTAGCCGTACATGAGGTAGCTGTGCACCATGATGCCCGCATCGGTGAACGCGCCCGTTACGCGGGCAACTTGCGCTACAGTGACGCCTTTTTTGATCAGGTCGAGCAGGCGATCGGAGGCAACTTCGAGCCCGCCCGATACGGCGATGCAGCCGCTGGCTTGTAGCAGCCGACAAAGGTCTGGCGTGAAGCTTTTCTCGAACCGGATGTTCGTCCACCACGTCAGGCGGAGCTTGCGGCGGATGATCTCTAGCGCTAGGTCGCGCATCAGGGCGGGCGGCGCGGCTTCGTCGACGAAGTGGAAACCGGTTTCGCCGGTTTGGGCAATGAGTTCTTCCATCCGATCTACCAGCATCGTGGCCTGAACGGGTTGGTAATTGCCGATATAATCGAGGCTCACGTCGCAGAAGGTGCATTTGCCCCAGTAGCAGCCGTGGGCCATCGTCAGTTTGTTCCAGCGGCCATCGCTCCAGAGGCTGTGCATCGGGTTCGCGATC
>CALEDI010000293.1 GCA_937949535.1 uncultured Lewinella sp. | reverse complement strand
TAAAGGAATAATTTGGTTATTAGAACCAGTGTTTGTCTCTTGATAAGATTGACGCTAATTCTACAACAAAAAAGTTCGCCTGTCGAGTTTGGAGACTACACCCGAGGTGTGAAACGGCGTTCGTGTAAACTTATGTATATTCCGTAGGCCGGAGGCCCTCAACCCAATCTGAATCAAACTTGCCCTGCCTTTGCCCTTACCCTGCACCTGCGTCCGCGCCATCTTAAAGCCAAGCTCTGAAACTTTATCTCAAATAAATGCCGTTAGTTATTACGGGAAACACCGCAAGCAAGCCATCCACGATTGGGAAGCGGAATAAGCCCCGTGGATAACTTACCTTTGCGGGCCTCCAACGTGCGGTAGCCTACTACAAGACTACCAAACTACACTACTACACTACTATAAAAATGGGCCGAAACCGCCGCAACCGCTTCCCCGAACGCATCGACAACGTAACCATCACCGGCCTAGCCGATAAGGGCTTCTGCGTTGGCAAAACCGATGAAGGCATGGTCGTTTTTGTCGAGAAAGTTGTGCCCGGAGACGTGGTAGATGTACGCCCCTTCCGGAAGAAAAAGAAGGTACTCTTCTGCGCTCCGCTCGAATTCCATAAGAAAAGCGAAGACCGTGTTGAGCCCTTCTGCCAACACTTCGGTGTTTGCGGCGGCTGCAAGTGGCAGAACTTCAGCTATGAAGGCCAATTGCGCGAGAAAGACCGCATGGTGCGCGATGCGCTCACGCGTATCGGCAAGGTTGAAGTAGGCGAATGGGAACCGATCTTGGGTAGTGAAGACACCAGTTTCTACCGCAACAAACTAGAATTTGGCGTCGCTAACCGCCGTTGGCTTACCGCCGATGAAGTCGGCGATGATACCGTCACTAACGAGATGGATGTCATCGGCTTCCACAAAGCTGGCGCTTACGACAAGCTGATCGACATCGAAAAGTGTCACCTCCAACACGGCCCCAGCAACGAACTGCGCAACGGCATCCGCGCCCTAGCCATCGAGATGCAGCTTTCTTTCTTCGATATGCGCGAGCGGACGGGCCTCTTCCGCCAGTTCATGATCCGTACTACGCGGACGGGCGAGTGTATGCTCGTCCTCGCCTTCTTCGAGAACGACCAAGACCAGATCAAGCCTTTCCTCGATGCCATTATGGCTAAATTCGGTGAGCACCTCACCAGCCTCTATTACTGCATCAACGGCAAGATCAATGAATACATGATGGATCTAGAGATGCACCTCTTCGCAGGCACGTCTACCATCAAAGAAACCCTCGGCCACGTGAGTTTCCACATCGGCCCCAAGTCGTTTTTCCAGACCAACACCCGCCAGGGCGAACGCCTCTACGAGATCACGGCAGAGTATGCGGGCCTGACGGGCAACGAGAACGTCTACGACCTCTACACCGGTATCGGTTCTATCGGTCAGTTTGTGGCGAAAGACGCAGGTGCAGTGGTTGGTATCGAGGAGATCGCTGCTGCCATCGACGACGCTAAAATCAATGCTGAACTCAACGGCCTCGACAATTGCACGTGGTACGCTGGGCGTACCGAAAACATCCTCACCCCCGAGTTCGCGGCCAAGCACGGCCGCCCCGACGTACTCATCACCGACCCGCCCCGCGCCGGCATGCACCCCAAGGTAATCCCGATGTTGCTAGAGCTCGCCGCGCCGGTCATCGTCTACGTCTCCTGCAACCCCGGCACCCAAGCACGGGACCTGGCCCTTCTGTCAGAAAAATACAAGGTCGTGAAGGCCCGGGCAGTGGATATGTTTCCGCAGACTAGTCATTGTGAGTCGGTGGTTCGGTTGGAGTTGAAATAATCTTACAAATTCAGTTCTACCAACGGGAACTCAAACCCCGGCAAAACACCCTCTCCGCTAAGCACCGAACTGTCAAAATCACGTACTTCCTCCACTTCGTCCTGCCCTTGCCGGTAGATGTAGACGACTTCTTGGTCTGGGTCAATCAGCCAAGCTAGAAGGACGTTGTTGGCTAACCATGTGTCCACCATTTTTGCCTTAAGCTTGCTAATACGGTCAGTATCTGATTTTACTTCAATGACAAATTCGGGTGAGGTTGGTATCCAGCTAGTTCTATAGTCTGGGTTATTGATATAGGGAGCTAATCGTTCGTTAGAAACCCAACTCGTATCACCACAGCGGACTTCATTACCGTTTAACAGAAACCCACCAGAAGGACTATGGACAACCCCTGGCTTTTTGTTCATTAGATTCCAAGAATAGAGGTAACCAAATAAATGGCCTTCGTTCTCAGAAGAAGCGTTCTTTACCGGCGACATGATGATGACTTTACCCGAAGCTTCACGCTCGGCAATTAACTCTGGGAATTTTTCACAAAACGCCGTGAAAGCTTCTAAGCTAACTGGTGTCCCAGAAGTTAGAGGACCCAACGAAGTGAGCATTTCATAAACCGTATATGGAGGAAGGTTGTTTTCCATGGTTTAAATATAAGGGGTTTCTGTGGCTTAAAGTTGAGCCGCAACTTACAAACGATCCTTACGTGCATGTTCAGAATCATCAAGGCCGCCTATCCGGAGAGACATACTCCTTAACTAAGTACAACTTGGCGCGGCCGCAGGTGCAATGAATGCTTCAAAACAGTACCATCATTCGGCAATCGCGAGGGTAGCAACGCCAAGCCTCAACCCCTCATGGCCCTTCAGCAGAACATTGCCACAGAAATCTACCGTGGCTCCGGTCGTGAGTACGTCGTCAACGATGAGGAGGTGTTGGTTGGCGAAGTCCCCTTTGCCCAGCCCAAAAGATTCCTGCGTGTTCTCCACCCGTTCGTAGCGGGTCCGTTTAGTTTGTGAGCCTTTGAAGACAACGCGCTTCAAGGCATCAGGATAGACCGGCTTACGCAACACCATCGCCATGCCTTCGGCGATTTTCTCCGCTTGGTTGTAGCCGCGCTCGTGCCGCCGCTTAGGGTGAATCGGGACGGGGACGATGCCGTTTAAGTCTTGCAACGCGGGATGGTCTTTGATGAGCGTTCCCAACTGTTGGCCAAGTTGCACCCCCACCTCAGGGCGGTGGTAATACTTGAGCGCATGGATCAGTTGTTGGCAGACCGTCCCGACGCTAAACGAAAGTAAGGCCGCTCCGAAGGTGATCGGTAGCCTGCCGACAAACTTATCCGTAACCGCGTTTTCCGGCAAGAGCCAGTGGTCCGTTAACGCAAGGTCGTTGCTACACGGGATACACAACTGCGGCTGCTGCCCCGCAGCAACAGAGCTTTGGCAGTTGAGGCAAAGACGCGGGAAGAACAAGGTCGCTAACCCGTCGCCAAGGGTGTGCAAGGTTCTCTTAATCGACATACGTCCACTTGCGCAAAAAACGTATCCCGAAGGAAAGCTCAATGGTGAAATTACGGATGGCGCGTGCCGGAAGGGTCCGAGGGGTTCCAGATCCATCAATTACTCCACCGATCTCCCCAGACTCGTACTGGAAGCTGAAATCCGGATGGCCCTGCAGTTCTAGCGTACCCCCAATCTTCTCTGAAATCGGGAACAAAATTCCCGCTCCGAAGCTGGCGCCGTAAGTGATGTCTTTGATGAAGTCTGGGCTGTCTAAAGGAAAGTTGAGCCTAAAGGAACCACCGTTCGTTTGTTCAAGAATATCGTAATCGCCAAGGTTGGTCGTTACGTTATAGTCTGCTCGCAAACCGAGTATGTAGTAAAAGTCGCCAAGCTGAGAGTACCCAAATACCGACTTAGCGCCTATACCCAAAGACACATTGTAAAACCGAAAGTCTTCACTAGGAAGCGTGACCTGGTTGCCGTTGAAAAGTGTGCCGCGCCGCCGACTGATCTTGCTCCCTCGGGTATGGTAACCTAGTTGCCCATAAAAGCTGAACCGGCCCTGCGCAGGAACGGTCTCTAGGTAAAGGTCTCCGTGGAAGCCCAACAGCAGCTCGGTCTCTAGCCCAGACCAGTCTTGGTTGCCAAGGCTTAACCCGCCTTTCGCTCCGAAGAGGTAACCGCCCCAGTCAACACCATACTCTCCCTCTTGCTCTAAGTCTTGAGAACAAAGCACCGTAGGCGCACTAAAAAAGAATAAAACGGAAAGGATAAGGTAGCTGTAACGACGCACGGACTAAGGAATTGGTTCGTCGCTAAGGTAGGGAGTAAAGGGCAAAAGGAGTAAGGAGCAAGGGGAAACCTCGCCCTTCCTTACTTTATCCTAAGCCGTTGCCCAATAAGAATATTATTTCCCGTAAGCCCATTGAGCTGCTTCAGCCCATCAACCGTAAGGCCGTAGCGGCGGCTGATGGCGTAAAGCGTTTCTCCGGCAGATACCGAGTGGTACTCTTGGGTGCCAGTAGAAGGCACCGAGGGGTTATTCGTCTGCGGAGGATCTACCACCGGAGTTGTTGGCGTCGGGTTGGTTGTTGGAGTGTTAGGGGGCGGGCCGGTTGCTGGTACGGTAGGGTTCGGGCTTGGGTTGGTTGGCGGGTTCGTCGTTATTGGTACGGTAGGGCTTGGCGTAGGATTGGTTGAGGGGTAGTTGGGCGTTGGGTTGGTTGGCGGCGTTGTCGGAGGGGTAGGGGTCGGCCGTGGGTTGGTTGAAGGGAACGTAGGCTGCGGAGCGGTAGCTGGGCCATTTGTTGGGTCATCAACGATGATGCGGCCTTCTTCATCTGTTGGTACAACAGGAACTGTTTCGTCAACATCTCCTTCCGCACGAGGTGCGGAGCGGAGCTTCGTGCCTCGGAGTTTCACCTTCTCTCCGGTAGCGGGGTCTCCGTTTTCCTGCATCCGGTTGCGCTTGGCGAGCTTGTCTAACCGGAGGCCATACCGTTGCGCAATGTCAAAGAGTGTTTCGCCTTCTTCAACGGTGTGGTAGGCTTCGCGGCCTCGGTAGAAGTTGCGCTTCTTCTGTAGGTAAACCCGATCACCAGACTCAACCTGCTGGTTTTCTTGGCGCAGGTTCTCGTTGTACTCAAGCAGGCGGCTTACGCTTATGTCTACCTGGCGCGCTACTTCTCCTACGCTGATGGGGGCGTCGTTGATGAAGTAACTGACATCGTTCGTTTGCAGAATGCCTCGCTGAAGCTCCTCAACGGGCACGATGACAGCTTGGGGCTCTTCCACCACTACGCTAGACTGGTCGTACTGGTTCAGGTTGTAACGTTCAATCAATGAGATGAGCAGCTTGGGGTAGTTGGGGTTGGTAGCGTAACCAGACCGGCGCAGGCCCTCCGCCCAAGCACGGTAATCGTTGGGGTCTAAGCGAAAGAGAAAACCATACCGGAAGGATTTTGCAGGGTCACGGAGAAACTCAGAATGCGCCACAAAACTGGCGTCCGCGTTTCTGTACTGCCGGAAACAACTCTTTATCAGTTGGCCCCGGTCATCGTAGTCGTCGTCTTCTTTATAGTACTCCTCCCCGTTCCAGCGGCTACCACACTTGATGCCGAAATGGTTATTGGCAGACCGAGCGAGCTTGCTCTTCCCCGCATCACTCTCCAGAATCCCCTGGGCCAACTTTATGCTAGCCGGCACACCACTACGCTCCATCTCGCGCATCGCAATTTTCTTGTAGCGCTTGATGTAGGATTCCTGATCGACAACAGTTGAAGTCAGAACAATTGCCGTAGGTGCTACTTCTGCGGTAGCAAACCCAACGGAAACTAAAATCAGTAAGCAGGTTAAAAGGTACTTATACATGTCTCTATGCTCTTGATATGAAATGTCGGTATAGAACGACAAAGTAAAGCTTAATCGTGGTGTTGAGACCTTACTTTCTTACTTTCTTAAGAATATTTCTTACGGAAAAAGCTATTCCTCCGTCTTTGTAGCGGCAAATTTCGCTTTTATCGAATCAGTAGTACGTCTCCGGTTACCTCTACTTTGCGCCCACCAGTCAGCTCTACGGTTGCCTTAAAGATGTATACGCCTTGTTCGTATATCCGGCCGTTGGGGTGGTAACCATCCCAGCCCCAGTTGCCGTCTTGTGGGGAGACGGGTTCTTCCATTACGTAAATCATTTCTCCCCAGCGGCTGAAGATGGCAAAGTTGCTAAAACTGATGACCGTAGTGCGGGCAAAAATCCGGAACAAATCATTAACGCCGTCTCCGTTCGGGGAAAATACATTAGGGGCGAAAATGGGCACGAAGTCGTCAACGATGATTTCAACCATCGTCGACGCAGAACAGCCAAATTCATCCGTTGTAGTTATTTCATAAACGGTGTTTTCCTGAGGACTAACGAAGAAGTTGTCTCCAACTACTAAGTCTTCCGGCCCGGGAGCCAAACGGTAGCCGTCTACGTTGAGGTTGGTCCGTAGTTGCAACCGTACGCTGTCGCCCTCAGGGATTACGGCACGGCGAGGACTAACGAAAAGCTCTCCCACAAGCGGAGCCTCAAAATCAAACCGCTCGCTTAGCAAGCAACCGTTCACGTCTTCTATCTGGAAGTTGGAAGCGCCAACGGGCAACTCTAGGGTGTCTGGTAGGGTGGGCAAGGGTTGGAAACCCTGGTCAACAGCCGTTCGGAACACGTAAGGCCCTACACCGCCCTGAATGTTTTCCAGAAATAGGCGCGGAAGGGTGTCTACACAATTCGCTTCTATCCGGGTTGCTTGGCTTGCCAACAATTCCGGAGCGGTCAGTCTCACTTGCGCGCCTGCCGTACAGCCTCGCCTGCTGGTAATCCGAACGCTGTACTCGCCCGCAGAGAGGTCTTGAAGCAACGCCGAGCCGCTGCCGCTATTCCATTCGTAGTTGTAAGGGCGTTGGCCTCCTGTTGGTACGGCAATTATCGTCCCGTCTGCCCCATCGGCGCAGCTAACGGCAAAGGCCCCGTCTCCGCTAAGCACATTGATGTCAACATCCAAGCTGGTTTCCTGAATGAGAAGACTCCCTTGCCCTTCTATTGGGCAACCTTCGCCGCCGCTTACAGACAAGATGCTGAGTTGTGTGCCAACAGGCACCATACGGCTAATGGTGGTAGTGCCGTTGGGTACCAATATCGTTTCAGTAGGGGCCGAACTGAGCACAACTGCTGCGGTGCCTTCACCATTGTAGTTGAGGCTGAAGGTCGCTTCGCCATTGGAGCAAACCACCTCATCTCCTGAGAGCCGAACCAGCGGGACAGGAAAATGACGCACCGTTACGGAAACCAAGGAGTCGCAACCAAACTGATCGGGGATGTCTAGTTGGGTGAGTACTGATGTTGCCGGGCGACCAAAAATAACATCGCCATATACCAAGGTGTCTCCCTTGCAAACGGTAGTGTCTAGTTTCCCAATAAATTCGGGCGGAAAGCTTACGCTCACCATCACTGTAGAGTCACAGCCTTCCGCAGAAGGGATGGGCAAACTGACGCTCCCTTGTGGTCGGTTTACATCAAAGAACTGACCAAAATAATTCAAGCGGGTGTAGCGGCAGATTGTAGTGTCTAGCCTACCAACTGCGGCCTCCCGAAAATGAGCATTTACCATCACGGTACTATCACAGCCATTTGCGGCAGGAGTAGGTACTACTACCTCACCACTGGGCCGGTTGGCGTGGAAAAAATGTCCGAAAAAGTTAAAGCTTTCACCGTGGCAGAGCGTGGTATCTAGGGCGCTGAACGCAGGTGCAAAGAATTGGACAGAAACACGGACCGTACTGTCGCAGCCGGTTGCCGAAGGGATCGGGGACAGTACCTCTCCGCTCAAACGGTTGGCGTTGAAGGTCTCGCCAAAGAGCCTCAATTGCTCCCCCTCACAAAGGACCGTGTCTAGGGTACGGAAGGCCGGCTGATGGTAGCTCACGCCAACAACAACGGTACTGTCGCAGCCCCTCGCGGAAGTAATAGGCAGCACGATCTGGCCCGAAAGCCGCGCTTCGTCAAATACTTCCCCAAATAAGCGAAGTTCTGCGCCCGGACACAGGACGGTGTCTAGGGTACCGATGGCTTGGGCGAATACTTCAACGGGCAGCTCCCGGTCAATTGGGCGAACACATCCGTTGCCGTCCGTTACATCTAGTAGGCGTATGGTTACGTCGTTCAGCTCCGCAAGGCCGAGCTCCGCAGGGCAGATCGTCTCGGATCCGGAAGCGTCGCGGCTGATGCTCCTAAACTGTTCTGGGCCGCCGCTTTGGCTAAACGCATAGGTGATCGTGAAGGGCGGCGTGCCCGCCAAACCAAGCTGAAGATCGGTACAACCATCATCACAAACAGGGCTAAGTCCGCTGGTCGTAAGGGCAGGTATGTCGGTAAACGCTATGATGTTGACGCCGCCCGTTGCCTCACAACCCGAAGCGTCTACGATGGTGACGGTATACACGCCGGGGTCCAGCAAGCTGGCCGTTGCTGTAGTGTCTCCGTTGCTCCAGCGGTAACGAATAGCACCGAAAGGGTTAGTAGGGGTCACGGTGGCCGCGCCTTGCGCATTACCACAGTCTGGTTGAACGGTAGCTGCCGTAAGCCCAATCATGCATGGCCCAGGGTTGATGATGGCCGAACACTCCGCCGAGCATCCGTTTTCATCGGTCATTACCAAGTTATACGTTCCGGGCTCAAGCCCCGTAAAGGTAGTATCGGAGTTTGCGCTCAAGACAAAGTTGCCTAGGTCCCCGCTAAGCCGCATAACTTGCCCTGCACCTGCGTTCCCGACTGAAACTGTCCCGTCTGTGCTTGAGGCAAGGGTTTCCGCTGTTGCGCTACAATTTAGCACCAGTAATGCGGGCTGGGCAATGATGATGTTGTCGGTTGCCACACAACCGTTTGCGTCTGTTATTTCAACAGAATAGCTCCCCGCTCCCAGCCCATTTACTAGGCTGTCGTTGGGCAAGGAATCTACGGACCAGCTGTAAGCTAAAGGGTAAATACCCTCGGAAACAACTGCCGCAAGCCCTCCCGTACTGTCTCCAAAACACGCAATGGAACTGGTCATGAAGAGGTCTACGCCGAGCGGTGTGGGGTTGTTGAGTACAATAACCATGGTGTCTAGCGGGCATTCCGTACTGTCTGAAACTTGGATGCGGTAGGTCCCTTCGGGGAGGTCGTTCACTACTTGGCGGCCGTCGTAGGCATCCACGTTCCAATCAATGTTCAGGCCTGGGCCTGCACCGGTGATGTCTAAGCGAATGCTCCCGTTGATGTCGTCGGTACAACGGGGCGGGTTGAAGGTAGGGGTGGCTTCTAGGGTGCAGGGTGGCGGGACGATGGAGAACACACAACTGCCCGTACAGCCTTCGGTATTGTAAGTGCTGACGGTATAGTCTCCTGCGGGAAGATTGGTAATGTTGACGGTAGGTATTGAGGTGGTAAACATGGAGTCTACCCCACCAGATAGGGTCACGAACCAGTCTGGGCTACTGTCGAAGTTGAGCGTTACGCGCCCATTGCCAAAAATGGATACGGGGTTGGTAGGGGTACAGTTGGGGAAGATGTCGCAGTTGGCTTCCCCGATGGTCGCAACGCAGGTGCGGGTGCAGCCTGTTTGGTCGGTCACTTCGAGGAAGTAGGTGCCTGCTTCCAAGTTGAAAATGGTGTCTCCGTTGGCAACAATTAGGTCATTTACAGCGGGGAGGCTGTCTCCTGCTTGGTTTACGGCCACGTAGCTGAGGGAGAAGGCTGGTGTTCCGCCGCTTAGTTCAAGCCCGATCTTGCCGTCGTCGAGAAAGGGAAGGCTCTCGTCTTCCCCGTTACAACTAAAGGTGAAGGCCGGTTCTGAAAGGATATTGACCTCGCCCCGTACTTCGCAGAGCCGGTTGTCTGTAAGGATGTAGGTATAGGTGCCTGGGCCCAGCCCAGTGAGTGCCGTCTGCGTAGCGCCGTCTACTCCGGGGCCATCCCAAACGAGCGTAGGGTTGTGGCCCCCAGAGAAGGAGATGGAGAGGCTGCCGTTGAGGTTGCCGTCGCAATCACTGTTGATGGCTTCCAGAACTTGCGCGCTAAGATCTGAACAGTCTAGCTCTGGGATCGTGAGTAGGCAGTCTTCCGAACAGGTGCTTTCTAAATCAACAACGGTAAAAACATAATTGCCGGCCGGCAGCCCTGTGAGTGTGGTTATGCCGTCGCTGATATTGTTGAGCGCTCCGGAGGTTGGGCCGCTCCAACTGAGGTTGTAGTCTCCTAGCCCCGTGATGACCTCGATGTCTACGGTTCCGTCTGTACCGCCAATTGTGGATGGGGTGGTGAAGTCTGAACAGGAAAAGGCGAGGTTGTCTAGTTCGGTAATGTTGGCGTCCCAGTAGGCTGTACAGCCGTATAGGTCCATAATTTCGGCACTGTAAATACCGGGCGCTAAGCCAGAGATCATGGGGCCAGTAGCAGAGAAGCCGTTGGGGCCCTCCCATGTTATGGTTGTTCCTGTGCCGTCGTCTTCTACGCAGTAGAAGTTTGCGGGCCTAAAGGTGTGTAGCCTCACGGAGCCCCCAGAGCCGTTGCAGCCAATGTTGCGGGCATCTACGGTAAAGTAAGGAATATTGGAAGGTGCGCAGGAGGGGCGGAAGTCATAAGAGCACTCTTCATAACAACCAATAATGTTGCCATTGAAGTCTCTGTCTGGCTGGAGGTCTCCGTCAGCGTCTTGCACACTCCAAACCTGAACGGTGTAGGTGCCTTGGGGGATGCACTCGTTGAAAACATTGTCGCTAACTAAGAGAAATACATCATAAGTAGTACCGTCAGCTTGGTTGGGCGGGAAAACAGACCTAACCGGAAGGTGGGAGAAATCAGTTCTGGAAATCTCGAAAGTATCCGAGGCACTGTAAATCCTGTTGTAGAACAGGTTGGCACCTGTGGCTGACCAAGTCATGAAAGCGCCGTTTTCGGGAAGGTTGTCTCCATTAGAAGGTGTTTCCCCTTCACACGAGGTGATGGAGAGGCCGCTGGTGGAACTACAAGGCATTTTCAAAGAGGCTTGCGCAAAAGAAACTCCTGATATGCGGCGTAATTCTAAGTCGTTTTTCAGGTGCTGACCGTGTAGTGCGGGTAAAAAAAGCACCACCAGACACATTGTCAGGCAAAATAAAGTCGGTTTCATAAAATGGGATGCATTCTCTGATTAAATCAGAAGCGTCAATCAAAGGCTAATCAAAGATAGTCTTCAAAAAGCTAAATGCACATTGCTTTAACAACCAGGCTCTTAAGCTGTTTTTCTTAACCGGATGCTGTTGGCGGGTAAGCGGTAGGTCTTGTTGAGTAATCGGTGTTTTGGAGAATGTGGTAAGGGGGGGTAGGGTGGCTTTTTTTATGGTGAGTTAAAATTTCTAGAGGCCTGACTCCACAAATTACTTCATTATCTTGTTGTAAGTTTGCACCGCGGTTCAGAATCACATGCAGTGAGGACGAATTTGCTAAAGTTGCCCATCTGGGGTTTCTTTGCGCCGCAATTGTTCATTAAACGCCAATAAGTTATGGCCAGCATTGAGAAAAAAGTAATTCAAATCATTGTCGACAAGCTCGGCGTAGACGAAGCAGAGGTCACCTCGGAGGCCAGCTTCCAAAACGATCTGGGAGCAGACAGTCTTGACACTGTTGAGCTGATCATGGAATTCGAAAAGGAATTCGATATCAGCATCCCAGACGAGCAGGCGGAGAACATCCAAACCGTCGGCCACGCTGTGACCTACCTTGAGAGTAGCGTGGAAAAGTAATTGTTCCCTTTTACTTTCTTTCCGCCGCCCGACGTTCCTGCATCCCGCAGGCCACACGGGCGGCGGTTTTTTGTTTTAAGGAGGGTTTTGATTGCGTAGCTCAGAGATGACTAACGTTCCGAACCTGCAACTTGCAACTTCCAACCAAACCACTCAAAATAGTACCAAAGATGAAGCGTGTAGTAGTGACCGGTATTGGCGCCCTTACGGCCATCGGGAATAGCGTCCCTGAATACTTAGCTGGCCTGAAGGCTGGGCAGAGTGGGGCCAAACCCATCACCCTGTTTGATGCTGAAATGTTTAAGACCAAGTTCGCCTGCGAAGTCAGCGGTTGGGACCCCACAGATCGGCTAAACAAGCGGGAGATTCGTCGCCTAGACCGCTACATCACCATGGCGCTCTACGCCGCAGACGAGGCCCTGAAAATGGCTGGTATCAACAACGATGCTGGTGAACGGGTCTTCGACCTCAACCCCGACCGCGCCGGAGCAATCGTTGCCTCCGGCATCGGCGGCCTAGGTACCTTGGAGGAGGAAATCACAGATTTCGCCAACGGCAGCGGGACCCCCCGCTACAACCCCTTCATGATCCCGAAGATGATCGCCAATATGGGGGCAGGCCACATCAGCATGGCCCACAACCTACGCGGGCCTAGCTACGCTACAGTCAGTGCTTGTGCTTCGGGCGGCCACGCCTTGGCCGCTGCTGCCGATGATATTCGCCTCGGCCGCGCAGACCTGATGGTGACCGGCGGCTCCGAAGCCGTAGTCACCAAAGTAGGCATCGGGGGCTTCAACAGCATGAAAGCCCTCAGTACCCGCAACGACGACTTCAAGACCGCCAGCCGACCCTACGACGCGGAGCGCGACGGATTTGTCCTCGGCGAAGGCGCAGGCATCATCGTATTGGAAAGCCTCGACCACGCCTTGGCGCGGGGCGCAACCATCCTAGCCGAAATAGCAGGCTACGCCGCTAGCTCCGACGCTTACCACATCTCCGCCCCACACCCCGAAGGGGCGGGCGCCAAGATGGCCATGATCAATGCGCTGAAATACGCTGACATGAAGGCCTCGGAGGTAGACTACATCAATACCCACGGAACCTCGACACCTCTAGGCGATACAGCCGAACTCAACGCCATCAAACTCGCCTTCGGCGAAGATGTCTACGACCTCAACATCAGCTCCACCAAGTCGATGACTGGGCATTTGCTCGGTGCCGCAGCCGCCATTGAGTCGGTAGCTTGTATCCTCGCGATTCAGCACAACTTCGTGCCGCCAACGATCAATCATTTCACCGATGACCCCGAAATTGACCCTAAACTGGACCTAACCTTCAATAAGTCGGTAGAAAAGCCCGTGAATGTGGCACTTTCTAATACCTTTGGGTTCGGTGGTCATAATTCGGCCACCATCTTTAAGCGCTATAACCACTAGCTCAGGTGATCAAAAAGATCAGACGTTTTTACAATCTTTATTTTAGCTCGGAGAAGGACTTTGTCCGCCGGCTTCGCCGTTTGCTTGGTTTTACCCCCGCTTACCTCAAAGTCTTTAAACTCGCTTTTCACCATAAAAGCAGCAACGACGGCTCAAAAAAATCGCCCTACGGTGGGCAGAGTAACGAGCGGTTGGAGTACTTAGGTGATGCCGTACTCGGCACCATCGTAGCCGAATACCTCTACAAAAAATACCCCACCGAAGACGAAGGCTTCCTGACCAAAATGCGCTCCAAGATCGTGAAGCGCAAAAGCCTCAACGAGATCGGATACAATATGGGGCTCGATGAAATCCTCTCTACCTACAACAATACCCGCATTGCAAAATCCATGCTCGGCAACGCCGTAGAAGCACTCGTGGGGGCTGTTTACGTAGAGCAAGGCTATGAACTCACCACCAAGTTTGTCGTGCGGCGAATGCTCAAAAACTACGTAGATGTTGAAAGCCTAGAAACCTACGACGACAACTACAAAAGCCAGTTGCTAGAATACTGCCAGAAAAAAGGCCAGCGAGTAGACTACCGAATCCTGAAACGATTCAAGCAAGACAAACGAGACCGCTTCCGCATCGCAGTGCTGGTCGATGGCCAAAAAATGGCCGTAGGGGAAGACTACAATAAAAAATCCGCAGAGCAGATCGCTTCCAAACGAGCACTGCTGAACATGGGGATGGAAATTACCCATAAGTAAAGGGGGAAGGGGAGAAGGGAGTAAAGGGAGAAGGGCGTAAAGGATGCCCCTCCTACTTTAAACCCTTACTTAGCACCTGCGGCCGCGCCCAAACACTTTTCCTCCCCCAACCAATACCTTTACGCTCGCTACGTCGTTATTTTTGCTAGCTGAACCAGTATATGAGTATTCTCCCCTCCTCTTCCCGTTGGCCTTTATACCTCGCTGTTGCGGGCTTGGTGGTGGTGATTTCCTCGGTAGTGTATACCAACTATCTTGCGCGTGAGCTAGCGGAGAACGAAAAGAAATTTGTTGAACTATACCGGACTTCAGTAGAAAGAATCAGTGATATTGATGCGCTTCTGCTTAGTGATCCAGACTCTACTTACGGAGGTGGCGATGATCTCACCATTGAGACGGAAATCATGGCTAGTATGGAGAATGTGCCCCGAATTCTTGCCAATAAACAAGGTGGGGTAGATCACTGGAGCGGTTTTGGAAGTAGAGATTTGATGGTTGTTGATAATGAGACCATTAAGGTGGTTGAGGATTCGCTTTACATACAGTCTGTTCTTGAAGAATGGATTGAAGAAGGCCGCGTACCCGTTAAAGTCTACGACCAATACCAATACTTCGGAGAAAGCCAACTATTGCAACAGCTACGCTATTTTCCTTACATCCAAGGTTTTCTCATTACATCCTTCATCTTCCTCGGCTTCCTCGGCATCAACCAAACCAGAAAAGCAGAGCAAAACCGCGTTTGGGTTGGCCTCGCCAAAGAGACAGCCCACCAACTCGGCACCCCCATCAGCGCTATCCTGGGCTGGGTAGAACACCTCAAGATGATGTATGCCCACGACGAAGACATCATGGAGGTGTCTAAAGAACTCGCCTACGATGTGGACCGCCTCAGCATGGTCGCCAACCGCTTCAGCAAAATCGGCGCAACGCCCGAATTGGAGCCCGCCAACATCTACGCCGAACTGAATAAATGCCGCGATTACATGCAAAAACGAGCACCCCGAAAGGTCTCGTTCGACTTCCCAGATGCCGACGCGGGCAACGCCCAAGTCGCCGTTAACCCTTTGCTCCTAGACTGGGTCTTCGAGAACCTACTCCGCAACGCCCTCGACGCGATGGACGGCAAGGGCAAACTCACCGGCCGCATCCGGGAGGAGGAAAAGAAGGTCTTCATTGACATCACCGACACCGGAAAGGGCATCGCGCCGAAGAACATCCGTAGGGTGTTTAACCCCGGTTTTACGACCAAAAAACGCGGCTGGGGGCTGGGGCTTAGCCTCGTGAAACGGATCGTGCAGGAGTACCATAAAGGGAAAATTGCGGTTAGCCGCTCCGAGGTAGGCAAGGGGACTACCTTCACCATTATGCTGCCACGGGCGATTTGACGCTGGGTTGAGCGCCTCTGGCGCGATTTTTACGATGACGCTGGGTTGAGGCCTCCGGCGCGATTTTTGCAATGACGCGGGGTTGAGTGCCTCCGGCGCGATCTTTATCAGGCAAGCGGCTCAGGAGGAGCCACAGAAATCACATAAGAACAAAA
>CALEDI010000292.1 GCA_937949535.1 uncultured Lewinella sp. | reverse complement strand
CTAAATGATAAAAATAGCAGTTGCCAACGATTTAGCGAAGGCGGCAGCCGCAGCGGTTTTGCTCCCCTCCCCGATGGGGTAGGGGCTGGGGGTGGGGGTTTGTGGCCATGTCAACTTATGTATATCCCGTAGGCCTCCGGCGCGATTTCATCGTGCCGGAGGCACGCAACCCACACCAAAACAAAGGTAGTACCTTTGTGGGGCAAACAACCTAAATGACTTCATTCCGCCGCCTACTGGGCTACCTATCCAACTACCGAGGGCTTGTCGGCTTAGCGATCATCAGTAACATCCTGACGGCCATTTTCACGACGGTAGTGGTACCGCTGTTTCAGCCCTTCCTGAACATCTTGTTTGGGCAAACGGAGCCGGTAAACGAAGCGCCGGAGGCGCTCAGTTTTTCGACCCTCGGCCAGTACGGTGATTACCTGATTACGCAGTGGATCACGGAACTGGGCAAGGAGACGGCCCTGGCCTACGTCTGCGTCGGGATATTACTGGCGTTTTTGCTCAAAAACCTGTTTCGGTACCTAGCGATGGCCTTCATGGCCCCCGTCCGCAACGGCATCATCGCGGACCTGCGCAACGATTTGTATGGCCACTTGCTGCACCTGCCGCTGGGCTACTTCACCCAAGAGCAAAAGGGCAACCTCCTGAGCCGCATCACGACCGACGTGCAGGAAGTTGAGGCCAGCATCCTCAACGTATTGGAAGCCATTTTCCGGGAACCCTTCATCATCATTGGCGCGCTGACGTACATGATTTGGGTGAGTCCGCAGCTAACGCTTTTCGTCTTCGGGCTCATGGTTTTCACGGGTGTCGTCATTGGCGGCATCGGCAAACAGCTCAAGAAGAAAAGCACGGTGGCGCAAGAGCAACTCGGTGAGATCGTGAGCCGGACGGAAGAGAGCCTCGGCGGCTTGCGCATCATCAAAAGTTTCGGGGCGGAGGGGTTCCAGGCCGACCGCTACGCGGCCCTCAACGATGACTACAAAAACAAACTGACGCGCATCCTTTGGCGGCGAGATTTGTCTAGCCCGCTCACCGAGTTTCTGGGCATCGCAACCGTTGCGTTGCTGCTTTGGTACGGCTCGCGGCAGGTATTTAGTGGCAGCATGGACGCGGGGCAATTCATCGCGTTCATCTTCGCGTTCTACCTCGTCATCGACCCCGCCAAGAAGTTCTCCAAGGCGTGGTACAACGTCCAGAAAGGTCTCGGCGCGATGACCCGCGTAGAGGAGGTGCTAGACGTACAAAACCCGCTACTAACACAAGACCACAAGACTACAAATACGGCGCGGACGCAGGATGCAATGCAGGTTGGAATGCAAATCGAGAACGTAAGCTTCCGGTACACCCCCAACGGCCCAGACGTGCTCAAAGACATCAGCATCGACCTGCCGAAGGGCAAGGTAGTTGCGCTGGTTGGCAACTCCGGCGGCGGGAAATCCACCATCGCCGACCTCCTGCCCCGCTTCTACGACCCTACCGCTGGCCGGATCAGTCTGGATGGCAAAGACTTGCGGGAATACAGCCTTGGGGAAGTCCGCCAACACTTCGGTATCGTCTCCCAAGAGGCCATCCTTTTCAACGACAGCATCTACAACAACATCGTTTTCGGCTTGGAGGGCGCAACCGAAGCGGAAGTACACGAAGCGGCCCGCGTTGCCAACGCCCACGACTTCATCCTTGGTAGCCCGGAGGGCTACCAGACCAACATCGGCGACCGAGGCAGCAAGCTCTCCGGCGGCCAGCGGCAGCGGCTCACCATCGCCCGCGCCATCCTCCGCAACCCCGACGTACTCATCCTTGATGAAGCTACCTCCGCCCTAGATTCAGAGTCTGAACGCCTCGTACAGGACGCGCTCCAGAAACTGATGGACGGCCGAACGGCCCTCGTCATCGCTCACCGCCTGAGCACCATCCAGAAGGCCGATGAGATCATCGTCTTAGACAACGGCCGCATCATTGAGCGAGGAACCCATACGGAGTTGCTGGCCCAAAACGGAGCTTACCGCAAGTTGGTGGAGTTGCAGGAGGTGTAACGGTAGAAGAGTTTTACGCCTACTTTAGCACGGGCCGGGCTGAAAGCCCTCCACCGAAGCGAAACAATTCCTATTTTCGGCCCACAAACCGAAACCATGCGCAACGCCATATTCCTACTCTGCTTATTCACGCTTTTCCTCTCGGCCTGCAACCAAGCCCCCTCCGGAGCGGACGCAAAAACCGACCTTGCACCTGCGGCCGCGCCCGATGACCACCTCCGCCCCGGCTACCACTTCACGCCGCCTTCGGCTTGGATGAACGACCCCAACGGTATGGTCTTCCACGAAGGAGAATGGCACCTATTCTACCAGTACTACCCCGACGGGAACACCTGGGGCCCAATGCACTGGGGCCACGCCGTAAGCACCGACCTCGTAAGCTGGGAACACCTCCCCATCGCGCTCTTCCCCGACGAAGACGGCTACATCTTCAGCGGCAGCGCAGTGGAAGACTGGCGCAACAGCAGCGGATTCGGTAAAGACGGCAAACCGCCTTTGGTAGCCATCTATACCATCCACGACATCGAAGGCGAAAAGGCCGGTGCTACAGATTATGAAAGCCAAGGCATCGCTTACTCCACCGACAAAGGCCGTACCTGGACGAAATACGCCGAGAACCCCGTATTGCCCAACCAGGGAATAAAGGATTTTCGGGACCCGAAAGTGATCTGGGACGAAGCCCACAACCAATGGGTCATGACCCTCGCCGCCCAAGACCGCGTACAGTTCTACGGTAGCAAAGACCTAAAAACATGGGCCTTCCTGAGCGAGTGGGGCCAAAACTCCCGCAACCATTCCGGCGTATGGGAATGCCCAGAGTTGTTCCCTCTTACCGTAATGGAAAGCCAAGAAGCAAGTTGGGTCTTGAACGTCAGTATCAACCCCGGCGGGGCCAACGGCGGATCGGGGACCTTCTACTTCCCCGGCCACTGGGACGGAAAAGAATTCACCCCACGCAAGCAAGCCAATTTTACACCAACAGACACCATGAACTGGGTAGACTATGGCCGCGACAACTACGCCGGCGTAACCTTCAGCGACGTGCCTGATGGCCGCCGCGTATTTATGGGTTGGATGAGCAACTGGGACTACGCCATGCAGGTGCCCACCCAAAGCTGGCGCAGCGCAATGACCATACCCCGAGACCTGAGTCTCCACGAAACTGACTTCGGCGTACGCCTCCACCAGCAACCCGTAAAAGAACTGGAAAAACTCCGCCGCAACGAAAAAAATATCGACCTAGATCGCCTACCCGACGGCGTAACCATCGTGGACCTAAAGCCCCTCTCCGACAACGGCCAAATAGAACTGGACCTGACGATTGACCTAGTAGACAGCGACGCCGAAGAGCTCTACCTCACCTTCAGCGATGAAAGCGGCGAACACTTCTACCGCACAGGCTACAGCCGCAAACCGGGCGTAGACAATGCCTTCTTTACCGACCGCCGCTCCGTTGGAAACACCGCCTTCAAGGACAACTTCGCCCCAGACCGCCTCACGGTTGCGCCCCGCTGGAGCAACCACCACGAACTGCGCATCCGGGCATTCTTAGACCGGACCTCAGCGGAAGTTTTCTTCGATGAAGGTGAGCCGGTCATGACGGATATTTTCTTCCCCGAAGCGCCCTTCACAAAGCTAACGATAGAAACATACGGCACGACCGGAGAAGGAATGCCCGCCGGTTGGGGCTTGGTGAAAGGGCAAATCTGGGGGCTGGGAGATAAAGACTGAGGCACTGCGGGCCGTCCATCCCTTCCTTATTTGTACCTCTCGTTGTACAGCTTAGCGTGGTGGTAGACGTGGCCGCTGATGATGAAGCCTAGTGCACGGACGGAAACCCCGCCGCCGCTCATCGTTCCGGTACGGAGCAGGTCTTCCTTGGTGAAGCTCTTGAAGAGCGCGATGGTTGCATTCCGGACTAGCCGAAACTCCTCGATCATGTCCCGAAACTGGCGATCGCTCATGTTCGCAACGCTGGCATAGTCGTTTTGCTCATAGCCCGGCAGGGGCGTCTTGTCTCCGCGCGCAATGCAGAGTGCGCGGTAGCTGAAGATGCGTTCCGTATCAATGATGTGCTGCAAAGACTGCGCGATGGTCCATTTGCCGGGGGCGTAGGCGAAGTCCATGCGCGCTTCGTCTATGTTGGTGAGGTAATCGGTGAGTTGGGCCGCGCTTTCGTTCAACGCGGCGGGGATACCGATTTCGCCAACGTTGTCAACGTATTTGGCGTAGTAGGCGTTGAATTCATCGGGGCGGAGGTCTGAGGTTTTGAACATTGGTTGGGGTTTTGGGCGAAGTTACAGCCTACGCCTCTAACCACCCAAAGCCCTCGGACTTCGTCCGAGGCAATCCGAGGGGGATGTCGCTACGCGACTGCTCCGCACATCTCAGTCGCGTAGCGACATACCCCTCGGATGGCCCCGGACGAAGTCCGGGGAGAGAAGCGCACCCTCCCAGTCGCGTAGCGACATACCCCTCGGATGGCCTCGGACGAAGTCCGGGGAGAGAGGCACACCCCTCGGATGACCCCGAACGAAGTCCGGGGGGGAGCCCACCCGCCTAGAATCCCTATCTTAGCCCAAAAGAACCTATAATTAAAAGATCATGACCAACATAAAAGGCCCCGCCATCTTCCTAGCCCAGTTCATGGGCGACGAAGCCCCCTTCAACTCCCTCGACGGCATCTGCAAATACATGGCCGACCTCGGCTACAAAGGCGTACAAATCCCGACCTGGGACAGCCGCCTAATCGACCTAGAAAAAGCAGCGACCTCCAAAACCTACGCCGACGAGCTAAAAGGAAAAGTAGGCGAGCACGGCCTAGAAATCACCGAACTGGCCAGCCACCTACAGGGCCAACTCGTAGCCACCCACCCCGCTTACCAGAAAATGTACGAGGGCTTCGCCCCCGCCGAAGTAGCCGGCAACCCCAAAGCCACCCAAGAATGGGCCGTGCAGCAAATGAAATGGAACGCGCAAGCGAGCAAAAACCTAGGCATCACCGCCCACCCGACCTTCCCCGGCGCCCTACTCTGGCCCTACCTCTACCCTTGGCCACAGCGCCCTGCTGGCCTCGTCGAGGAAGCCTTCGGTGAACTCGCCAAACGCTGGAAACCCATCCTCGATGTATTTGACGACTGCGGCGTAGACTGCGCCTACGAGCTTCACCCCGGCGAAGACCTCTTCGACGGTACCAGCTTCGAGCGCTTCCTCGAAGCGACCAACAACCACCCCCGCGTAACGATCAATTACGACCCGAGCCACTTCGTACTCCAATGCCTGGATTACCTTGAGTTCATCGACATCTACCACGAGCGGATCTCGGCCTTCCACGTGAAGGACGCCGAGTTCAACCCCTCCGGCCGCCAAGGGGTCTACTCCGGCTACGCGGGCTGGGCCGACCGTGCGGGCCGCTTCCGCAGCCTCGGCGATGGGCAGGTAGACTTCAAGGGCATCTTCACCAAAATGGCGCAGCACAACTACGAAGGTTGGGCCGTGCTGGAGTGGGAGTGCGCCATCAAATCCAGCGCGCAGGGCGCGGCCGAAGGCGCGCCTTTCATCACCGATCACCTCATCCAAGTGACCGAAAAAGCTTTTGACGACTTCGCAGATGCGGGGTTTGATGCGGAGACTAATCGGGAGATTCTAGGGTTGGGGTAATACGAAGACCCTACGCCGGAGCAATAAGCAATAACTTATCTTGTTGCTCCGGCGTTATTGAGTACGCAATAAATCTTATATCATGACTGCATATCCAAGTCAGGCCATTCAAGCGGAAGCCGATGCCCCAAAAACCGTATTGCAAACCTCACCTCAGGTTTACTTATGGACGGTGGATCAATACCTCAAAATGATCGATATCGGGTTATTAACAACAGACGACAAGACTGAACTCCTTGACGGGCACCTAATAAGAAGAATGGCATCTAACAAACCTCATGATGATGGGATAAGCTTCATTCAGGACTATTTCACTGAAAAGTATTTCGGAAAACATACACTCCGTTCGGAAAGAGCGATTAAGCTATCAGATACTTCGATGCCTGAGCCAGACTACGTGGTAGCAGTCTATCGAGAAGATAAGTATAAAGGTATTTGGCCGACCCCCCCTGACATATTGTTGTTGGTAGAAGTTGCCGACTCTTCGCTGCGTGATGACCGTACGATAAAACAACAGCTTTATGCTGAAGCAGGTATAAAAGAATACTGGATCGTAAACATTCCGAATCGACAGATAGAGCTGCACCTGCGGCCCGACCTCGAAACGAAGACCTATGCGAGCATTGAACATCATAAACAAGGGGAAACCTTTGAGAGTCCTTTAGTCGGAGAAGTAATCGTTAATGACATCATACCCGGTGACTTGGTGGAGGATGAATAGTACCACCTCTCAACGCTTGTCCGCTATCACAATTTCCTCTGTGCAAAAACTAGCTTTCCTACTCCCTCTCCTACTCCTCTTCGCCTGCGAGCAGGATACTAAGACGACTACCGAAACTAAATGTTATCAGTTGGAAGCGGGGACGCATTTGCCGAGATTATTTGCACACGAAGAAGGAGTCAGTATGTCTTTTGTCACTTCTGAGGGCAACTTATCGACGCTGAACTACCATCCCCGTATTTCCACGATTGATGCTTTTCCCGCACACAGCATGAGGTCTGACAGCACATGGTTTGTTAATTGGGCAGACTTCCCCTCCTCCCGTTATTTTAAAGACAAAAAAGGACATACCGGGCAATTCTCGCACTGGCTCCAATACAGCGCTGACGGCACCTATGATTATGACATTTATGCCGCAACAGAGCACTACCAACAAGAGAGTCCTTTCAAACTCCACCAAGACACCGTAGCTGCCGAGCACGGTTTCCTCTCTTCGGCAACACTGCCCAGTGGTGGCTTGCAAGTGACTTGGCTAGATGGGCGTTACACTAAACAGAATCAGGGCGCGGGCGCGGGTGCAGAGGACGATCACGGCCACGGTCATGGTGGCGGAGCGATGACCCTCCGGACAAAAGCCCTGTCCGATTCCGCAAGCGTAGAGCTAGACCACCGCGTCTGCGACTGCTGCAACACCGCCACGGTCGCTACAGACAGCCTCATCATAGTCGCCTACCGCGACCGCTCCGAACACGAGATCAGGGACATCAGTTACGTCACCAAACCCACCAACGGAAACGAATGGTCTACGCCCAAGACCGTCCATGCCGACAACTGGGAGATCAACGGCTGCCCCGTCAATGGCCCGGCTTTAGCCGCTAACGATGCCGGAAACATTGCCGTCGTTTGGTACACTGCACCCCGCGACCGCGCCCAGATAAACTTCGCCCGCTACCACCCAACCCAAGGCAACTTCACCACCCCCATCACCCTCGACGACCAAATCCCCCTAGGCCGCGTAGACCTCCAAATCGCCGCAGACGGCACCGCCTACGCCACCGGCCTGACCACCAAAGAAGGCACCGACGATGCCTTCCTCACCCTCTGGACCATCGCCCCCAACGGCACCGTAGCGCGCGAAGACCTCACTACCACCAGCGCAGCCCGCTCCTCCGGCTTCCCGAAAATCGCCCTATTTCAAGACAAACTCTACTGGACTCGGACGGTCGTTGGCGCTGAAAAAGGCCAGCAGTTCGTCGAAGTTTGCTGGCGCTAGCGGGCTAAGAAGAACATTAAGTTAGTTATCGGAGGCATTACCTTGAGTGGGTGTTTCGGATTCCCTTTTAAGCAACCTCCCCACCAACCAGCCGTCATTAGCCATAAACGAAGCCTTCGTATGAAACTCCAACTACTCGTCCTAGTCCTTCTATTCTCTTGTTCGCTCTCCGCCCAGAGCAAAAAAGCGGACATCTTGTATCCCAAGATCGCCAAAGAACTGGTCGATCGCCGCGCCAAAGACCAGAAGGGCCGGAAGCAATACATCAAGGCCATCCAAAAGGGAAAAACCGACAGCCCCAAGTTCAAGGCTTTCATAGAAAAATTGATCGATATCGACGAGGAGAACACCAACCGCGTGCGGGAAATCGTAGCCCAAATCGGCTGGCCAACCTACGCCAAGGTGGGCGAACGGGCCAGCAACGCCGCCTGGATCATCGTGCAACACGCCGACCGCCAACCAGATTTCCAGGCTTACTGCCTACCGCTGCTTGAAGAAGGCTACAAAGCCAGGCAGGTAAACCCTTCCAACTACGCCTACCTCTACGACCGGGTCAAAAAATCGCGCGGAGAGCGGCAGCGTTACGCTACCCAACCCATCGACCATCCGCTCACCGACGAACGCTCCTTCGGTGGCATCACCGACGAGGCTAACGTACAGATCAGCCGCACCAAAATGAACGTCGACCAGCCAGTAGTTGACTACGCAGCCTCCATGAACTTCACCTACACCGTCCCAACCGAAGCAGAAGCCGCCGAGCGGCAAAAAACGGCCACCACCACCTACCAAAGCTTCGTAGAGAAAGCCCGCGCCGCCATGCAAGCCGAAGACTTCGCCGCCGCAGCCGACAACTACCTAGAAGCCAGTTTCCAGACCGGCAACATGACCTTGGAAGACCGCACCGAAGCCGCCCGCGCCATCTCGCTCAGCAAGCACAAAAACGCGCGGGCTGGGGTGTACTTCCTCGTTCAGGCTGTGCTGCACGGCCACGCCGAACCCGCCGCACTCATCGCCAACGCAGACTTCGCCGCCCTGAAAGAAGAGCGGCCTCGTAATTGGGCGGAGTTGGAGCGGATGGTAGCTAGGATGGGAGGAGAGTAGCGGTGTTTCTTATGGTAATGTTATTTTAGACTGGTTTTAGGCATAACAATTTGGGTAGGCCCAATAAGTTCTTATCTTTTGCCTCCGCCCATTTAAACACACCTACCAATGAAAAACTCACTTACTCCCTTTTACCTATTCGTGTTCACTTGTTTATTTTTAGTCCTCGGTTGTGAGGACGATGACATGATAGTGCCTATAGTAGAAGAGGAAGAGCCTGTCTTGGCTGAGCTTTCGGGGCTCTCAGATTTTGATCGTAGAGCCTTTGGCATTCAACTCTACGGTGGCAACATGCTCATCCAGACAGAAAATACAGACCTACGGTTTTTAGAGGATGGTTCAATGGAGAGTCGTTTCTCGCTGGGCAGCCGTAGGCTGGCCGACGCAACGTCCTCCACGCTGCACGCCAAAGTCACCGATGACGTTGTACGCATTGAGTTCGTAGGTGTCTCACCGTTTAGTAACGGGCCACGCTTCCAGTATGCGGTGGCTCAACTTGGCGAAGACGCTAGACTATACCCCGAACAGGTAAGCACTCCCAACCGTATGGCATCGTTATCAGAAGACGATTACCTCTTACTGCCTTTCCGCCGCGAAGGAGACAATCGTCTTTGGCTAAATATTATGGAAATCACCTACACTGGTGCTCCGTCAAGCATCAATGTTCCGGAGCTTGCTTCCGTACAGACAATTGTGTTGCCCACCTCAGACTCAGCTCCGAACAACCAGATCATTCATCAGGATATGCTTCCCGTTCCCGGTGGCTTTCTTGTTACCCTTTCAACCGTCAATGATGGCAGCCCTACTTACCGTATCAACTACGACGGCTCCTTCGAGCGGGTCTTTGACAGCGGCTTAGCCCAGATGTTTCATTATGGCGAGGAGCTGTTCGCCGTCCGTCATAACACCCCTGATTTGGACATCATGACGGCCGATACCGACGGGCGGAACTGGGAAAGGGCTTACGTTATTCCTAACCCAGCAAATCAATTTTTTCGTTTTTTTCCCGTAGAGGATGACCTTTTTGTTCGAAATAGGAATAGTGGGATTCTGTTCGTCGTTACCGAGCTTACTCCAGACAATATTCGCATGGAAGCAATCGACACCCCAATACTCGATTCTCGAACAATTACCGACATGGCCAACTACCTAGGCGACACCTACATCACTACCCTCTCCGGTACTTTTATTGGGGAGACGGAGCGGCTTCGATCATCTCGACGGGAGTAAAGACTTACTTGCCTAGCACCACATCGCTTACCTCCACCCCCTCCGGCAAAAACGGCGAAGCATCTCCCCCGCCCTTGATGATCTCCCGCACGATGGTGGAGCTGATGTGCGAAAACGCGGGCTGGCTGATGAGGAACACCGTCTCCAGCCCTTCCCCAACGATGTCGTTGAGTTGGGAGATCGTCTTTTCGTAGTCGAAATCGCTGGCGTTCCGCAGGCCACGGAGGAGGTATTCTGCGCCGATCTCGTTGCAGAAGTGCGCCGTCAGGCCCTCAAAGCTGGCAACTTCTACCTTCGGCTCATCTGCGAAGACGGCTTCTAGCCATTCCAAGCGTTTTTCTAGCGGGAAGAGGTATTTCTTTTGGCTGTTCACGCCTACGGCCACTACAATTTTATCGAACAACGGCACCGCTCGGCGGACCAGTTCGGCGTGGCCGGTGGTGATGGGATCAAAGGAGCCGGGGAAGACTGCGGTTTTCATAGTCGGATAGTCAAAGAGTCAGATAGTCAAGCAGTCAGATAGTCTGCCGAAGCTTCAGGTAGGCCGTTGGCTTCCCACAAATCTAGTGAGGGAGAGTTTAATACTTAGAATAGCGCACTAAATTCGACATAAAATCTAAACCCAGACACGACTATCTGACTGCCTGACTATCTGACTATTTGACTGCATGATTACCTTGCGGTATGTCAAACCAACTAAACCAGCCCCGCACCATGAACGGCTGGGCACTTTTCGATTGGGCCAACTCGGCCTTTGCGCTCGTGATTACAACCGCGATCTTCCCGCCGTACTTCGAGACAGTGGTGGATGAAGAGTTCTCCGTGCTGGGCATGGAGTTCAGCAACAGTTCTTGGCTGGCGTTCACGATCAGCGTCAGTTACCTTATCATTGCGGTTTTGTCTCCGCTCCTGTCCGGCATTGCGGATGCGGGCGGGCGGCGGAAGTTTTTCTTGCAGATTTTCACGACCATCGGCGGCATTGCCTGCCTGAGCCTGTTCTGGTTTCAGGGTATGAGCGACTTGGCCTTGGGCACGCTCGGCTTCGCGTTCGGGCTGATTGGGTTTGCTGGCGGACTGGTGTTTTACAACAGTTTCCTACCCGTAATCGCTACGCAAGACCGGTTCGACAAGCTGAGCGCGAAGGGCTTTGCGATGGGCTACGTTGGTTCGGTTTTGCTGCTCATCCTCAACCTCGCGATGGTACTGAAACCGGAGTGGTTTGGCATACCGGATGCGAGCACGGCTACGCGGCTGGCCTTCGTTACGGTTGGTTTGTGGTGGTTGCTCTTTGGCTACATCGCTTTTTCGCGGCTGCCGAAAGACGTGCGGAAGAAAAGCGCGGGTATTGCCGATGTTAGCCGGAAGGGCTGGAACGAGTTCCTTTCTGTTTGGCAGCGGGTGAAGGCTTCGCCGCCGACGCTTCGGTTTTTGGGGGCGTTCTTCAGCTATTCGGCGGGGGTGCAGACGGTCATTTTCTTGGCTTCGTTGTTTGCGGCCAAAGAGCTGGGGTTTGAGACGAGCGAGTTGATTCAGGTGGTGCTCATCCTCCAGATCGTGGCGATTGGGGGGGCGTATTTGGCGGCTAGCGTTAGCAAGCGGTACGGCAATAAAACGGCGATTTACTTCCAGCTCATCATTTGGTTCCTGATCTGTTTGGCGGGTTACTTCGTGCAGGGTAAGTCTACTTTTTACGGCGTTGCGGCGGCGGTTGGCCTCGTGATGGGCGGCATCCAGAGCATGAGCCGGAGCACCTACGCCAAGCTCATCCCTACGCGGGAGGACGTGACGAGCTACTTCAGTTTTTACGACATCCTAGAAAAAGTGGCCATCGTTGGCGGTACGTTTATCTTTGCGTTGCTAGACTTACTAACGGGCAGCATGCGGCTTAGCTTGTTGGCGCTATCGTTCTTCTTTGCGCTCGGGATGATCATTCTTTGGCGGTTTGAATTGCCGGAGCAGGATGCGGCGCGGACGCAGGATGCAATGGAGGGTTAAGGGTACGGTCATCGTCCCGGTCGAGGCCTTCTAGGCCGAGTGTTAGCGCGCTCGGCTTGGAAAGTCTCGACCGGGAGATAAGGCACACTACGCCAAAGCACTCGGCTTGGAAAGCCTCGACCGGCCCCAAAACCTCCCCAGCACCTGCGGCCGCGCAACAACAAACCCCACCAAATGCAGCAACCACTACCAGACCACAAGATTACCAGCAGGCTACAAGACTACGCCTCCGGCGAAACCTCTTGGGTAATCGGCCTACCGCCCGAGCAGGCCATGAACATGGCCCCTACCGAGGTGAGCGAGTTGCTCTACCAACGCCTCGGAGAGGCGACCTACAGCGCATGCCTAAACCCTACCCTAGCCTTCCCCTCGCCCGTAGCGGGCGAGCCGAACGGCAACTGGCTAAAGACCACCCACACCGTAGGCGTCAACGTACGGACCATCGGCGACTTCTGGAAAGTGCTGCACTACGCCATCACCCTACCCGACCATATTCGAGGCGTTCATTTGCTGCCCATCTGGGAGCCGGGCGTAGTCGGGAGCCTCTACGGGATGGCGAGTTGGGAGATCAATCCGGAGTTTTACAGCAAGGATATGCTGCGGATGTTTCCCCACCTCAGCGCCATCGAAGACCAGCTAGCGGTGGTCGTCAACTTCCTACACGCCCTCGGCAAGGTAGTCGGGATGGACGTGATTCCGCATACCGACCGCTACAGCGAAATCGTACTCGCCAACCCCGACCTATTTGAATGGCTGTTGCGCGACGACCTCGAAATTCTGGACCAACGCGAATACCTCCACGAAGAAGTTCAGGGCGCGATTTTCGACTGGCTCCGCGCGCGCGGCCCCGCCCAACCTGCCTACGGCATGGTCGGTGAGCTCTGGCGACTGCCCGAAGCCGACCGCCTAAAGCTCTTCTTCGGCGAGCCCAAAGACTATGGCGGCCGACAGGCCCGCCGCCTAGACCTGATCGACTGGCTCTACCGCCAAGGCTACGAGCCCGCCCCCGCCACCATGGCCCCACCCTACCGAGGCCTAGAAGTAGACCCCCGCCCCGAAGCCATGACCACCGACGACGCTGGCCGCGTTTGGCGAGACTACCGCATCACGCAACCCACCGAAATGAGCCGCGCCTTCGGCCCCCTAACCCGCTACAAACTCTACGCCCGCAAAAACGACAACCAAGACTGGGCCATCAACTTCGACCAGCCCCGCCCCTTCGTCTGGGACTACCTCACCCAACACTACGCCGCCCAGCAAACCCGCTACAACTTCGACTTCATGCGCGGAGACATGAGCCACGTGCAAATGCGCCCCGAAGGCGTCCCCGCAGAGATGCTCCCATCTCCCACGTCTGCCCCCCCAAGCTTTCGCGTAGCGAATACCCCTCGGATAACCCCGGACGGAGCGCAGCGAAGTCCGGGGGATACCGCCCCTCTCACGTCTCCCCTCTCCTCCGCAGAGGGGCCGGGGGGCTCTGCCCCGCCAAGCTTTCGCGGAGCGAATACCCCTCGGATAACACCGGACGCAGCGCAGCGAAGTCCGGGGGATGCCGCCCCTCTCACGTCTCCCATCTCCTCCGCAGAGGGGCCGGGGGTGAGGTTTTACGATCCCCTAAAAGCGGTAAAAAACACCATCCAGCACCAAGCCCCCCACTTCGCCTACTTCGCCGAGTCCTTCCTCACCGCCCCCGGCTACATGGCCTTCGGCGACGAAGTGGAACACCTAACCGCTAGCGAAGCCGAGGTTACCCTCGGCAACCTGCAAAGCACCGTGCCCGGCACGGCGGAGTTCTGGGAAATGACCACTCACTACCTCAAGGTAGCCAATACTACCCCTGTCACCCCCGCCTGGACGGCCATCACGGGCGACAAAGACGACCCTCGCTTCGACCACTTCCACCACCACGGCGAACTCGCTCGGATGTTCACCGGCCTATTTCTCGGCACCCTACCCCTCTACTTTAGCCTCGGCTACGAGCAGCGCGACCGCCACCAAGACCGGTGGGCCAACGAGTTCTACTCCAAGCTCTACGTTTTCCAAGAAACCCGTGGCGACAAGATGGTTTCCGGCCCCTTCCGCTGGGGCGGCAACCTCGACCTCTTTGCCCAGCTGACGGGCTTGCACAAGTTCGCAGCGGGCATCTTAGCGCACCTCGGTGCGCCGGAGGTACTCTCGGTCGGTACGCCCGATGAGCCGGTACTCGCCTGGCTCCGCCCGGCCAGCGATGGCGACGGGGCTTACCTCTTCGTCGCCAGCTTCGCGGCGGCGGCGCAGGAGCTTGTCCGGCTAGAAATCCCCAAACCCTGGACGAAAGCCGACCTGCTGTTTACAACTGATGAGAGTAGCCATGTACTCCGGCCGGTGGTGGATGGGGAGGTTGTGCTGGTTGGATTTAGTGGGGGGAGGTGTTATCGGTTGGGGTGATGCTTTCAGGAAGCCTCACAAGTAGAGGTTACACAACTTTACCCCGTATTCCCGAGCCTAAATGTACACTGTACTTTGTCGTGCTGGGCTTTTCGGTCTGCTTTGTTCTTCTTGATCTCGCTTTCTAGTTTTATGGCGTGAACTCTATACCAAAGGCTTGCAGAGATCATTGTTGATTAAAAAAATCAACTTAGATAGCAGCCAGCGCAAACTACTCCCTCTCCCCCAAAACATTAGCCGCCAACACCGTAAAAGTAAGCAAGACGCCGGGGAACACGGCCAACCACCAAGCATCTGGCCGGCTGCGGGAGCCCCGCAGCAAGCTGCCCCAGGTCACCTCATCGGCGGGGATGCCGATGCCAAGGAAGGAGAGAAACGCCTCCAGCAAAATAGCTCCGCCCAGCCCGAAGGCGCTCACGACCAGCAACGGACCGATGGCATTCGGTAGCGCGTGCCGGAACAGGATGCGCCAGCGGCCAAGGCCGCTCACCCTCGCCGCCTCGATGTATGGAAGGCTGCGAATGCGGAGCAATTCGCCGCGCAAATGCCGCGCTACGGTCGGCCAGCGCAGTACCCCAATCACCAACACGACCACCCACAACGAGGGCTGGTTGATGACCGCCAGCAGGGCAATCAGCAACACCAAGGCCGGGATGTTGACGAATAGCTCCACCGCTTGAAGCACAACGGCGTCTGCGGGAAAACTGGCCGGTTGGCGGAAGAAGGGAATAAGCCCCAACAACAACGCCAGCAACCACCCACCAAGCAAAAAACCACCAAGCAGCAGCAGGATGGTAAGGCCGAAGCTTTCTACCCGAAAAAAGGGCAATAGGCTCACTGCTGCGTAGAGCAGCCCCAGTAGCCCACCAACGGAGAGGCCCCACCAGCGCGCGCGCGTTCCGCGCAGGCCATCGTTGCCAAAAAAGCCGGCCACGCCGCCCAGCGGCACCCCGATCAAGAGCGAGATCAACAACGAGCCGATGCCGACGAAGATGGCTACCCGGGAACCAGCGATCAGGCCCGCCAATACGTCTCGGCCCAAATCATCGGTACCGAGGTAGTGGCGTGCGCGGGGGGCGGTATCTTGCTTGTCGAATGGAGATTTGAAGTTGCTGTTTTTAAGATCCGATGCGCCAGCGGAGTAAGGAACTACGGGCCAGATTGCCCAATCGGTTTCGGTTTTTTTCCAGTTGCGAACGACTGGCTGGTAGGGGCTAACGAGGCCAAGGCTTTCGCCGTATTCGTGCAATACGGGGAAGCGCGTCTCTCCGGCAACGCTAACGATGAGGGGCCGGTCATTGGCAAGAAAGTCGGCAAACACGGCCACCAGCAGGAGACCGAGTAGCCAAACAATTGCCGCCCGCCTTAACCATCCTTTCTGCTTCATGAGGCGGAGGGTTTAGTGGCGTTGAGCCGGATGCGCGGATCAGCGAATGCGTAGGCGAGGTCGGCCAGCAACAGCCCCACCGCAGTGAGCAGTCCGCTGAGCAATACGACGATGATGACCACAGGCCAGTCTCGTACAAGCGCCGCATTGTAGAGGAGTTGGCCCATCCCCGGCAGGTTGAAGATGCGTTCGATGAGGACACTACCAGCCAGTAAGGCGGGTAAGATGCCAGCCAAGAGGGTGATGATCGGGAAGGAAGCGTTCCGCAAAACGTGTCGCCAAAGGATGGCCGAGCGAGACAGTCCTTTTAGCCGCGCCGTTTTCACGTAAGCCTGGTTCATTTCGTGGGCGGCGGAGCGGCGCAAATGCCGGCTCACGTAGGCCAAGCTCGGATAGGCCAAGCAGAGCACCGGCAGGAAAAGGTGTGCCGCCCGGATGCGGATGATTTGCCAAACGGAGGCTCCTTCGGGTACTTCGCCGAAGCCCATGCTCGGGAAGAAGTCCATCCCGAAAGCAGGGGTAGTGAAGAAGTTGGTCAGCAGCGTAGCGACCCAAAAAGACGGGATGCCGAAGAGGAGGAACAGCCCGACGGTCGTGATGCGGTCAAACCGCCCACCTCGGTATCCGGCCATGTAGAGGCCAAGGGGGATGGATAGGAAGAACACCAGCAGGATGGCGAAGCCGTTGATGAGGGCGGTCCATTTCAGTGCTCGCCCAATTTTTTTCCCGACGGGTCGGCGATCGTTGAGGGAAACGCCCAGTTCGCCGCGTAGGAGTTTGCTAATCCAGTTGTGGTACTGGTTGTTGGAGCCATGCCAGTCTAGGGCGGGGAGGAGGAGCTTAGCGCGGGAGGTTTGGGTTTCTAGGGCGCTGAAGGCGGCCTTTAGCGGGGCGGTTTGGGGAGCGTTGGGGAGGTCGTTGATGCTTTGTTTGGCGCGGTCGAAGTCGTTTTGGAGCAGGAGCCTACGGAGCAGGGTGGTGGTTTCGGGCTGGTCTGCGGAGGCAGGCGCCCAAGCGATGCGTTTCAGGGTGTGGTAGTAGTGGCTTACCGCAGGCCAGTTTCCGGTACGGAGGGTGAAGGCGCGCAAGAGGGCGCGCTCCTCTGGCCGCACGATGCGGTAGAGCGTATCCGGCAGGGCCGCGTTTTGGAGGGAGAAGTAGAATGCTGGCCGGTCGTAGCCGAGGTCTGCGGCAGCAGACCGGTAGCTGCGGTCGTAGGCCTCTGGGTCGTTGTTGGAGAGGCGAGCGTCTTCGTCGGGCAACAATCGTTGCACGGGATCGTCTGGGGTTAGTTGCAAGAGGCCAAAGCAGATCAGGCTGAGCAGGAAGAGGCTCAGAGGTAGAAGGCTTAGTCTGCGAATGGCGTAGCGGAGCACGGAATTGGCGTTTTGGTTTTAGGGAGGTAAGGTACGTGTTATGTTGGTAGATTATTTGTGCTTAAGCATTTCCATTCAGGGCAGTTTGAAGGTTATTTGGCTCCGAGGGGGGCTTGTATTCACCCCGCTGGCTAAAACAATCTCCCCACACTGCTCCTTAAAAAGCTAGCTTTGCACCCGCGACCGCGCAAAAAAACCAACTATGAGCAACTGGTACGAAAACTGGACCGACGTAACCTACCCCATCTTCCCCGGCATGACCGGCTGGCCAGGCCAGCCCGAAACGAAGTTTGACACCCTGAGCTGCATCCATTGCGGAGACCAAGCCAAGGTAACCATGCTGCATTTCAGCGCCCACTCCGGCACCCACATGGATGCGCCCAACCACTTTATGGCCGAAGGCATCGACATCAGCCGCGCCCCGATCCACGTCGGCCTAGGGCCGGTACGCATCGCGGCCATCGACTGCGAAGGCCCCGTTTTGCCCAAGCACCTAGACGCCTACGAGGCCCGCACCCGCCCGCTAGAAGCTGGCGAACGCCTACTACTCCGCACCCCCAACTCAGACAAGGCTTTCTGGCTCCAAGACCCCTTCGATACCGAGTACCGAGGCATCGGCCCCGAAGCCGCCAAATGGATCGGCCAGCGGAAACTCGCCCTGATCGGCGTAGACTACCTCTCCGTCGGCCCATTCCACCAAGGCAACCCCCAAACCCACCGCGCACTGATGAGCGCCAACGTCTGGATCATCGAGGGCGTAGACCTGCGCAAGATCACCGAAGGCGACTACGAAATGATCTGCCTGCCGCTGAAACTGGCAGGGAGCGATGGGTCTCCGATTCGGATTTTGCTTAAGGCGGCGTAGTCAGTCCCGCCAAACAAACGGGAACAACACCAAGCCCACCGCCAGCCCCAGCAGGTCAATCGCTGCGGCCAGCATGAGGTACGTTTCTTCTTGCCCAGACGTGAGCCCCACCGCGTAGCCGCCCGCATTTACCAAGAGGTAAAGCAGCGGAATCACCAGCGGAAAACTGAGTACGGCCATCAGCGTGCCGCTGCCTCCGGCGCGGGCAGCTAGGGCTGCCACGAAGGTGAGCACCGAGCTGAGACCCAAGCCACCAAGCAATAGCGCAGCAAGAAAATAAAGCGGCTCCAACACGTAGCTCTGCCCAGAGAAGAAGCCAAGCAATGCCCATGTCAGCAAACTAATGAGCCAAATGATGAGCGTGTTGTAGAGGAACTTGCTGACAAGCAGGGCCTCCGCCGAAGCGAGGGTATAAAAGTAGTAGTGTCGTCGGCCGCCTTCGCGCAGAAAACTGCGCCCGCCCGCCACCGTAGCGCCAAAAAACAATACCACCCAGTAGAGGGCGTTAAAAGTCATGGCGCTAAAATTTTGCACCGCAAAATAGATCACCACCGTAGTAGCCACCACGTAGAGCAAGACCGAACCCAGCGCGTAGCGGTTGCGCCATTCGGTCTTCAACTCCCAGGTAAGGAGGTGGATGATTTGTTGGAAGGTAGACATTTGTGGGGCAAAGATAGCCGCCAAAGAGACCATTACTTATCTTGCGGCCGCCAAAGTCTTTCCCCCAACCCAAATATGACCTTTCGTAAACTATTTTTTTTCGTTGCACTCGTCGCCTTCAGCCTAGAGTTATCGGCGGAGCACCTACTCGTCACGGCCCAGAAAGGAGACGGCATTTACGCCATCTTACGCCGCTACCAGTTACTAGATTATTCCTGCAACCTCAACGAATTCTATCGGCTGAATACGCTGAAGAAAAACGCTAACCTCCTCATCGGGAAGGCCTACAAACTGCCCGTCGAGGTGAAAAATTTCGACGGCAAAAGCATCCGGACCTCCACGGGCAACGACAACTACGCCCGCGCCCTCGCCATACAGCACTACAACGAAGACCTCCTCGCGGCGGAGGTACGGCCCGAAGACTTCCGCGAAGACAAGATTTTGTACGTCCCCTTCCACATCGACAACTGCTTCGAGGAAAAGCTGGAAGCGGCTCCGGAAGAGATTTTGGGCGCGGGCGAAATCGCAAAGACCGGTGGAAAGCCAGGTGCGAAGCCCCAAAAGGCCGAACAGGTCACGACCTCCGCCTACCGAACCTTCGACATCTTCGGCGAGAAGTACGCTTACGTACCTAAGAAAGACAATAAGCTGGCGGGCCGGGTCTTCTACATCGTCTCCGGCCACGGCGGGCCAGACCCCGGCACCATCGGCAAACGCGCCGGCCACCACCTCCACGAAGACGAATATGCCTACGACGTAGCTCTCCGCGTAACCCGCAACATCCTCGCCCACGGCGGTACGCCCTACATGATCATACGGGATACCGAAGGGATCCGCGACGACAAATACCTCAAAGGCGACAAAGACGAAACCGCTTGGGGCGGCCAGCCCATCCCCTACCAGCAGAAAGCCCGCCTAGCCCAACGCACCAACATCATCAATGGCCTCTACGACGACTACATCGCCAAGGGCATCACCGACCAAACGATGATCTCCATCCATGTAGACAGCCGAGCAAAGAACAAAAAAATCGACCTCTTCTTCTACCACCACGAAACCGACCTCATCGGCGCAAGACAAGCCGAAAAGATGCAGGCCGTAGTGCGCAAGAAGTACGACCAAGTCCGTAAGGGCCGAGGCTACGCCGGCACCGTCGGGATGCGCGATCTCTTCGTACTGCGCGAAGCCAAATGCAGCGGCGTGTTCATCGAACTGGGCAACATCACCAACCCCTCAGACCAGGTCCGGATCGTTGACCCTAAAAACCGGCAGTTGGTAGCGGATTGGTTGGTGGAGGGGTTGTTTAAGTAAGCGGGCTGAGGTACGCAAGACTATGCAAATACATCGATAATCAAGAATTCATCATTCATTATGAGGCTGCCCTCGAAATTGAGAAACTGCTATCTTACATGCTTAAGAACCTCGATAAATTCCGTGGAGAGTTTGCCCATAAAACGGACCTCTCTATTAATAAGTGGTCTGCGTCCTGAATGCTGAATGCTGAACCCTGAATGCTGAGCCCTGAACGCTGAATGCTACCTACTGAACGCTGAACCCTAAATCCTGAATGCTCTCCTCCCACTCCCTCTCCGCCGAAGTAAAACAACGCGCCCTCCGGGCCGGCTTCTCCTTCGTGGGCATCGCCAAGGCGGAGCAACTGACCGAGGAGGCACGCCGACTGGAGGAATGGCTCAACCAAGGCAAGCACGGCACGATGCGCTGGATGGAGAACCACTTCGACAAACGGATAGACCCCACCAAGCTGGTGCCGGGGGCGAAGAGCGTTGTGTCCTTGCTCTACAACTACTTCCCCGAAGACGATACGCCGAGCCAGGAAGCCCCGAAAATTAGCCGCTACGCCTACGGGCAAGACTACCACAAAGTGATCCGCCACAAGCTAAAAGACCTCGTTGAGGAGCTGGAG
>CALEDI010000291.1 GCA_937949535.1 uncultured Lewinella sp. | reverse complement strand
GTTGCAGGTTGCAGGTTGCAGGTTGCAGGTTGCAGGTTGCAGGTTGCAGGTTGCAGGTTGCAGGTTGCAGGTTGCAGGTTGCAGGTTGCAGGTTGCAGGTTGCAGGAAAAAAATTGGTATTTCGGAGAAATCCAAACTTTTCTCGTGGTTTTTACCGCTATTTTTCGGTATTACCGCTTTATTCCAGTACCGCGACGTCGCCGTCGCCGCCGAAATTTACGAGGACATTGTCGCCGAGGGTGGTAGACAGGTCCATGCCTCGGTAGGTGACGTAGATTGGCCAGCTTTTGTGTCTTCGGTCAACAAGTACGGCTACCTCAATTTTGGAGGGTTGGATTTCCGTGAACGGTTTCAGGGCGTAAAACAAGGTTCGGCCGGTGTTGGCGACGTCGTCTACTAAAAGGACTGCCTTCCCTGTAAGTTCTTGTATGTCGCCTTCCAGAACAGGCCCTGGCTCCAGCGGGCTGGCGGGGTTAATGGTGAGTTGGCGCAGGTGTATAGGCGCCCCAGACATCGTCCGTAAGCCAGCCAATAAGCGGCGGGCAAGTTCCATTCCCCGGTTGTTGATCCCGATGACGAACAGCTCAGACTCTTCCGTGTTCCGCTCCAGTATCTCCATCGCTAGGCGGGTTACTTTACTTGCTATTTGTTGGTGAGTGAGTAGTTGCATTAGTAAGGGAGTAAGGGGGGAAAGGAGTAAGGGAGAGGGGGGGGTAAAGGGGGAAGGGAGGAACAGGACAAATTTACTGCCTAAAATCGGGATATCGAGTTCCTGTCTCGCCCTTTAGTCCTTACTCCTTTCACCCTTTGCTTACTCCTGAATCAATTCCCAAAGCTTACGTACCTGATCAACGATGTTGACCTTACGCTTACCGAATTCGGTGAGGTTAGACTTCTGGTTCTTGAGGCAGTAGAGCGAGAGCGACCTCGGGGAAAGCGTAATCTCCGTGTCTGCGGGCAGGTCGGTGCCAATCGGGATGTGGCCTTTGTCGGTATCAATCAGGCATTCCCAGTGGGTGAGATCACGTACGCCGGGGAGGGTAAAGTTTACGCCTTCCTGCCAAGCATTTAATACCAGAAGGAAAATATCGTCTTTGATGCGTTGGCCCTGCTCGTCGTACTCTACCATGGCTTCGCCGTTCAAGATCATACCTAGGCTGCGGGTTCGGGAGTCGTTCCAATCTTTATTGGTCATTTCCTGACCGGAAGCATTGACCCAGAGGATGTCGCCGAGGGTATTGTCTTCCATTTTCCGGCCATCGAAGAAGCGGCGGCGGTGGAAGATGGGGTTTTCCCTTCGCAGCTGAATCAGGGCTTTGGTGAAACTGTGCAGGGTGCGTTGCTCGGCCGTCCAGTTCCAGTCAAACCAGCTTATTTCGTTGTCTTGGCAGTAAGCGTTGTTGTTGCCGTTTTGGGTGCGGCCGTACTCGTCGCCCATCGTCAGCATCGGTACGCCTTGGCTCAGGAAGAGCGTAGAGAGCATATTGCGCTGCATTTTGGCGCGCAGCGCATTGATCTGCGCGTTGTCGGTATGGCCTTCTACGCCGCAGTTCCAGCTGTGGTTGTTGTTGTCTCCGTCGCGGTTGCCTTCGCCGTTGGCGTCGTTGTGTTTGTCGTTGTAGCTCCAGAGGTCGCGGAGGGTAAAGCCGTCGTGGGCGGTAACGAAGTTGATACTCGCGCTGGGTTTCCGGCCGCCAATTTCGTAGAGGTCCGACGAGCCAGACAGGCGGTAGGCCAATTCCCCAACGCCCGTTTCGTCTCCGCGCCAGAAGGAGCGGATGCTGTCTCGGTACTTACCGTTCCATTCGCTCCAGAGTACGGGAAAGTTGCCGACTTGGTAGCCGCCCGGCCCTACATCCCACGGCTCAGCAATCAGTTTTACTTGGCTAATGATCGGGTCTTGGTGAATGGTATCCAAGAAAGTAGAAAGCTTACCCACCTCAAACAACCCGCGAGCGAGGGCGCTCGCGAGATCAAACCGGAAACCATCTACCTGCATGTCTATAACCCAGTAGCGGAGGCTGTCCATCACCAGTTGGAGGGTGCGCGGACTCAGCATATTCACCGTATTGCCGGTTCCGGTATAGTCCATGTAGTACTGCTTCTCGTCTGCTTTGAGGCGGTAGTAGTTTTCGTTGTCGAGCCCTTTCATCCCCAACATTGGGCCGTAGTGGTTGCCCTCGGCGGTATGGTTGTAGACTACGTCTAGGATGACCTCAATGCCGGCTTTGTGGAACGCCTTCATCATGTCCTTAAACTCCCGTACTTGCTCTCCGGCGTGGCCGCTGGAGGCGTAGTCGGCGTGTGGCGCGAAGAAGCTCAGGCTATTGTAGCCCCAGTAGTTGCGCAGGCCCATTTTCACCAGCCGATCATCTTGTACGAAGTGGTGGACGGGCATCAGCTCGATGGCCGTGATGCCGAGGTTTTTGAGGTACCCAATGATGGCCGGATGAGCCAAGCCCGCGTAGGTGCCGCGCAGTTCTTCCGGCACGTCGGGGTGCTGCTGGGTAAGGCCTTTCACGTGGGCTTCGTAGATCACCGTTTGGTGCATCGGCAATTCTGGGCGGCAAACGCCCTCCCAGTCGTAGGTGGTATCAATGATGACGCCCTTGGTGATGAAGGGGGCCGAGTCGGCATCGTCCATTATCTGGAAGCGGTTTTCGGCGGCTTCCTCGATGGGGTACGGGAACATGGCGGGGTTCCACTCTATGGCACCGTCGATGGCCTTCGTGTAGGGGTCAATGAGCAGTTTATTGGGGTTGAAGACCTTGCCCACCATCGGGTTCCAATCTCCGTGGGCACGGAAGCCGTAGCGCCACCCCGTTTTCAGGTTGGGGATGAAGCAGTGCCAGACCAAGTCGGTCTGTTCCATCATCTGTATCCGATGGGCCTCTTCGTTGGGGCAGTCTTCTGGGAAAAGGCAAAGGTCTATCCGAGAGGCGTGTTCGCTGAACACGGCGAAGTTTACGCCAGCGGGGCTCCAGGTTGCGCCCAGTGGGTAGGGTTTTCCGGGCCATACTTCAATATCTCCAAAGTTGCCGTAGGCTTGCTTTTCCTGTAGGTCGCAGATGCGCGTGGGTGTTGTCATAGGTTGTTCATAACATTTCCAAAATGCTAAGGTTTAGGCAAATCTGATTTTCGCTTTGCCGTGGCTTTTTCTGGGCGCGGGCGCGGGTGCTGGGGGAGGTTTTTTGGGGGGAGGTCTTGCGGCCAAAAGGAGTTGTACTGAGTACGAGTACAGTAAAACTAATTTCAGCCCGCTCCGAGCGTTTGGGGTTAGTGGGTTGTTAAGTTTGATACCAGCACTAAAGACGAGGCAGCTCGCTCCGCTCGTTGGGCTATAGTTTACGGAATATACATAAGTTGATATGGGCCACAAAACCCCACCCCCAGCCCCTACCCCATTGGGGAGGGGAGCAAAACCGCTACGGCTACCGCCTTCGCTAAATCGTTGGCGACTGCTATTTTTATCATTTAGAGACGAATTCTCGCGGTTACTACCAACTCTGCCCTAAAAACGCATTGCGTTTTCACAATCTCCCTCCCCCACGGGGAGGGTCGGGGTGGGGTTTAGGCACTCAACTGACCTTCGTAAACTTATGTATATTCCCTAGGCTATAGTGTTAAAATCACTACTCGGACCCCGTAGCGTTCTTACCAGTAATACCAAACTTTACAGGCGAGTTCACGTGCCCATCACCCTTGCCCCGCACCTGCGGCCGCGCCCCCTAAATACCTCGCGCTCCCTACCGAGTTTCACGCGACCAAAAAAACAGCCCCAAAGGCAGCAAAACATGCGGCAAACGAACCACCACTTGCGGCAACCATTGGGTCAGCAGCGTATCAACCCCAACGAAGCCGCCGTAGCTCCACAGCCGAGCGAGCGTAGTAAGGATGGCCCACGGAATTACCCAAACAAGCGCTACCTCCCAAGCTTTTCGCCAGGGCAACAGTAGCAAAGCAGCCGCTAAAAAGTCGAGTATCCCGACGGAAAATAGGAGTTGGCGCGCCGCGTCCTCCCCCACCCCAAGCCCAGACTGGGTCATGAACACAAAGTGCGCCGGAACGGGATAAAAACCAACCGCATACAACCCATGGCCGATGAACGCAAAGGCTGTCGTAGCACCAACAAACCGCCAAAAACCAGCCGCCCAAGCCGCAGGCTTGTCGGAGATTTTGCGCCCATACCACACAAAAAGCAAGGGCGCCAAGGTCTGCATCGCCAACTCTAATAAAGCCCCAAGCTGGTAAAAATGCGCCTTCCAGAAAAGCAACGGCCGCAAACTCAGGAGCAACACCAAGGGGATAAGCCCCACAAGCCAACCCGAATACCCCTTAGAGCGGAAGGCCAACAAGCCCGCAAGCAAGAGGAAAACCACGCCGATTGTTTTCTCCGCCAACGTGATGCCCCGGTCTACGCCCGCGCTCGTAACCCATTCCTTCCAAGACCAACCAAAGGCTTCCGGCACCGGGCCAAAAGCCGTTGCATCCCAGAGCAACTCCCGCAAAGCCAGTCCGTTGGTGAGCGCAAGCCACCCGATGCCAAGCGAAGCACTAATGGCCGCCAAGCGCAATAAGAAGTAAGGTTTAGGGTTCACGGAAGCTTAGTATTGGTTGGTGGCCAATAATACCAACGTACAAGCCACTTCCGTTTCAATGCCCGCTTTGCGGGCCAACATGCTCAGTTCGGCGTTTTCGGTGCCGGGGTTGAAGATGATCCGGCGGGGTTTTACGTCTTCCACCAACCACTCGTAGTAAGGCGTTTGGTGCTGGGGCCCAACGTAGAGGGTTACGGTGTCTATACCTTCCACTTCTGGCTTTCCGTTTAGGATTTCTTCGCCAGCAACCTCCCCGGTCTTGATGCCTACGTTCACGATTTCATGACCGTTGCTGACCAGTTTATTGGCCGCTTTGAAGGCATAACGTTCTGGGTTGGGGGTTGCGCCTAGGACTAACGTTTTCATGGTTATTTTTTGAAGTAACGGTTTAGGGCTTCGAGTGGTTGCCTACGAGGGTTTGGCCATTGGAGGCTAGGGTTCGGGAGTAGGGTGATAAGAATGTCCACCAAACTCGACAGGCGAACTTTTTCGCCACGTAAAGAACTCGTAATCTCTAGAGGGCAAAGTGTTTATGTAAGGACTAAGTATGCACCTAGCCCTGTGAGCGAAAAAGGATTC
>CALEDI010000290.1 GCA_937949535.1 uncultured Lewinella sp. | reverse complement strand
CACCGCCGTAGGCAGCAGCGCAGCTAAACCCCTCCCCACGGGGGAGGGGCTTATAAAAACGCTGCGCGTTTTGATGATAGTCGGCGGACTAATTTATAGGCAGATTACACACCCTATGATTTGCCCCCTATGTACAAAAACCAAACCGCTAGGAGAACATTCTCCTAGCGGTTTAATTTTTCAACGATTCCTACTTACTGGAAGTAGACTATTTGGTTTTGTTTAATTACGTTCCGGAGAAAGCATCTTATAGACAAATCCGGCAATGAGCGCACCGATGATTGGTGCAACCCAGAAGAGCCACAGTTGCTCGATAGCCCAACCGCCAGCGAAAAGTGCTTGGCTGGTACTACGTGCAGGGTTCACGGAAGTGTTCGTTACGGGGATACTGACGAGGTGGATCAACGTCAAACAGAGGCCAATAGCCAAGCCAGCAAAGCCAGCAGAGGCTTTGGAGTGGGTAGTGCCCAGAATAACGAAGAGGAAGAAGAACGTGAGAACTGCTTCGCAGATCAGTGCAGACATCATGGAGTATCCGCCCGGAGAGTGCTCGCCGTAACCGTTGGAAGCAAAGCCACCAACCTCGAAACCAGCCTTGCCGCTAGCAATCATGTAGAGGATGCCCGCACCAAGTAAACCACCCAATATTTGGGCGATGATGTAACCCGGTAGGTCTTTGCCGTCGAAACGACCACCAGCCCAAAGCCCAATCGAAACCGCTGGGTTGAGGTGACAGCCAGAGATGTGACCAATAGCGTACGCCATGGAAACAACCGTAAGGCCAAATGCGATGGCGACACCCACGAAACCGATGCCGAGTTCGGGGTAGGCAGCAGCCAGAATGGCACTACCACACCCTCCCAGTACGAGCCAAGAGGTGCCGATAAGTTCGGCGATATACTTTTTCATATTGCATGTTTTGTTTGCATAAACCTAGTGAAAAGTTGGCAAACAGACGATTATCGTGCATAAATTTTGCAAGAAAACACACAATTCAGAAAAAAATACGGAAAAACAAAAGCGGTTAGCCACCAAAAAAGGTGACTAACCGCTCTTATCTACAGACAAGGGTTTAGGGATTTTTTACAGCTTAAAGCCTTCAATTCGGCCAGATAAAACCTCTCGGTAAGACTTCCCAACCGGCAGCGAGGTTGTTTTGCCCTTCTCTTTCACCTCCACCATATTGCCGTGGAGGGCTTCGATGCGGTTCACGTTGACGATGTAGCTGCGGTGGATGCGCTGAAAATCAGCGCTGGGCAAACGCTCATCTAGCGACTTCATCGTTTGGAGGGTGATGACGCGGTCTTCTGGCATCCGGATGATGACGTAATCCTTCAAGCCTTCGATGTAAACGATGTCGGCGAGGTTGACACGGACGAGCTTTTTATCCGCTTTGACGAAGAAGAAATCGGCACCAGATTTTTCTTCTACCACTTCTCCGGCGTTGGCTTTCTGCTTCAGTTCGGCTTGCTCGATGGCGCGGTTGCAGGCCGTGAGGAAGCGTTCGGTACTGATCGGTTTCACGAGGTAGTCTAGGGCGTTGAGTTCGAAGCCTTCGAGGGCGTAGTTGGGGTAGGCCGTCGTGAAGATAGTTACGGGTGGGTCTGAGAGGCCCTTCAGGAAATCGGTTCCGGTGAGTTGTGGCATGTTGATGTCGAGAAACATCAGGTCTACGTCGTTGGCCTTTAATACATCATTTGCTTCAAAGGCGTTGTCGCATTTAGCAATGAGTTCTATTTGAGGGATCTTGTCGAGGTAGGTCTCGAGGATATCCTGAGCCAGCGGCTCATCGTCTACTATAATTGCGTTTATCATGGAGCTAAATTAAAGGGTTGGAGTAATAACGGGAAAAATGCTCGACGAACCTGGATGAATTATCGTTAAATGGATGTTAAAATCCAGCCTTTTAGTGAAAAGCTTTGGTGCCGTGGTTCGAGGGGTCTAGCGGGTTGGGAGGAGGCATTTTTATAGTAGGCGCGGCCGCTAGTTCAAGGTCTAGGTGGACGGCATAAGTGCTGGGAGACTCCCGAATGTTGAGCTCGTACCGGCCTTTATACAGTAGATCCAACCTACGGCGAACATTGACGAGGCCAATACCGCCGCTAGGGCGGTTGCCGTGCAACTGGCTCGGCATCTGGGAGCCCTTGCTGTTCTCCAAGATAAAGTGAACCGCTCGGGGTTCTATGTTGAGCGTTGCTACCACAAACCCATCTTTGATGTTGGCGTTCACGCCGTGCTTGAAGCTGTTCTCCAGAAAAGGGATCAGCATTAGCGGCGCAATCATCTGGTCAGAAACATTACCATTTACTTTTAGCTCGATGTTGATGCCTTTGCGCTGGCGCAGTCGTTCTAGGTCCAAGTAGTTTTGTAGGTAGTTAATTTCCTTGCGCAGCGGCACCTTAGGCTCGTTGCATTCGTAGAGCATATAGCGCATCATCTCGGAGAGCTTGATGACAATGTCGGGGGCTTTGTCGTCTTTTTTCAAGGTCAGCGCGTAAAGGCTATTTAGTGTATTGAACAGGAAGTGCGGATTGATCTGGCTCTTCAGGAAACGAAGCTCAGACTGCATGCTCTCCTTTTCGGTGACGGTTTTCTTGCGGTTTTGCACGATCCAGTCTACCATGATTTTGCCGACGGTACTTAGCCCAGCAACCAGAAACGTGCTAAAAAAGTAAGCGTAAAGGTTGTTGAGTATGTCGTCCTGAATACTGCCTACTTTGGAGAACAGAAAGTACTTCAGGACCAGCTTCAAGGGCGTAAACACCAATGCTACACCAAGCAGCAGCAGGAGGTAAGTCCAGTATTGTCCTTTTTTGAGGTACTGCGGAAAGAGGTACAACAGGTTGATGTAAACAACAACGATGTAGAATATAATGTTAATGGCCTCATTGGCAACCGAAAGACCGAAGGAGAAATCTCCAATTCGCCATTGCATCAGCACCAACAACACAAAAAAGGCAAACCAACCACCAGCGTGGTAAAAAGGCCGCTGGGTAAGGGTTCGCCCCAAGCGGTCGAGAAAACTCCCGGTTCCTTCCTTGATGTTATCACTATTAATCACGGACATGATGGCAATGTACGAAGGGTAAGCGGAAAACCAACCTCCTTTTCCGACCAATGCGGCTGTGTACATGACAAACTGTAGATCTGCCTTTTGTTTCGCGTTTCTACCAGTAGTGAAGGTCCAGCAATCAAGGTTCAGGCTGTCGCTGTCACATTCCACCGCCTGAAATCTGATTGCGAAGCTTCTAGTTGACCATTCGTACACCCCGCCGTATCTTAGCACCATGGGAAAAATAATAGTTCTCGTAGCAGCATTGGTTATTATCTACTACATCGGCAAGGAGGTTGTAGGTGCCTTCCGGCACCTCACCGACGAGGAATTGGCCGATTTCTGGGCGGGCCGAACCCAAAAGAACGACCCAAAGGCCCAACGCAGGTTCAGCGAGCACCTCGGCAGTTGTACCGACTGTAGGGACCGGCTAGACGAAATCCGCAAATCCGAGACCGGCCCCGGAACGGACAGCCCCATGATTGAGCGCAAGTATTAGAACAGAGATCTAAATTAAGTCTCCCCACCAAACAGCGGACCGACGTACCTTTGCGTTCCTTTAAAAAAACCAATATGAAACTTTACGTTACACTGCTTTGCACAGCCGTTTTTCTCGCTATGGGATGTGCTGACGAAACCTGCTTCGAAGAAAGCGGCCTCACCACAATGGACCAGTACCTAGCGGACAACAACATCACGCCTGAGATTGACGATGCCTCCGGCCTCCGCTACATCATCATCGAACCGGGCGGTGAAGACAAGCCCGATGCGGATGCCGACGTAGTCGTTAATTACTCCGGCAAGCAAACCAACGATGTGGTATTTGACAGTTCAAGCGCACCCACAAACTTCAACCTTCTTCGCCTCATCCCAGGCTGGCAAGTAGGCATTCGGCTTATCGGTGCTGGTGGCAAAATCCAGCTCTACGTTCCTTCAGGCCTCGCCTACGGCCCAAGTGGAGCCGGAAGCATTTGTCCCAATTCCGACCTGATCTTCGACATCGAACTGGTCTCCTTCACGGACTAGAGCGTAAGGGGATAAGGGAGTAAAGGGATAAGGGAGTAAAGGGGGAGATCTAGGTAACCGATTGCAGGTTCTCCGATAGATTAATCCCACGATCAAGGGGCTAGTGGGCCAGCCAGTAAGTTTCGTTCAGCGTTCAGGCGGTCTAATGTAACAGCGGTAGCTTGAATCCTGATTGCTGAGCCCTGAATCCTGATTTATGAATCCTTCCTCATGCGCCAGTTAGAGCACCACGAAATAAAGACTTCTGGCAAACGGCACCCCATCAAGCTGTTCTGCCCAGACTGGCGAGACCCGCGCAACGTTGGCTCAGCATTCCGGCTGGCCGACGCGGCGGGCCTCGCCGGTTTGCTTTTGGGCGGAGCTACCCCACGGCCTCCCCATCCAAAAATTAGTAAAACGGCCAGGTCTACCGTTCGGAGCGTTCCCTTTCAATACGGTCCGGATGCGCAAGCGTTGTTGCGCCAGCGCAAAGACGACGGAGCTTACATCATCGCCCTAGAGATCACAGACCAGAGTACGTCTTTGTTGGAGTACCAGCTCCCAGACACCGTACAAACGGCTGGGCGCGAAGTCATTCTTGTAGCCGGCGCCGAAGACCACGGCGTCCCGCCGGAGCTATTAGCCCTTTGCGATGACAGCGTACACCTGCCCATGTTCGGGCAGAACACTTCCATGAACGTAGCTGTAGCCCTTGGCGCAGCAGTCTACCTGTTGTTGCAGGCTTGGAGATGAACAAATAGAAGTCAGCACCCAACTACCTCCCTGCCCGTTCTTGCCGGATACCCGGCCTTAGGCGTTCGGCAGCGACAAATTCTACTTCGGCGGCTTCGGTCTGGCCAGCGTTGTAGAGCGCTATGGCGTAGTTCCAGCGGGCATCCGCATCGTCTGGCTTTACTTCGGAGGCGCGTTTGAAGTAGTTCAGCGCTTGGGCCGTTTGGCCAGAGACCCCAGACGCGACCCCGAGCAAGCGGAGGGTTTCGTAGTTGTTGGGGGCCATTTGTTCGGCGCGGTGGAGGTAACGGAACGCGCCGGTTAGGTCGCCTTTTACTTCCCCCGCGTCTTTGCCTGCGGCGGTGAGGGCGATCACGAGGTTATCGGTAGCAGATTGGTAGCCGCCGTCTAAGGTCAGGGCCTCGTCGTAGTCTGTTATGGATTCGTCGTAACGGTCTAGCAGTAGGTAAGCGTTGCCGCGCAGTAGGTAAGCGTTTTTGTAGGAGGGGTGGATCTCGATGGCGCGGGTCAAGTGATCGGCGGCCTCGGTGAGCAGGTAGGTTTGCGCTGGTTTCTGGCTGGCCGACAACCCTTGGTAGCGGTCTACCTTGCTTCCGCCGGCGGCGTTGAGCAGTTTTGCGGAGTTTGGTTGCTTCTGCACGTCGGTAGTGAAGAGGGTGAAGTTGTCTTTCCAGACTGGGTTACGAGCAATCGTTAGGCCAGCAAACACCAGTACAAAGACGGGGATTGCGTAGGCAACTGAGCTGCCAAACTTCCGAACACCCCGCGATACTACAGCCACCACCGCGATGGCCCACCCCAACGAGGGCATGAAAAGGAAACGCTCAGACATATTGGTACCGACACTGAAAAATACATTACTGACGATGGACAGCGTAGCCAAGTAAATCAGGATGCCAAGCGCGATGAAACGGTGGCTACGGAACTTCAGCAGCGCGAACGCTCCGAGGCCCAAGTGCAACAGCAGCCCGAGCCAGGGCGTAACCTGCCCCCAAGACTTCACCGGCACAGCCATCGGGTAGTAATCATGCACCAGCCCAGTAGGCACGAAAAGCAAGCGTATGTACTCCCAGAGGGTATGCATTACGGTCGCCATTCGGTCTCCGATGGAGAGGTGCGTCCAACTCCCGTTTTTCAGTTCAAGGAACGGGTTGTTCATCAGTTCCAGCACCGGCTCGCCGAAGGAAAAACCGATGACGGCAGACCGAACAACCAAAAACAAACCAACAGCCAATAGCGCAGGCAAGAAGTATTTCAACCTCCCTATGCTCCGGTCTTGGTTGCCGAAGAGGAGGAGTACGGCGGGGATGACGGCCAGAAAAGTCAGGGCGTTCTCTTTAGCGAGACATCCCAAAAAAACCAACACTGCACCTGCGGCCGCGCCCAAAAAATGTTGCCGCTCTGCCGCTCTAAAAATCAGCCACGTACCAGAGACTGCGCCCAATAGCGCGATGATTTCGTCGCGCCCTTTGATGTTGGCAACGGCTTCGGTATGCAGCGGATGGGCAGCAAAAAGGCCCGCGACCCCGAGGGCGAACCACCACGGAAGCTGGTTGTCTTTTTTTACCAAATCACGCACAAAACCAAAGACCACCACCACCAATAAAGCGTACCAGAGCACATTGAGCAGGTGGTACAAAAACGGGCTGCCACTGATTTGCCCCTCTAGCGCAAACATAGCGGGTGTGAGCGGGCGGTAGCGGCCGCCAGCAACAAGACTTGCCTTGGAGTCGTCGTTGAAAAAGCCGTAAAAAGTATCGTGACTAAAGAGTTCTCCCCAACCGGAAATGCCCTTCTTCACGATGCTGTTGTCGGTAATCACGATGGCATCATCGAGCGCAAAATCGTGGCCCAGCGTATTGGCATAAATGGCGCAAGCGAGGGCAAAAAGCAGCAAGGCTTGCATTCTCGGCTTACGGAACCAAGGCGCGCCATCTGGTGGCGAAGTATTTCGCTTAGCGGTTACCATTTCAGGGCTGCCCGCCGCTTTCGGAGCGCGTTGTTTTTTCTGCTTCTTTGCCATGGGGTGAAAGTACGAATCTTCTATGATAGGGTTTTAGCAATCAAGGCTCAGCGTTCAGCAATCAAACAATAGAAACACCAAAAAATAGCCTAGTACAGTATATGGCGCGGCCGCAGGTGCAAAGGGAAGGTTTTAAAAGCACGAGGTAGGCAGGAAGACGCCCCCTCGTAGAACCATTCCTACGCTTTGCAGCTTTATATGTAGGTTGCAGGTTGCAGGTTGCAGGTTGCCGTGTCGCATGCGTGACTTGTAGGTTGCAGGTGCGGTCAAACATGTTTGACGTGCAACTTGCAACCTGCAACCTGCAACCTGCAACTTGCACCCTGCAACCTGCAACCTGACAAGCTCTCACTCCTCCACAAAAAGACACGATATGCCCCTGATACTGGTAACCAACGACGACGGCATCACGGCCGGCGGCCTCCGCTCCCTCGTCAACTCCGCCCGCAAGTTTGGCGATGTCTTGGTGGTCGCTCCAGACAGTCCTCAATCTGCCCAAGGCCACGCCATCACCATCGAGCGGCCTGTTTTTGTGCGCAAGAGCAACGCCTTCGGCAACGACGTAGAAGCCTATGAATGTAGCGGCACACCAGTAGACTGCGTCAAGATCGCGAAGTCTGTCCTCCTTGATGGGCGTACGCCAGACCTTTGTGTTTCCGGCATCAACCACGGCTCCAACGCGGCCATCAACATCATCTACTCCGGTACCCTTTCAGCCGCGATGGAAGCCAGTTTGGAAGGCACGCCCAGCATCGGATTTAGCTTCCTAGACTACCGAGCAGATGCCGACTTTTCGGTCTGCGTTCCGTATGTAGAAAAACTGATCGGCTATGTACTCGAACACGGCATGGAGGAGGGCAACCTCTACAACGTCAACATCCCCAATCTGCCCGCTGGGCAGATCCAAGGCATTAAGGTCTGCCGCCAAGCCGAAGCCCGCTGGGTAGAAGAGTACGTGAAAGGAGAAGACCCGCGTGGGCGCCCCTACTACTGGCTCTCGGGAAAGTTCGTCAATGAAGAACAACGCCCAGACGCCGACGCCAACGCCCTGCAGGCAGGCTACGTCTCGTTGGTACCTAGCCACCACGACCTCACCAACCACCTCGCTCTACAGAAACTGCAAAAGATCGAAGCCAGCCTACAAGTAGCAAACACCAGCCCTAAAGACGAATCTGGGCTCGCCACGCAGCAACTCGAACAGTTTTAGGCTAATCTAAGGACCGTTAAATAAGCCAGCCCCCCCGCTCCGTAAGCAATGCATTAGATATGCAGCCCGACCGGCCAATCGGTTTACCTTTGCTTTGCATTGAAAAAGAAGACGACCTTACCTTACTATTTTAGACAAAGAAATTAGTGTTGTTCCTCCCTCAACAACGAGGATCATTATCTCATGACAGTATTGCGAATATTTTTACTTTCTCCCGGATCGTTCACACAATGAGAACACCCACACAATCTCAATCCGGACATTCAAGAGAGCGGTTCCCTTCGGAGCCGCTCTCTTTTTCTTTGCTCAAGAAAGCTGTGCGCTAACCTAGTAAGTCTTGCCCGAAGTAGAAAAACCAAGCCATTGCGAGTATCATCGTTCCTGTAGCTAGGCCGCGCAAGCTTCGGTTGCGGTAAGTCTTACGGAAGTAGTTGAGTGGCATCACGTTGAGGCAAATTGCGATCAGGGCAACGGTGCGCAACTCAAAAGAGATGGCTTTGCCAGACCCCTCACTAATCATTGACTGAAGCTGAAGGAGTAAGAAATACGAAAGGACGGGAATGATGAGGGATACTACGAGGCCCGTTAGCAGGTTGTCGTTCTTTGGTACCATAGTTTGATGCGGTAATCTTGTGGGTTGTTGGTTCTGTGGCGAACGCTTGGCCCCAAGTACCGGTTTTTTCCGGAGGTGCTTTGCGTTCTCGTTCTGTTACCGAACGTATGAGTCAGGCGGTTTGGTTCCTATTTAAGAAAAGAAGTATGCGGGGCGTTACTCTACATATTCCTGACGTTTGATCAGGAACACCCATTCGCTGTCGTCGGCATCAACCCGGTAGCCGAAGTCGTAACAAAAATGGTAGAGGGTGTTGTTGCGGGTAACGTACTGGTTGGTGAAGTACCGAAACTTGAAGCCCCGGTCAATGAGGCGTTCTTTACGGACGTTTGCCTTTCCTTCGGGGTTCAACTCTGCGAGCACATTGCGGTTGTGCCGTAAGATGTTGTTTACGTTGCGCTGAAAGGCGAGTTCGGTAGCGTTGCGCCGGTTGTGGTGAGCGGCGCGGCAGGCAGCCGAGCAAAACTTTTTATCGGCCCGGCCGGTGTATTCCTCGCTGCATTCGGGGCAGAGTCTTTTCATGGCGAAAAGATAGGGAAAATAGACTGAAGGTGTGTAAGTGCTTGCAGGCTCTCCGAGAGATCAATCAATATCAGCAAGCGTTAAAGTATTAGCAATCAGCGATCAGGATTCAGGCTACCGCCGTTATATTCAGGCTACCTGAATGCTGATCGCCGAATCCTGAATGCTAATTCCTATGCCTCTACCAGCTTAACCACAACCGCAGAGGCTCCTCCCCCACCGTTGCAAAGCGTAGCCAAGCCGTACTTGCCACCTTTTTGGCGCAGTACGTTGATGAGCGTAACGATGATTCTGGCACCAGAGGTGCCCAACGGATGACCGAGTGAAACGCCGCCGCCGTTGACGTTCATCTTCTCGCGGTCTACGCCAAGTTCCTTACCGAAGGCCATTGGCACTACGGCGAAGGCTTCATTGACCTCTAGGTAATCAATATCTTCCATCTTCAAGCCTGCGCGTTTTAGAGCAAGCGGAGCCGCCAAGGTTGGGGCCGTGGTGAACCATTGCGGCTCATGGGCCGCATCGGCGAAGGAGATGATTTCGGCCAATGGTTTGAGGCCGAGGGCTTTCATTTTTGCTTCACTGACCAGCACTAGGGCTGCGGCTCCGTCGTTGATGGTGCTCGCGTTGGCAGCCGTGACGGTTCCGTCTTTGGAGAAGGCGGGGCGGAGGCTAGGGATTTTCTCGAACTTCACCTTCCGGAACTCTTCGTCTTCCGTTATCACCAAATCATCTCCTCTGCGCTGGGGCACGTTTACGGCTACGATTTCGTCTTTGAAAGCGCCGCTTTCGGTAGCGGCTGCGGAGCGTTTATAGCTATCAATAGCGTAGGCATCTTGTTCTTCGCGAGTGAAGGCGTACTTGGAGGCCGTTGCGTCGGCGCAAACGCCCATGGCGTTCTGGTCGTAGGCGTCTGTGAGGCCGTCTTTGCTGAGACCATCGATTAGTTTACGGTCACCAAACTTAGCTCCCCAACGGGCATCGGGGACATAGTAAGGGATGTTGCTCATGCTTTCCATTCCGCCTGCTACGACCAGGTCATTGTAGCCGAGCATGATGGACTGTGCACCGAGCATTACCGTTTTCATTCCGCTGCTGCATACCTTATTTACTTGGGTGCAGGGCACCGAGTTGGGGATGCCTGCGCCGAGTGCAGCCTGCCGAGCAGGCGCTTGGCCGAGGTTAGCAGAAACGACATTACCCATCAGCACTTCCTGTACTTCGTTGGGCGAGACACCGGCTTTTTCCAGTGCGCCTTTGATGGCGGCGGCTCCTAACTCGGGAGCAGAAAGGGACTTAAAAACGCCCCCGAAGGAGCCAATGGGAGTACGTACTGCGGCGCAGATGTAGACGGAATTCGGCATGGTCGACAAAATTTAGTTGTTGTAGCAACGGTGCGAAGGTAGTGATAGTTTGACTGTTTGACGATTCCCCTATCTTCGCGCAAAATTAGTACTCTATGATCCAGCGGATACAATCCATTTTTCTTCTTCTAGCTTCTGGCGCTTGCTTCGGTCTTTTCGGAACGGACGCTGCTGACAGCGAAGTCAAAATCGACAATAGCCAGCTTTTCAACGACGGCAGCTACAACGTCTTTGACGACCCCGTACTGATGGGTGTGTTTGCGCTGGCGGGCGTCGTTTTTTTGGCGAACATCTTCTTGTTTCGTAACCGGCCATTGCAGATGAAGCTTAGCTTGCTCGCGGTTGTGCTGGCGGTAATTGGGGTAGGCTACGGAGTCTTCCGTTATTTCACCGATGCCGCCGCAGAAATTGTCAGTGCGGTAAGCCCAGATGTTGGATTGGCGTTGCCGATCATCACGCTGATCTTTGGGCTCTTGGCGCGTAATTACATCCAAAAAGACGAAAAGCTTGTCCGTAGTGCAGACCGTTTGCGGTAGTGTTATTGGGCGGTTAAACACCAAAATTCAACCTCCGGAAAACTGTTTGCTATTAAGTTACTATCTTTTCCCCTTCAAACTATTCACCCGCGTGCATACAATGCCGCAATACACATTTACAATGATTCAGGAATTTAAGGATTTTATCATGAAGGGCAACGTGCTCGAACTGGCCGTGGCGGTCATCATCGCCGGAGCCTTCGGAGCTGTTGTTACTTCTTTCACCAACGACATTATCATGCCTCCAATCGGGCAAGCCATGGGCGGCGTTGACTTCGTGGAGCTTAAGTACATGCTTTCCGAGGATGTAGTAGCGGAAGACGGAACCGTAACTTCCGGTGCAGCTATCCGTTACGGTAACTTCATCCAGATGATCATCAACTTCCTGATCATCGCCTTCGTACTCTTCATGATCGTGAGAACGTACAACAAGTCTCAAGCTGAAGAAGAAGCTCCGGCTGAAGACCCAGGACCAACCGACAACGACCTCTTGAAGGAGATTCTTGTCGCCTTGAAGAAATAAGGCTTTTAGTCCTTCAAAAGATTGCGCCCGGTTGTTTCCTACAGGAAACAGCCGGGCGTTTCTTTTGGGCTGGCTTTGCCCAGCACTTTATTATAGAAGCCCCCTAAAACTCGTACCGTTGCCGTGCTACATTCCACCGAACACCTAAGTTGACAACCGTTGTTGCTAAGTCGCGCGAAGCACTCTCTGAATCCTTGCTACGAGAAAGGAACTCAGCTTCCAACCAGAGGTTGGGCTTCAGTTCATAACTCGCCGTAGCAGAGATTAAGGTATTGGTGTAGCCTATGCCTTGGCCGGTCTCGTTGCCTAACTCCATCCCGCGTAGTATGTGCGGCAGGTTGATGTTTTCACCTACCACCAGGTCATCATTACCTTCCCCTTGCGTGATGAGGTAGAGGCGCGACCGCAGGTGCAGGCGAGGTAGGGGCCGGTACTCGATGGCGAACAAATTCTCCTTGAAGTTGGCCCCCAGTGGGTGCGCCAGCGGCATTGCGAAATGGGTGTAGTTGCTCAGGCTTCGGTGGGTATAGGTATAAGGCCGTACGTAGTTGCGCTCTACCGTAAGGTCAAGCTGGTCTATCCCGAAAGCATCTGCGTAGCGCGCACCAATCTGGTAGCCATACTTATTCGCCCACCAGCCGCGCCGCAAAACGAAAAGTTCGTCAAACTTGAACTCATCGAGCACCAACTGCCCATAGAGTTCTACCCGAAAGGGCGTGCGGTAACGCCCAGAGAGGCCAACGATGGCGTTGTCTGGGCTACCAACACTTTGCTCGATGGTCCGGTACAGGATAACAGGATTGAGGTAAGCCAGATCGAAACCGTTTTCTCGGTTCATGACAACCGATTCAAAGAGACCGAACGTAAGCCGTTGGCCGATATTGATACTGAGGTGGTGTGCGGCTAAGTATTTTTTGGGCAACAAACCATCAGCTCCTTGCCGGCCGGGACCAGCGGTGAGTTCTGCAAAAATATTCCGGTATTGAAACTTCCAGATGCGCCAGTTGAGCTCAAGGAAGGGGTAATTGTTGCTGAAGTCAGAGAGCAGCAAAGAGCGCTCTCCGTCGCCAATGAAGTGCCGTCCGTAGCCCATTCGCGCTCCTACGTGCTTGGTGATGTCGGCCGAGACGTAGCCTTGTCCGTTGAGGTAATCTACGCCCCGAGCTACGTTGGCAACTTCTAGGGCGTAGTTCTTCGTGAAGCCAGCCCCTGGCACCGCCGCGAAGCGGCTGCGGAACTGCCGCATGAAATTGGGCAAACCCGCTTGGGTTTCCAGAATTTCAAAATTCAGGAAGATACGATCATCAATGCCTGCCCGCAGTTTCAACCCACGGCGGTTAAAAAAGTAGTCTTCAGTATCGTCCTGTTGTTTGCCATAGCGAAAGTCAAGAACGGGATTAAGGCGCAGGTAAAAATCTGGCCTATTGACCTCCAGCAAGTTCACTGGAGTTGGGTAAAACAGGTTAAAGATCGGCTTTTGCTTTCGGTGTTGCGGGTCTTCGATAGACTTGAGGGCAAAATCGTCTCCTACCCAAAATGCCGCCCGGTCGGGGTCTTCTGTATCCGCTAAGGGTTCTAGTGCCAACCATTCGTTGTTGTCGTCTAGGAAGCGTTGTAGGCGGTATTTGTCGGTTTTGCTGAAGCGCTCTCCGTATATCTTCTGGTACGTTTTTGCTAAGCGCACCATGCTCGCCCTGCTGTTGGGGCGGAGGCCAAGGTCTGTGGCGGGCTGTTGAAAACCTTCGTAACCGTAGCGGAGGGTTAGCCGACGGATAAAGTCGTACGCTTCCGTATCATCAACCGGCAAGGGGCTGCCTTGGGCAAAGAGGAATAGAGAAAAGACAGAGAGGAGAAGGGAGAGAAAGAGATTACG
>CALEDI010000289.1 GCA_937949535.1 uncultured Lewinella sp. | reverse complement strand
TGAGGCCGTGCCCGGCACCAGTTACTTCGGCCTAACGATGAACAACCGAAAGGGCGTTTTTAAAGACAAAACCACCCGCCAAGCAATTGCCCACCTCGTAGATGTCGACGCCATCATTGAGCAGTTTTTCCCCAACGGGCTTGCCCGCCGCGTGCACGGCCCAGTACTAGACGGCAAAGATTATTACACCGACCTACCGCACAAAGACTACGACCCCGACAAAGCACTGGCCCTGCTGAAAAGTGCTGGATGGGAAGACACTAACAGTGACGGTACACTAGACAAGGAGATCGACGGAGCTCGTCAGGAATTTAAGTTCAAGTTCCTCACTTTCCCCTCGCCCGAAGCCGAAGGTATCGGTGCGTTGATGAAGGAATGGATGGAAGAAGTTGGCATTGAAGTAGAAGTAGTCCCAATGGGAGGGCGCGCCCTCTACGGAGAGCTTAATAAAGGAGATTTCGACATGGGCCTACAAGGGATGGGCTTAGACCCGAACCCAGATGAGTTCACCCAAGTTTGGGCCTCTACCAGCGTACCGCCCAACGGCACCAACCGGACCGGTTTTGCCAATGCTGAAGCAGACCGCCTGATCAAGCAAATCGCCGTGTCCGTCAATGCCCAAAACCGTGAGCCGTTGTACCGTCGTTTCCAGGAAATCATCCACGAAGAGCAACCTATGGTTTTCCTTATTTCCCCCGCCACACGAATTGTTGTGTCTAAGCGGTTTGCGTATTCCACCTCCCCGATATCTCCCGGTGTAATATTTGGTGCGTTTGAGAAGCTGGATTAGTAGACTATCTTTGCCAGACACTATAGCGCGCGCCCACAAAATCTTCTTCTTCCCCACTTTTCACGCGTACCTACCAAATGAAAATACTACTAACGTTCCTTTTTGCCCTGCCCTTCTTCCTGATGGCGCAGGAACCCGCTGCTGCTGATTCTGTTGCTATTGACACTACCGTCTACCAGATTGTTGACGAGAAGCCCCGCTTCCCTACGCCCTGCGAGCGCTACGATACTACTGCGGCAGCCAAGTCGGAGTGCTCCGAGATTGCACTACTGAGCTACATCAATCAACGTGCCTTGTACCCTGCGGAAGCGCGTGAAAAAAACATAAGTGGTATGGTAGTGATCGGTTTCATCGTAGAAGCCAATGGCGTGATTTCAAAAGCCCGGGTCTTGCGCGATCCCGGTGGGCAGTTGGGCCTCTCCGCCCTGCGGTCCGTGATCGGTATGGCCAATGAAATTCGGTTCCGGCCAGCGATAAAAGGCGGTAAACCCGTTCGGTACATGTATACCCTTCCCATCCGGTTCCGGTTGGAAGAACAGAAGCCTTATGTGATGAACGGCCGCGATACGATCTATACCGAACTGACCAAGGGCATCCAGTTTATTGGCAATGAAGGCGACCTAACGGGCTACTTCAACGAAGCACTCACCTACCCTGCTAGCGGGGAAGACAGTTGCAGAACGGGCCAGTTAGACGTTCAACTGATCATTCACCCCAATGGCCAGGTTGACGTACAAGACGTTATCGACTACAACGACCTCGGTACAGACTTCACCTTTGAGGCTATGAACGTTGCAACCAGTTCCTTCGGTAAGTGGAGCCCCGGGGAGTACAACGAACGCCCCGTAAGCTCTGCGTACAACGTCAGTTTCACCTTCGCCCCAGAGTCTGATGGGTGCAAGACGGTGATCGGCAACTACAACAAAGCCGTTGCCCTCATGAACGAAGGCAGCAACATGGCCAACGACAGCACCACCCTAGACCAAGGACTAGCCAAAATGGACCAAGCAGTAGAAATGTTCCCTCGAGACGGCCGCTTCCGCATCGTTCGGGGTCAGGCACGGATGGACAACAACCTCCTCGCCGAAGCCTGCGAAGACCTTCGCCTCGCCAAGGAAATCGCCCTCATAGATTGGTACGACGCTGTACTCCCGCTGATCTGCCGAGGCGTTCCGAAGGAATAGAGATCGCTTTAGGGGCGCCATGTAAATAACTTGTGGCGTCCCTAAACCGCGTTGCCTATCTTGCCGTCATGTCAAACTACCACGACCCCGCGACCATCAAAAGATTGGCTTCAAAACACTTCGGGCTAAAAGTTGAGGCCATCCTGCCACTGATGGGAGAAGTAGACCTCAACTACCGCCTCACGGTTGCCGCAGGCACGCAGTACATCCTCAAGATCAGCCGCCCAGGGCAAGACGAAGGCATTATTCACTTCCAGTATGATTTGCTTGCGCACCTCGCCAAGCAAACGCTGCCGTTTGCTACGCCGCGCCCGGTAGGCGAAATTGTTAGACTCGAAGACCATCGTTTGCTGCGGCTACTCAGTTGGGTACCGGGCCGGATGCTAGAAGAAGCCAAGCCCATCACGCGCAAACACCGTTTCCAGTGGGGCCAAACGGCTGCTCACCTGACCAATGCCTTAGCTGGTTTTACCCACCCGAACGCGCCGAAGGCCTTCAAATGGAACCCGAGCCAGACGCTTGATTGTAAGCCGCTAGCAAAGTACATGACAGCAGAGCATGCCGAACTAGCCAGCTTTTTCTGGCAACGCTTTGAGCAGGAAACCCTACCCCATTTGGCCACCTTGCCTCAATCCGTTAATTTCAACGATGCGCACGGTCACAACTTACTCGCTGGCGAGACAGGGGAAATATGCGGCGTTATCGACTTCGGCGACGCGATGCAGACCCAGACCTTGAACGAACTTGCCATTGCCTGCGCTTACGCCGGGATGAACCTGCCCGACCCAATTGGTGCGATGGCCGAAGTAGTAGTAGGCTACGGGCAAACCGCAAAAGAGCAAATTGATCTCCGCCACCTACTCAATCTGGTCATTGGCCGATTACTGATTACGGTAGCAACCGCCGCAGAAAACGTACAACGAGAACCCGAAAACGAATACCTCCAGATCAGTGCGGCACCGGCTTGGGCACTATTGGAAAAACTGAGGGCGGTCCATCCTGTATACGCTAAGGCCCGGTTTGAAACGGCTTATTTTGCAGGGCAAAACAAGATAGAATCAAATCTAAAAGGCCGTAAAGACCCACCTGAAAAACGCGCAGCGTTTCCAAGAGCCCTGCCCCGTGGGGAGGGTTGGGAGGGGTTCACTCGCCGCTTTTCAGGAGAAGAAGGAACTGCCGACCGCCTTACCCAATGGCTCCGACAAAACCCGGCCAAAGTTGTAGACCTAGCAGGGAAAGCCGTTTTCCCGCTAGATTTGAGTGTTGGTAGTCAGGATTTGGGCAACTACGTTAACTACGATGATCCGGTACTTTTTTCTCGGCGCATCACGCGCTTACTGGAAGACCACAACGCAGACTTCGGCTACGGCGGCTACAACGAAACCCGGCCGGTGTACACCACCGACGACTTCGCGACCGAGGGCAATTATGGGCCGCGCTGGCGTACGGTTCACCTCGGGATCGACGTTTGGGGGCCGGCGCAGACGCCGGTTTTGGCCCCTTATGATGGGGTCGTTCATAGCGTTGGCGTAGACCCAACTCAGCATGGTTACGGCAACGTCATCGTGCTGGAGCACGAGCAGGCGGGCCATCGGTTTTACACGCTTTATGGTCACCTCTCGGCGGCTTCTACAGCAGGTATTCAGGCGGGAACGCAGGTGCAAAGCGGGGATGAAATAGCATGGTTCGGAACGCCGGACGAGAACGGAAACTGGCCGCCTCATCTCCATTTTCAGGTGATGCGGGATATGTTGGGCTTTGTAGGCGACTTCCCTGGTGTGGCCTATCCGGAGGAGGCAGAGGCTTGGCTTTGGTTGTGCCCAGAGGTGGTGGTGGCGCTACCCCGTACTTATACGGAAGTACCCACAACCGGGGCCAACAAACTACCCCGTACTTATACGGAAGTACAACTCCTAAAAAGCCGAAAAGCTCACCTAGGCTACTCCCTATCCGTCTCCTACAAACGCCCCCTACAAATAGACCGAGGCCGAGGCCAATACCTACTAGACCACACGGGCCGCCGTTACCTAGACACCGTCAACAACGTGGCCCACATAGGCCACGAGCACCCCGCAGTAGTAGAAGCCATCCAGCGGCAAGCGGCGGTACTGAACACCAACTCCCGCTACCTTCACGAAAACATAGTCCTCTTTGCCGAAGAACTGGCTGCTACCATGCCAGAGTCCCTTTCGGTCGTACACTTCGTCAACTCCGGTAGCGAAGCGAACGAACTGGCCCTCCGGATGTGCGAGCAATGGTCTGGCACCAGAAACATGCTCGCCGTAGAAGTCGGTTACCACGGCAATACCGGCCGAACGATCGACATCAGCGGTTACAAATTCGATGGTAAGGGCGGCAAAGGCCGCCCAGCCCAAACCAAAATCCTGCCCCTACCAGACACCTTCCGGGGCCGACACCACAACGCCGAAAACCCCAGCAACGCCTACGCAGCTTACGCCCGCCAACGGATAGACGAATGGGCAGCAGAAGGCCAAAAGATCGGCGGTTTCATCGCCGAGAGCATCCTTAGTTGCGGCGGGCAGATCGTTTTGCCGGAGGGGTATTTGCGGGAGGTTTACCGCCAAGTGCGGGCCGCTGACGGGCTGTGCGTTGCGGACGAAGTACAGGTTGGTGTAGGCCGGGTTGGGCATCACTTTTGGGGTTTCGAGCTTCAGGGGGTAGTGCCAGACATCGTGACGATCGGTAAGCCGCTCGGCAACGGACACCCGTTGGGGGCGGTAGTTTGTACGCCGGAAGTAGCGGCCAACTTTGCCAACGGCATGGAATACTTCAACACCTTCGGTGGCAACCCAGTTAGCTGCGCGGCAGGCCGGGCAGTGCTGGAAGTAGTTAGGCGTGAAGGCCTCCAGCAACACGCGCTAGAGACGGCCAACTACCTCAAAACCTTGCTTCTTGAGCTTCAGGGCCAGTACCCACTCATCGGAGACGTTAGGGGCGAAGGCTTATTCCTTGGGTTTGAGCTCGTAAAACCCTCCACTGCACCTGCGGCCGCGCCTAATCATGCTCCACGCAGCGGCATCTACCCTGCTACCCAACAAGCCGCCTACCTCAAAAATCGGATGCGCGAACTCGGTTTCCTGATGAGTACCGACGGGCCAGACGAAAACGTCATCAAAATCAAACCGCCAATGTGTTTCGACCGAGCAAATGCGGATTTACTCGTGGATTATCTCGGGCGGGTAATGGGGGAAGACGGCTGTGATTTTTGATGCCCCACAAAAACTAATCCGCCCTACCTTTGTCTTCTATTCCAAGACAAGCATTCGTCAATGATCGACCTACCAGTAGCCCCCTCCAAGAGTGAACGCAAGCGCAAGCCAGATTGGCTCCGCGTCAAACTCCCCATCGGCCCCGAGTACAAAAAAGTACGTGCGCTGGTGGATGAGTACAAACTGAACACCATCTGCCAAAGCGGAAACTGCCCCAACATGGGCGAATGCTGGGGAGCAGGCACGGCCACTTTCATGATCCTGGGCAATACTTGTACCCGCTCGTGCAGCTTCTGCGCCGTAAAAACAGGCCGCCCAACCGAGTACGACACCGACGAGCCCCGCCGCGTAGCCGAGGCCATAGAGTTGATGCAAGTGAAGCATGCCGTACTCACCTCCGTGAACCGCGACGAACTCAAAGACCGAGGCGCAGAAATCTGGTACCAAACCGTAACACAGATCAAGCAGCGCACCCCCCAAACTACCATCGAGACCCTCATACCCGACGTGCGCGGCAACTGGGACGCCCTCTACCGCATGATCGACGGCGGGCAAGAGGTCGTGAGCCACAACATGGAAACGGTGCGCGAGCTCTACCGCAAGGTCAGGCCCCAAGGCAAGTACGAGCGCAGCCTCGAAGAACTCCGCCGCATCAAGGAGTTCGGCAAGCGCACCAAGACCGGCTTCATGGTCGGCCTCGGCGAAACCGAAGAGCAGGTAGAAAAGATTCTCGATGACCTCATTGAGGTTGGGGTAGACGTAGTCACTATTGGGCAATACCTACAGCCTACCGCCATGCACCTAGCCGTAGACTCCTTCGTTACGCCAGACACCTTCGCGCACTACAAAGCGATGGGGTTGGAAAAAGGCTTCAACTACGTTGAGAGCGGGCCGCTGGTGCGGAGTTCTTACCATGCGGAGCGGCATATCTAGCCTAATATGTGTTATCTTGCGATCAGAGTTTTTACTGATCCAAATTACATCCCCTTGAAACGCTTTCTTACCCTCCTGTTCGCCCTCTTGGTATGCGGCGGCTTGCAGGCCCAACCCTTTACGGGAGACAGTCTTTACTATCTCCGCCCCTTGGATACGATGGAAGTCTACAATGATGCGGCTTCTGGCCAAATTCTTTTTGACCATTACATCGCTCCGGGGCAAACGCTCTTTGGAATAACCCAATTTTACGGCCTCAGCCTAGACGATGTCTACCACCTCAACCCAAAGTTACGGGCAAAGTACAAGCCAGGCGACAAAACCAGAATTGCCATCCCTCGCCAAATCATCCGAGCCGTTCCGGCCCCAGACAGCATGGCTTGGTTCGTGCCCGTCTATTACCGAATGGGGCGGGGCGAGACCCTCTTTGGCCTCTACAAACGGGTGCTCCAATTGCCCAACGACGCGCAACTCCGCGCTCTTAACCCCGAGCTAGACCCAGCACGAATGAGCGTCAACCAAGTGCTCGCTATTGGGTACATGAAACTAGACGGCATCCCGAAAGAAATGCAGGGCCAAATAGAAGACCCCTACGTGCGCCGCAACCGAGGCCTACGCGACCTCTGGCGGGCAAGAACTAAGGGCAAAAAAATGATCAGCCAAAACGGGAAAGCTGCCTGGACAAAGAAAGGCGACGCCAACAAATGGATGGTCCTCCATCGTACTGCCCCCATCAACAGCCTCATCGAAATTGAAGACCCACGTAGCCGAAAAACAATCTACGCACGAGTTGTTGCTCGTATCCCAGATCAGGTAACGGACCGTAATGTCATCGTTGTCGTCAGCCCGCTACTCGTCAAAGCTTTCGGGGTCCGAGATCGGCACTTTTATGTACGAACGCGGCACTTCTAGGAAATAACTCTACTTCAACGACCAACGCCACCCGACAAAGAACCGTCGGCCTTGGTTGGAGGCGTATACGTAGGTTGGGTCAAAGGTTAGCGCACGAGGGTTCTCGGGCGTAACCAGGGCTTGGCCGTCGGCTCCAAAGGAGACGTTGCGGTCGAAGGGGTCAAAGGCTCGGGCAATGCTGTTGGCCGGAGGAGTGTAGTTTAGCAAGTTTTTCACTCCGCCATAAACTTCCATTCCGTTCAGGAAAGTCTTCGTCAGTTGCAGGTTCTGGGTAGAGAACCACGGCGACTGGGCGGGGCGGTCGTCCAGCTCTCCCAGCAGTGGCAGATCCATTGGTCCATAAACATTGCCCGTGTAATCAAACTTCATCTGGTAGCGCAACAGCGGAGCGCTTAGCCGCCACACCCCAGACACAGACTCGGTCAACAACTGGCGCTCACGGATACCGTTCTCGTCTGTATACACATCCTGTACCGTGAGGCCAAGGTTCAGGTTTGCCCCTTTACTGAAACTGATGTCTGAGCTAAGGCTGATGCCCTGCGACACCGCCGATCCGTCTAGATTAGCATAGATGATCGCGTTGGTGTTGGTTTCGTAGTCCGGCAAAATCCGGTTATTGAAGAAAGTGTAAAAGACCGATCCGGCTAGGTTAATCACTGTCCCTGATCTGGTAAAGACGCGTTTGGTGTAGTTCAGGTTCGCGTTCCAGCTGGTTTCGGGCAAGAGTTCGTCTTCAAAGATGACCTCGCGCGCGCCGGAGAGGGCGGCGTGGTCTTCGGTAAATACATTCGCAACCCGGTAACCATTGCCGATGCTGAGGCGCACTATGTCTTTGAGGCTCTTCGAGTTCCATTTGTAGTTCAGTCGGGGCGTCAGGATGTTGCCGTGGCGAGAGTTGTGGTCGTAGCGCACGCCAAGGAGAAGCACATCTTGGCGGCCAAGACGAATCTCGTCTTGCACAAAAGCCCCCGGCAGGTGAACAGCAGAGGGCAGGTTGATGTCTGCCTCATCTCCAAAGCCAGCCGTCACCGGCGTATTGTCGTCGTACCAGGTGTAGCGGTAAGACGCCCCAAGCAAGAGGTCATGGCTACCAAACAGCTCTTTGCTCCAAGTCAGCTGACCGAAGCCAACGTATTGGGTGGCGTTGTAAATGGTTTCTCCGTAGACCGAGTTTTGGTCGTGGCCGTTGGCGGAAAACTGAAACATTACCCTTTCTTTGGTCGGCAATTGGTAAGTACCAAAGGTTTCCCAGCGGTTGGTGTAGATGCTTTCGCCATATACCTCGTCTCCTCCCCGGTGGCTGGCGCGGTCCCAGCCCAACTGACCTCCAAACCGATCTTCGTACACGTAACGCCCCGCGAGGGTAAACACCCTGCCTTCTTGCCGTTCAAAAGACCATTTGTTGAACACCGAAATACGGTCTTGCAGCGTCAGGTCGGTGAAACCGTCGTTATTGTTGTCTTGTGGGTCTTGGTAACGAAAGTAGTTGACTCCAACGAGGGCGTGGGCCTTGCCGCCAACCGTTGCCTTGAAGCCGAGGTCGGCATTCAGTTCGCCCCAGCCGGAGGCCATCACATCGGCCGAAAAAGTAGGCGCATCGCCGGGGTTTTTGGTAATCACATTGATGAGGCCGCCTACGGCTTCGGAGCCGTAAAGCGTAGAAGCAGGGCCTTTCACTACCTCTGTCCGGGCAATCAGGCTTTGCGGAATCCCCGTCAGGCCATACACCGTACTCAACCCAGAAACGATGGGCATACCGTCAATCAAGACCATCGTGTAAGGCCCCTCAAGGCCGTTGATGTGGATGTCTCCGGTATTGCAAACCGAACAGTTTAGCTGGGGCCGCACACCATTTACGTTCTGTAGGCTTTCAAAAACACTTGGCGTGGGGTTTGCGCGGAAGAACTCAGCCGTAAAGACCTCTACCGGCACGGGGCTGTTGGTGCGGCTCACGGCTTTCATCGTTCCGGTCACAACGATTTCGTCTATTGTCTCGCCCGCTGCGAAGAGGGTGATGTTTAGGTTCCGGGCAGTTCCTTCTTCCAATTCCACAACTAGTCTTTCTGCCGCAAACCCTAGTGCGGAAACCGCCAATGTTACCTGCCCTGCGGGAAGCTCGTTCAGTACAAACGCACCTTCTTCGTCAGCGAGCACTCCCCTTTTTCCGTTCAACACCCCAACTGAAGCAAAGGAAACCCCTTGGCCATCTTCATCTACAACCATTCCCGTGATCGTAGTTGATTGGCTCATCAAAACAGCGCAAAGAAAAAGCTGAATGAGTAAAAAATATAGCCGCATAATTCAATTTTCATGGCGCGAGCGCAGGTGCAAAGAATGTTTTCAGACATCGGTAGCCAAACAATAGCAGCCCCGAGTGCCCAACAAAGATACAACTACCTAATACAAAAGTTAGACTAGGCTAACTTCTACTCAAGAAAACACTCCCCAGTCTCCAGCGTAAAAACCCAATTACTTCTCCCCGAGGCCCAACGAATCCGCCAGAGCCAACAGGTAAGCCTTTTCAGCAGTCTGCACATCCTCAATGATGGCTTCAAGAACCGGGATGGCCTCCGTAACGGTTTTACCCTTAAAGGTGCCTACATCCCATTTTCCTCCTTTAAGCACAGAAGCGCTAAACCGTTGCGTTAGTTGAGCAACCCGACCTGCACCCTGCGGAGTTTTATTCAGCTTGGCGTAGTTGCGACTCAATGCATTCCCAAACGAGCGTACTGCTCTTTCTACGGAATTCCCAGAAGAACCTTTAATGAACTCATACTCAACAGCGGCCTTATCATCAGGATACAACAGTTCACGCCCTCTGCTGTAGCCGCCGCTTCGTTCGGCAAGGCTTTCAATCAATCTATTGATCATTTCCTTAGTATCATTCGCTTGCTTCACCAATTCTTCAGCAGATGCGACAGCATCACTGCTATAATTTTTCCGAAGTAAAGACATCAACTCCGCAGCACTCAGTTTAGCCAGCCCACCTTGGATTTCAGTTGGCTTCGTGTTCAGGTCTCCAACCGTGAGGTAATTCCCAACAAGCAACGAATGCCCTGCTTGCTCGGTGAGCATTTGCAGCGTATTGATGTCCTCTACCGGCAGTGTTTCTACTCTAGCACCTTTTTGGCCCAACAAGATTTCACCCTCGTCAGTCACCTGAAAATTGACGATGATGATGAGCTGCGAACGCTCGTTCAACCCGCTCCCCGAAAGCTTGTTCATCGCCTCCCGCACGTCGGCCAGCGTCGGGTCTTTAAGGTTGTTCACCCCGAAGCCTAGAGCGGAAAACGCACGCGCCAGTTGGTCTACACTCCGAACCAAGTTCGGTGCCGGAGGCACCGAAGGTTGATGCGCATGGAACGTACTCAGCATTAATACATAGCTATTTTGCGCTACTTCCCGCAGGAAGTCTGCTTGCGCCCAGTTCTGAGCATCCGTACCGCCACGCGCCAATATCAAGCCAGCGTCATTATGCCCTTTTCCGTCGTAAACCAATCCGGTTCGTCCGCTACTAAGGGTTTTTCTGTCTATGGCGAACAAGAGATTTTGCGCCGAAGCATTGGCCGAGATCAGCTCTAATAGGCCCTTCAGGTTGTCACGCTGTGCGTCCCCTTTGCTTGTCTCAAAGTTGATGGTTTGGTTGTATCTATAACCGTTGAAGCGTTCAATAAGGCTGTTCGCCCTAGCCAATACAGCTTGCGGAATATCGGAGGGTTCTGACGTAGGCGGCTGGTTCTGAACCGGGTCATTAACGACTGGCTCCTCAACAGGGTTTTGCACCCCAGGTATGTCATCGGTGGCGTTTCCTACGGCTTCATCGCCCCGAAGCTCTTCTACCAAGGTTCGCAAGTTTACCGGCATCAATACGCTGAGCGAGTCAAAGTACTCGCGGCTGGTGAGGCTTTCTATATTTTCCAGTATTGTTGCGGCTATATTGAGTAAGGAGTCTCGTTCGGTGCGGAGTTCTCCAAGTTGCTGTCCGTTGGGCAACCTGCCTTCTGCAATAAAGTAGCCGTTAGTAGCTGCTGGTGTGAAGCGAACTTCGGCGTACTTTTTCTTGAGTTGATCCACCCCTAGTTGGGAGATTGCATCAAGTGGGTATTTATTCGTGAGGGCTTGGTGCAAACCAAAAACAGCAAGCCCATCTTGGTGAATGTAGTCTACCCACAGTTTTTCATCTGGTGAAATCGGGGCTAAGTAATCGCGGTTGTCTTCTTCGATCAAGTCCCTGAAGGCAAGTTCAGCGTCTGCCGACAAATCCAAATAAGCAGCGTTCAGTCGGTAAGCCTTCGCATTAAAAAAGGCTTTGTGCTCGTTCGTTTCGGCTAGTGGGTACGCTCCGTCGCGCAGTTCTCGTGCTGTTTTCAGTTTGCTATTGATGGTGTTCAGGGCCGTCGCATTATCAATACTGATCTCGCCTTCTTGGTTCTTGATGCTTGTGTCGGTTTGTTGCCAGATGGCAACAGCTTCATTATTGGCTTCCAGCGCGGCATCGTCTACTACATTGACTTTTGCCCACCACGGAATGGCTTCTCCGGCTTCCAGTTCTCGCTCTGGGGCGAGCAGGGAAAGGGCGAGCAAAATCGCAAGTGTAGCAACGGCAATAGCGCCAATTACTAGTCGGCCAGATCGAGTATCCTTCCATTGCCGGTCATCTTTGGCCAGTAGGCGATCTAGGCTTCCGGGGCGGGGCGGCGGCGGCCCAGCCTTGGTCTGGGCTTGTGCTTCGGGCTGTTCTTTTCGCTGGGCGGCGCGTTCGAGGTCGCGGAGTTGATCCGTGGTGAAGAGGCCAGCGCGGATCATTTCACGAAGCGATGTTTTTTGGGGCGCGGCCGCAGGTGCAAGGTGGAGTTGATGGACAGCAAGGTTGGTCTGCCACTCGGTCTGCGCAAAGGAGCCTTTGACCGAATCTTTAACCAGTTCTAGTTCCTTAACGACCGCAGCGCGGGCCTTGGCTTCGTCCTCGGCGTTGATGCGCGCCAACAGTGCGAAGCGGAGGTCGTGGTCTGGCCGGTTACCGGCCAACCACGGGATGCGGCTGAGCTGCAAGAGCCGGTCATGGGTAACGTCGATGTCTAATGCCCTACCAATCGCGATGGTCAGGTTCCAGTCTGGGTTGCCAGTTACGGCCAATCCCCTAAGCCACCGCAGCATGTCTGGGTCGTGGCGGAGGTAGTCTTCGTGATCGCCAACGGTTTCCCACTTGCGGTAACGAGCGGAGGGCTCTGGGTTGGTTCGTTGCTGGAGAGTTCTCCATTTGCGGAAGTCTTCGGCCTCGTACTCTTCGGTAGCGTTCAGCGTCCGGATGCCTTCGTTGAGGCCGCGCAGCGTGATTGGGTACAAGTGCGCGGCGCGGTACAGGAGGACTTCTTGGGCCGTCCAGTCTGCCGATGGTTCGGTGGTTAGGACTAGGCGGCGCGCCCAGCTGCCAAACCATGCTTCCTTGCTTGGGTATAGGCGGGGCTGTTTGGTGGCGTAAGCATCTACCAGCCCGTGGGCGTTGCCAAGGATAAGCAAGCGGTACTGCTGGTAGCGGTCGTAAAGCCGGTCCGGAGACCAACCTTTCGGGTATTCTTTGTTCCAGAAGTGTTCAAACTGGCCTTCGTGGTAGTAGACCGTGATGGCTGCTTCGCGGGCCGACAGGAAATCGGTTAACCGCTTGAGCAGGAGGTCTTGCTGGTTGAACTCGTCGTTGTGGGTAACAAGGATGAGGTAATCTGCTGGGCGCTGAACGTTGCGTTCTCGCCAGCTGGGGAAGCCGCCGCTGTTTACGGTTGCTTCAATGGTAGCCGCGCCATCGAAGACGCGCAACTCGGCTTCTTCGCGGACGCGAAGCTGGTCGGCAATGCGGTAAAAGTCTGCTGGCACGCTGATCTGGTCGTTGCGGCTACGGTACGGAACGTTGTACGGGCCTTGATCGAAGATGGGATAAGCTTCGGCAATTTCCTCGTCCGTTTTTTCACGGCGAGACGCTTGGAACTCGCGGTACTTCCACAAGGCAATGGGAAAGAAAAGGAAGAACAACCCCAACCATTTGCCCCATTTAAAGGCGGTAGAGTGTGTTGCAAAAACGCGGGGCTCGTCTTCTAACAGCGGTTCGCTTGCCAAGATGGGGAGGTCGCTTTCCGGGACCATCACTTCTACCCTAATGGGAAACTCCGTAGCGCACAGTTCAATGTTTTGCAAGCCTCCACGTATAGCTCGTACGGTAACAAAGTGGCTCCCGTCTCTGGAAAAAGCGTGGCTTATTGCTGTTCCTTGCATGCCGCGCCCTTCTATCTCCCAGTCGTAGACCAAGCCTTCAACGGGCTCCGCAATGGCAAATGAATGGGTAGCTCCCACCCTGATGACGCCTTCGGCGACGGTAATTTCAGGCAGCTCCGGCGGGTTTGCACACTGCACAGCTACATGCACCGTGTCCGTTGTATTCTTAGTTTTCAGCCCAAGATGGTCCCCTACCAGTATTGCTCTTAAACCTTCTCCTTGCACCAGCGGCCGCGCCATATCTAAGTCGAAATCTCGGGAAACATATTCCTCCGAGCCAGTTTGGGCGTTTTCAACCCGCCAACGAAACCCAGTAGAATCTTCAGCATTCAAACGCCCTCGGGTTCGGTTGCGCAAACGCAAAGTATCCCCTTCTGTTAGCCAGATATACGCGCCGTTAGTAGTATCTCGGGCCACGTCTGGCAAACCAATTTTTACGATATGTCTTTCTCCCTTCGGCACAGCAACGGCGGGGTTAAAAAAACGGTAAGCACCAAAAAGTAAGCCTGCCAAAAGCGGCAACAACAACCAGTGCCAAGCACGGAACCGGAAGCCAGATTCGTCCTTTTCTTCGTCGTTGTTGGCCTCCAACTTCGCCTCCAAGTCGGTTACGTAACGGTCCCAAAATGCATAAAAGTTTCGCTGTTCCTCCGGCCGTAATGCTACGAAAGGTGCCAGCAAGTATTTCATTTCGCCGAAGCGACCAACGTAGTCTTTCCCGCGCTCATGCACTACCCGTCGTAGCTGCATCTCCCGCCCCGGATCGAGGGAGAAGCCAGCAGCGCGAAGCTGTTTGATCAGCGTTGTGAGGGGTAAGGGGAGCATTTTTAGTCTGGTAGTCTGGTGGTTTTGTGGAGATTGTCTTTCAGGGTTAAATCAAGGCCCTAACGGCTTCTAGGTCAGCTTGTGTTTTGACGAGGAAAGAGAGGTTGTATTCCTGCAATTGTTTCTTTTCTGCTTCGCTTTTGGTGGCGTAGTCTTGCATTTCTAGGAGTTCGAGCCAGCCTAGGAGTTCGGCGGTCGCTGGTTTTTTGCGGGGGGCTTTTGCACGGGCGTCGTAGAAGAACTTCAGTAGTTCCTCGCGGGCAGCAGCCGTTGCGCCGGTGGCCGCGCCAAGGTGTTTTTCTACGATGGTGCGCAGCAGCGGATCATCGTACTTGGGAAATTCGATGTGGAAGAAAGCACAACGACGCAAGAAGGCATCGGGCAGGTTTTTCTCGGAGTTGGACGTCATGATGACCACAATAGGCACATCATCGGCTCCGCTTAAACGAATGTTTTGCTCGCGCAGGAAAAACCGCTGATTATCAATCTCATCGAGCACGTCGTTGGTGAAATCTCGGGGTGCTTTGTCTACCTCGTCGATCAGTACAACACAGCCTTCGGGCCGTTCGGGGAGGTCATCGCTAACGGCGGCGGCGCCTTCCTGTTTTGGGGCACTGAGTGCGATGGCGCGGCCGAGTGCGCGCAGCTCGATGTAGTCTCCAATATCGGCTGTTTCACTTGAGCGCAGGTTAGCTGCTTGGAAGTGAGAGAGGGCGTCGTAGGTATAGAAAAGGTCGCGAGCCTGGCTGTTGGTTTTGGTGGAAAACAGCAGTGGTTCGGGTCGGAAACCGAAGGCTTGTTCGTCTTTATAGTGTTGGTTTAAATACCAAGCAGCCCACTTGGCTAATGAGGTTTTTCCGGTTCCGGGTTCGCCGGTGAGCAGTAAGGGCCGACGGAGATGGATGGCGCCCATGAGGGCTTCTTTCAGGCCGGGCGGCAATACGTAATCCTTGGGAGAAAAGGCCATGGGTTTTCTATTTAGTGGCAAGCGAAATGCCTTCGTTGTATTGATCTATCTTTTCTTGTAGGGTACCGACTACGTCGATCATATCTAGTGGTTTCCCGTCGGGGAAAACGCTTTGCGCGAAAGCGTCGGCGGTAGTTTTGGGGGGCAACATTGTTTCGTGGTGGGTAAACCAGTTGGCTACGTGGGCCAACGATACGGGCATCAATTCCGGCATCGCTTCGCCCTGCTGGCGCGCATTGATGGCGGCGCTAACTTCGGTTTTGATTTGGGTTTTGTCTGGTGGGTACTCCATCCCGAAGAAGAAGTAAAAGGCCGGTGCGTCGGCCGGCATATCGACCTTGCAGAAGGTTTCGTGGAGGTCTCGAATCACCTCCGGCACTACCGCTTTGTTCCAGTTGTGGTGGTCTATACGGACGGTAATGAAGACAGCATCGTCTTTGGTTAGGGGAGCCAGCTTGGGGCTGGGTAGGAGGTCCAACAAGGTTTTTTGCTCCATGCCGCGCATATCGCTTACGGGGCTGATGAACTTTTCCACAAGACTCTTGACCAGCAGGATTTTGAACAAGCGCTTATTGCCTCTGGGGTCGGGTTTGCAGTCTACCATGAAGCGGACGCGGCCTTGGGCTTCCAGTTCGAGGGAGTTGGCTTTCAGTTTTGGGCCACCCAGCTCTAGGCCAAGCCGTTTGACGAAGTTCTCCATTTCCTGTCGGGTATCTCCTTGGAGGTAGTAGAAGAATACTTTCTGCCCAGAGCCTTCATTGAGCACATCGTCTAGCTCAAACTGTTCGGCTTGTTCGTCTCGGTTGACGGCTAGGGCGTGGTAGCTGGGTATTGCTCGGAATTCCCCTACCCTGCTTTTGAGTCCTTGGGCGAGGTCTTCGGGGGTAATCTGGGAGATCAGTTTTAATGCCCCTCGGGATATTTCAGCTAGGTGGAGGCGGCGGCCTTCTTCAGAGCTGGTCATTTCTATTTCGCTGCTTTCCAGGTCTTGGTACTGGGCCCTTAATGCAACCGTTTGGTTGTAGATTGGCCGTTGGGAAGACAGCACTATATTGGTCAACTCTGTGAAGAGTTTAACGAATCGGAGTTCGGCCACAAGTTTTTTCAGATCGCGCTTTAGGGCGGATAGCATGGGCGGTGAAAGACTAGGTTAGGGAGGCAAGATAGGGATTAGGAACTAGAAATGGGGCGTACTGTTCGGGGGGCATGCCCCCAAGCGAATAGTTCGTATCTTTGAAAACTAGGATACAGCAATGTAGCCACCTCAAATTGTTCAACGTTCGATCATTCAAATCATGAGATTAGTACAACTATTTTTGGTCCTTTTTGTGGCCGCCTCTCTCTCCGCTCAACTGTCCCCATTTGAAGCCCTTGACGGCATGGGGCGCGGTATTAACCTAGGCAATACGCTGGAGCCGCCCCAAGAAGGCGCATGGAACAACGGCCCAGCCGAAGAGGCTTATTTCGATGCTTACGTAGCGGCTGGTTTTACCAATATCCGCATACCCGTCCGTTGGGACGAGCACACCCAAACCGGCGCACCTTACACCATTGATGCCGCTTGGATGAACCGCGTAGAGCAGGTAGTAGACTGGGGGCTGAGCCGTGGGCTATACGTCACCCTCAACGGCCACCACGAAGACTGGCTAAAGCAAAACTACACTACCAACAACAAGGCGCGTTACGATGCGATTTGGCGGCAGGTAGTGGAGCGTTTTCAGAGCAAAACGGACAAACTGCTTTACGAGATCATCAATGAGCCCTTCGGCCTAACGGTAGCTCAAGTGGACGACCTGAACGCTCGCATTCTAGGCATCATCCGGGTGCAAGAGCCCACCCGAATCGTTATCTTCGGCGGCAACGAATACGCTAACGCCGAACAGCTTTTCAATGCAGCAATACCAACCGACGATTACTTAATGGCCTACTACCACTCCTATGACCCCTGGAACTTTGCGGGCCTCTCGCAGGGAACTTGGGGCTCGGCAACCGACTATGCCGTGATGGCCAATAAGTTTCAAGCGGCCAAAAACTGGTCTGACCAGCACGAAATCCCCGTCCACATCAGCGAGTTTGGGGTTAAAGTCAATGCCGACTTCAACTCCCGTATGCGTTGGTATGCAGAATACGTGGGGCTGTCTGACCTCCACGGTTTTGCTACTTCTACTTGGGACGACGGAGGAGACTTTCAAGTCCTGAAACGAACTGGTCAAGTTTGGCCCGAGGTAAAAGAGATCTTGGTACACTATTACCAAGACTCGCCAAACGAAATCTTCGCCACTTCAGCCCAAGACGGACAGGGCAACCCCGTAGGCATGGTAGAATGGAACAACCGAATGAGCAACAACGACAGCATCGTGGTAGAACGCGCCGAAGGCGTAAACGGCACCTACAGAGAGGTAGCTCGTTTGGCACCCGACGCTTCGGAATATATGGATACCGACGTATACCTCAACGGCGTGTTTACCTACCGGATGTATACCCACAACGCAGAGGGCCGCCTAACGCACGGGTACCCCGCTCGGGTTTCCCTCACCTCAAACGTACAAGCGGCCTACAACGGCACACCGCAAACCATTCCCGGAACGGTAGAGGTAGAAGACTACGACAACGGCGGTGAGGGCGTTGCCTACCAAGACAACGACGCCGCCAACCAAGGCGGCGGTTACCGCCTCAACGAAGGCGTAGACATCGGCGGTGGGCCAAACAACGGCTTCGTACTTGGCTACGTCGGCTCCGGAGAATGGATTGAGTATACCGTCGGGGTTGAAACCGCCGGTACGTACAGCGTTAAGGCTGAAGTTGCCTCCGCAGACGCGGCGAGTACCTTCACTTTGTCCTTCCCCAACGAGGCATCCGCCGCTTTTAGCACGCCACTCACCGGAGACTGGAATGCCTATCAGGAAATCAGTGCTAACAATACCGTAATGCTAGAAGCAGGGCAGCAAGTGATGCGCCTAGACATAACGGGAGCGCGAGCCTTCAATCTGGACCGGATAATCTTCACCCTCGAATCTAACGCAACCGAAGACGAATCCATCAGCGCAGGCTTCATGATCTCTCCCAACCCTACTGACAGTAAGCTCGAAGTTCGGTTGCCCAACAATCTTGATTTAAACGCTGCTAGGCTACAGTTCTACTCGGCTGCTGGCGCAAAAGTGAAGGAGTACCCAGCGGCAAGTAGGTCAGTTTCGGTCGACGTAACGGACCTACCAGCAGGCACGTATTTAATTCGGTTGATGGATGGTGAGAAGAACTTCATTCGTCGTTTGGTTGTGCGTTGAGCGTTGGTCGGACTTAGGATGATAAGCATGTTAGTTAGTTAGTTGATAGAACGGACGCTCAAAGAAAAGAAGGCGGAGGCAAAGCAAACGCTTCGCCCCCGCCCTCGGGAATCACACACATTCAAATCTTGGTTGGCTTACCAACTGAAACCGAAGCGGGCTTCGGCTTGGATGATGGCGCCAGAGATATCGTTGGC
>CALEDI010000288.1 GCA_937949535.1 uncultured Lewinella sp. | reverse complement strand
AGGAATAATTTGGTTATTAGAACCAGTGTTTGTCTCTTGATAAGATTGACGCTAATTCTACAACAAAAAAGTTCGCCTGTCGAGTTTGGAGAACTACACCCGAGGTGTGAAACGGCGTTCGTGTAAACTTATGTATATTCCCTAGGCCTCCGGCGCGATGTATCGCGCCGGAGGCACTCAACCCAATACACACAATACCCTGTATGAAACATCCATACTTTTCCTCCCTAGTTTTCGGTATTTTCCTATTGTCTGCCTGCCAAAACGGGGCCAAAACCCAAGCCATCGAGGACGAAGTAATCATAAACCTAGACCCTAGTTATTTCCTAGAGGACAACCTGGCCGAGGCCATTTCTACCGTAGCCTGCACCCTCTCCGACGGTACGAAGGCGAAGTGCTACAAAATCGTCTCCGGCTCCGCCCCGACCGATCACCAGATGGGGCCGTGGTGCCCGGAGCACATCACGGACAGCCCCGAGGCGGGCGGTATCTGGCTGGAGCGTGGGAAGGCCCACGATGTAGACGGCGCTTTCATCAAAAACATGGCCACCTTCTACAACGACGTGGACTGGTTGATGTACGACGCCGAAGGCCACATTTACCGCACCAACACCAAAGAAGACTGCGCCGGAGCCGCCAGGCCAGATGTAGACCCCAAATACCACAGCCATTGCGTTGAGTGCCTACCCGAATACGTAAAAGACATCACCCAGACCTACCTGATTCCGGTTACGCCGGTACAGTCGGAATATACCAATGCTTTCGGCCGAGGCGCGCGCGGCCTCAGTGTTCGGGGCGTTGCCTTCAACGGTATCCGTTTTGATGCGCCCGCACCCACACACGCCATCTTGGGCGCGCATACGCTTGCGCCCTTCGACGATGCCGGCGGCCACATCAACCTTCACGCTGGTTACCACTACCACGCCGCCACCGGCGCGAGTAAGCAAATACCCCAACCCGACGGCCACGCCCCCATGATCGGGTACGCCCTAGACGGCTACGGCCTCTACGCCCACCTAGACGTAATTAACCAAGCCGCCACCGACCTCGACGACTGCCGGGGGCACTACGACCAAACCAGAGGCTACCACTACCACGTAGACGAGGCCGGAGCCAACAATTTCATCAACTGCTTAAGAGGCGCTTATGCGGAGTAAGGGAGTAAGGGGGGAAGGGAGTAAGGGAGAAGGGGGAGAAGGGAGTAAGGGGAAGCAAGACAAACAACCCCAAAATGCGAAGCGTTTTAATGATAAAGTCCCTTTCGGTGCGCGGCTGCCGGAGGCGGTCCGCCGAGCCGGAGGCGAGGCCTGCCGGAGAGGGCTTAGGGTGAGGTGGCTACGAAGGCTTGGGGAAAGGTCGATGCTGTGGGCCCAAAAACGCCTAGCGTTTTCATTAGCCCTCCCCCGTGGAGAGGGTTGGGAGGGGGTTTCTTACGGCCGCCCCTACCTCCTCCTTACCGCAGTTGCTTGCCTAGCCATGGCCGCCGCCATCAACTCCGACCTCGATTACCCAGACTACTTCCCCGAGCCTGCCTACAACTTCGTGGCCAACCCGCTAAACGAAGACGGTATTGAGCTGGGCAGACGGCTTTTTTACGACGAGATGCTTTCGGCCGATACCACCATCTCCTGCGCCAGCTGTCACTCGCCGTACAGCGCCTTCGCGCACACCGACCACGACCTGAGCCACGGCCTAGGTGATCGGATCGGGACGCGCAACGCGCCCCCGCTGTTCAACCTCGCCTGGAGCACCAGCTTCCACCGCGACGGCGCACACCACCACCTCGATCTTCAGGCACTCGCCCCCCTCAGCCACCCAGACGAGATGGGCAGCAGCATCAATGAAGCCGTAGACCGGCTGAACGCCCACCCACTCTACCCTACCCGCTTCGCGTTGGCCTTCGGCGATAGTGTGGTTACCGGAGAGCGGGTACTTAAGGCCCTAGCCCAGTTTCAGCTCACGCTCGTTTCCGCAGGCGCGAAGTATGACCGCGTACGGATGGGGAAAGACACCTTCACCGAGCAGGAAATGAAGGGCTATTCTTTATTTAAAGAAAGCTGTGATGGGTGCCATACGGAGCCGCTCTTTACCAACAACGGCTTCGCCCACAGCGGCCTCGTGGTAGACCCGACGCTGAATGACTTTGGGCGCATGCAGATCACTACCCTACCGGCTGACAGCTTGGTGTTTAAAGTTCCGAGTCTTCGGAACCTCAGTTTCACGCATCCGTATATGCACGATGGGCGGTTCCGTAAATTGCGGGATGTCCTGAAAAACTACGCCGCCCAACTTGATAAGGTGGCCCCGCTATCGTCCAACGATCAATCCGACCTGATTGCCTTCCTGCTTACCTTAGACGATCGGGACTTCGTGTTTGACCGCAAGCATGGGTTTCCGCGCTAGCTGAAAAGGGATAGTGAAGGATTCGGGCTATCATTACAGTCTAACTCCAAAAAATACAGCTATATGCGCTCACTACTTTCTACCGCACTCCTCACCTCACCTCGCACCTGCGGCCGCGCCCAAGAGAAAAGGCGTAAAGGGTTAAAGAGAAAAGGGACACTCACTCTCTTGCTCCTCTTTGCTCTCCAACCCTTACTCCCCTTACTCCCTTCTTCCCTTACCCCCTTACTCCCTAATTCCCTTACCCCCTTACTCTCCGCCCAACTGAGCCCCGCCATCACTAGCTGGCTCCAGAACAATACCGAAACGGGGACTTACTACGTGGAAGGAAACTCGACCCTGATCGAGAACAACATCCTCGTCAACTGCCAGCGGGTGGAGTACAGCGACGATTTTGTGTACGTCTCCGCAACCGGCATCCCGGCCTACCCTACCGGGCCGTTCTTGGACCGCAACCCCTCCCAGTCCGAAAACCAAGACGGCACCTACCGGTTTCCGCTCAATCCGCAGCTAAATACCGGAGATTTGATCTCCACCACCGGCGGCAACATCGGCCTGTTCATCAATGGTGTAGCCCTGTTCGACTACCGCGATGGCGTAGCCTGGAACCCCCAAACCAACAGCCTTTGCGGCGGCCCCGGTAACGACCGTTGCCCCGGTGGGCCAACAACGACCCAAGCCTGGAACCGAGACGCCATCCCCGCCGAACGCGAGGGTTTTGACTGTGCCAAAGGCCACCCCGCCAACGGCAACTACCACCACCACCAAAACCCCTCGGCCTTCAAACTAGACCTCAACGTGACCTCCGAAGTCTGTAACCTCTACGACGCCGAAGGCCTCTACGCCATCGACAGTACCACCCACGCGCCCCTGATCGGTTTCGCCTACGACGGCTTCCCGATCTACGGCGCGTACGGCTTCAAAAACACCGACGGTACCGGCGGTATCGCCCGCATGAAATCGGGCTACCAACTCCGTGACATTACCCTCCGGACCGAGCACGCCGACGGCACCGACGTCGATGACGGTCCCGCAATAAGCGATACTTATCCCTTGGGCTATTTCCGCGAAGACTACGGCTACGTGGAAAGCACCGACGAAGACGTACTCGATATCCACAACGGCCGCTTCTGTGTTACGCCCGAGTACCCCGAAGGCACCTACGCCTACTTCGCTACCGTAAACGCCGACTGGACCTCCGCCTACCCCTACGCCGTAGGGCCAACCTACGCGGGCTTCGGCGAACGCCGCAATGTAGACGCCATAAATGAAGCCACGACCGTCTACGACGGCACCACCCCCGTGCGCGGTTTTGCCGACAACGCCAGCATCGTCGTCTTCCCCAACCCTACGGCAGACTTGGTTGCGGTACAGCTTCCCGGCCTCATCGGCAACGACTTCAAGGTGCAACTGATCGACGCTGGCGGCAAGCTCATCCGTGAAAAAATGATCCGTGCCGGGCAGACAATTGCTTACTTTGATACCCAGACACTTTACCGGGGCATTTACTTCATCCGTATTTCGGGTGGTGGTTCTGAAGTTACTCGGAAGGTGGTGGTTGAATAGGGTTTAGCGGTCAGTAGTCAGTACCACCAAACATTCTAATCACCCTCCCCCCAATCCTATACTTTTGCAAAAAACACCCCCATGCTACGTATCCTCCCCCTCTTCCTACTCTTGGCCCTCTCCCCTACCCTGCTGGCGCAGGAGCGGCCCAACATCCTGCTCATCATTGCCGACGACCTCGGCGTGGACCCTTTGAACGGCTACCACGACGCCAACTTGAAGGCCATTACGCCCACCTTAGACAGCCTACGGGCGGCGGGCATCACGTTTACCAATGCGGCCGCAGCACCGGTATGCTCGCCTACCCGCGCGGCCATCATGAGCGGGCAATACGGCATCAAAAACGGTGTGCTCAGCGTGCCCGGAAACCTAGAAGATACCGAACAAACGGTTTTCAAGTCGTTAGCCGCTGAAACCGATAATGTGTACGCCGACGGGCTGATCGGGAAGTGGCACCTTACGAACCCGCTGTTGGCCGAGGACCCACCGCGCTACGGCCCCGACACCTACGATGGGTTCCTCCGGGGTGGGGTGGATGATTACTTCGCTTGGAGCCGGGTACAGAACGGCACGGCAGCCCTAGAAACCGAATACGTGACTACCGCCCTGACGAATGCGGCCTTAGGCTGGATCGGGGAACAAACCCAGCCTTGGTTTCTGTGGCTGGCACACGCCGCGCCGCATTCGCCTTACCATGTGCCGCCGGAGGGGATGTACTCCGTTGGTAACCCAACCAATACGCGGCGACAGTATACCGCGATGATTGAGGCCCTGGACTTCGAGCTTGGCCGGATGTTCAGTTCCTTGGCCCCGGAGGTTGCCGAAAATACCCTCGTCTTTTTTGTGGGAGACAACGGCACGCCAGGCAACGTACTGCAAGATTACCCCGACGGCCACGGCAAAGGATCGTTGTACCAAGGCGGCGTGCGGGTGCCGCTGATCGTGGCGGGCAAGGGGGTTACCCGCGCCGGAGTGCGCGAGGACGCGCTGGTACACGTAACGGACCTTCACGCAACCATTTTGGAGGCGGCGGGGGCGCAGGTGCAAGGAGGGGTTTTAAACAGCCTCAGTTTCTACCACCTCCTCTCCGACGAGACGGAAGCACAGCCCACCCGCGATTACAATTACTCCGAAGTCGGTAACGGGATGAACGCCGGCTGGGCCATCCGTGGAGAACGTTACAAAGTCATCAATTTCAACAACGGAACACAAGAGTTCTATGACCTCCTGGCCGACTCCCTAGAAACCAACAACCTCCTCCCCGCTGGCCTCACCACTGAGCAACAAACCATAAAAACCGACCTAGAGACCGAAGCCGCCGTCATCCGCTCCGGCTGGTCTTGCCGAGACCACATCCAGAACGGCTCAGAGACCGGCATCGACTGCGGAACGGATGCTTGCGGAATGTGCACGACCAGTGCCTACAACCCCGCTCAAGACTTCGAGCTGAAGCTCTACCCCAACCCCGCCAGCGACTACTTCGTGGTGGATGCGCTCGGCGAGCGCATCCGTAGCGTCCGTATAATTAGTGTACAGGGTAAGCTACAACAACAGGTTGCGGGCAACGGGATGCGCATTATGGAGGTCAGTGTCTCCGGTTTTAAACCAGGAGTTTACCTCGTTGAAGTCGTTACGGACTTAGGGGCGAAGGTGATTGTACGGACGGTAGTTCGGTAGTTTGCTCTCAACTGAGCCTTTCATTTGCGAGTCCTCACGTGCGCCCAACTCGACAGGCGAACTTTTTCGCCACGTAAAGAACTCGTAATTCCTAGGGTGTAAGATCGTTTGTATAGGGCTAAATATGTACCTCGTACTGTGAGCGAAAAAGAATTCGACTGGCGAGTTTCGTGGTAACTCGCCAGTCGAGCACGAAGTACTGCGAAGCACATTCTTTTTTGTCACTGCTTTAAAGGAATAATTTAGTTATTAGACCCAGTGTTTGTCTCTTGAGATTGACGCTAATTCTACAACAAAAAAGTTCGCCTGTCGAGTTTGGAGACTACACCCGAGGTGTGAAACGGCGTTCATGTAAGCTTATGTATATTCCGTAGACTAGAGGCCCTCAAATCAGCAGGCCACACAACACAACTAATTTATTATCAAACACTTACAACCCTTCTTTATTTCTTTAAATAAATCCGACACTGGCCCTCCCACTTCGGCCATCTTTAAATAAAGATGCGCTGGTTCTCTCACACTTTACTCTTCTTTAAATCCTTAAACAAAGAAATCTTTGCGGGTGCGCAATCCTTACATCTTTAAATAAAGAAGTTGCTTTCATATTTTCTTTAAATCTTTAAACACGTCAATCCTTACTACTTTATTCCTTTACATCTTCAAATCCTTACTTCTTTATTTCCTCAAATAAAGAAAAGCGTTTATCTTTACATCATCAAACACAGAAACAAGGAAAGACTTATTTCCTTACACAAGGAGATAAAGATTTACAGAAATCCTTAAATAAAGACTTAATGATCATCTCATCCATCAATTATAAAGGCGGCGTAGGCAAGAGTACGGTAGCGCAGAACTTGGCCGTATCATTGATTCACCAGGGCTACAAAGTGTGCGTAGTGGATGCGGACAATACGAAGGCGACCTCTTCGTGGTCGGACAAGCGAGACGAGAACGGCGTGGAGCCATCCATTCCTTGCATCTCGTTGGTGAACCCGAAGTCTTTCGCTAAGCAAGTTAGGGCGCAGTATGAGCAGTACGACGTGCTGATCATTGATTGCCCACCGGCGCTGTCTCCGATTGCCGTGAAGGCGATGTACGCGAGCCACCTGCTCGTCATTCCGGTGAGCACCACGGGCGGCAGCGACGTTTGGGTGACCGAACAGCTGCTGGAGAAGTTTCAGGAGATCCGGGAGGCTAAGGAGGACGCAGGCGACGACCCGATACAAGCCCAGCTCCTCGTGAATATGTACCGCCGCAACGTTACCCTACACGAACTGGCGGCGGGCATCGTGGAGCAACTGGCCGAAACCTACGAAGTTGGTGTATTTGATGTACGCCTCGGCAACCGCGTCGTGTACGGCGAAGCCAATGTATCCGGGATGGGCATACTTGAATACGGCGGAGACCGGAAGGCAAAGGTGGAGATCGACCGGCTCACGAAGGAACTTATTGCGCTGGCTACGGAGTAGGTTGCAGGTTGCAGGTTGCAGGTTGCAGGTTGCAGGTTGCAGGTTGCAGGTTGCAGGTTGCAGGTTGCAGGTTGCAGGTTGCAGGTTGCAGGTTGCAGGTTGCAGGTTGCAGGTTGCAGGAAAAAAATTGGTACGGGGGGATTGTGCAAGCTTTATGTGCGGTTTCTCAAAATTACTTACCTTTAAGGAAATAAAGTTTTAAAGAAACAAAGATGGCAAAGAAGAACCTCCTGGCGGCAAACCTGAAACGCCCCTCCCTGAAACGCCCCTCCCTGAAAAGAACCATGCGGGTAAGTGAAGACAAGATGGACGAGGTTGTCCGGAAGGTATCCGACAATCCGCCGGCAAAAGAAGGGAAGGCCGCAGCTAAGACCGTCTCTGCTCCTAAAGCATCCCCTGCACCTGCGGCCGCGCCCACGAGGGAGCAAGGGAGTAAGGGAGTAAGGGGTGAGGGGAGTAAGGGAGTAAGGGGTGAAGGGAGTAAGGGGGTAAAAGCCGAAAGCCGGAAGGGTAGGGCAGCGGCCCGCAAACCCGCCGGGAACAAAGCCACCTCGGCCAAGTCCGTACACCCCGCCGAAGGCACCAAGCGCCTTACCTTAGACATCCCCCACGCCCTACACAAAGAGCTGAAGCTCCTTTCCATCCATCAGGAAATTTCGATGAAAGACTACATCATCAGCGTCGTTGAACGGTCTTTGAGAAAGTAGAGTTCTTAAGAAGTTTCTTAATTTAACGAAGGGTTGAACGCTTGCCAATGGGCTACGTTCAACCCTTCGCTATTGGGGCATACTTCTTGTACAAGTATACCAGATATAGGACGGGCAAAGCCCTAAACATACCATCTTTAGGAAATCAAGCCGTTTTTGAGGCCAAAATGAAGCGAAATGGGTTCGAGCCTTCTAAGTATACCATTTCTAGGGAATAAGCAGGTTTAACTAATAACTCCTAAATAACTGAAATACAGATGTTTACAATTATTATACCAGATTTAGGTTGTGAGCAGTTAGCGCCTTGTAGCAAGGAATTTAAGCCTCCGTCCGAAGGGTGGTATAGTTAGCTATCCGAGAGATTTGGCCGCCTCTGCACCTGCGTCCTCGCTTCAATTATACCAGATTTAGGAACTCAATGATTCCCAACTGTACCAGATCTAGGAACAAGCAAGGGAAATCTAAGCACAGCCGCTCTTTGTGATCTGTTTTCAGACCTAAACACCCCAACTATACCATCTCTAGGACAAAAATGAGTGCGTTGAAGCCAAGCTCCAACTTTTTCCTGCGCACAACTATACCAAAAATAGGAACTCCTGCTTTTGCAGGTATAAGCCTTTCCCTAATCACTAACCTTTATAGAAAAGAACAACTATACCAAAAGTAGGGCAGTAGCCCGGCTGTTGTTTTCTTTCTTTTAGTTCTTTTATATCTTTTAGGCCTTTGTAACAAGCTGGATATCAATAAATTACAAGCCCAACTATACCATAATCAGGGCTAACTATACCGAAATCAGGGCTAACTATACCAAGATTCGGACCAACTATACCGTAAGTAGGGATGTGGTATTTCCTAGATATGGTATGCTTTCCTAAAAATGGTATACTTCTTTTTCCTGGCCGAAACGATGTGTTGCAGTTCTAACTATACCATATCTTGCAGACAGATATATTACTGATACCAACAAATATGAAATCGCCCGTTCCTTCTATTCCGACCGTGCGCCTGATGGTGCGCAAGTCGAACTCTCTGGTAGAGGCCCGCTATAAGTTCAATATGTGGGAGACCCGTGTGTTCACGAAGATGATCACGATGGTGCGCATGGCGGATGAGGACTTTAAGCCCTACCGGATTTACCTGCGCGATATCATCCAGGAGTTTGGCCTCGACAAAGACAAGGCCAGCTACGAACTGCTGCGCGACGGAGCAAACACTTTGCTCCAGAAGGAAGTCTCTATTTTTCAAGAAACGGAAGATGGCCTCAACGAGACCCGGACGCACTTGATTGTGAGTGCGACCACGCAGGTCCATGGCTCCAACACGAACTACATCGAGGTTACCTTTCACCCCAAGATGAAGCCGCACATCTTGGAGCTGAAGTCGCGCTTCACGGTTTACGACGTGAAGAACATCCTGAACCTGCCCAGCAGCTACTCCGTCCGGATCTATGAGCTACTGAAGCAGTACGAGAAGATCGGCTACCGCACCTTTGAGTTTGAAGACCTCAAAGAAATCATTGGCGCGAAGGAGATGCACCGCAACTCAAAGGGCAAGTCTGTCGTGAAAGACAACTACCCCCTCTACGGCAGTTTCAACCAGAAGATCCTTAAGAAGGCCCAAAAGCACCTCTTGCTGCATACCGACCTCTGCTTTGAGTTTGAGCCCATCAAGCAGGGCCGGAAGGTCCATAAAATCCGTTTTATCATCATGCGCAACCCGCGCTACGATGCCAGCCAAGTAGATGCTAAAACGCCTGAGTTGGGCACCGAGCAGGTCAGCCACGAAGAAGACGCCGTAGTTGGTCGCCTTTTCGTTCAGGTGAGCCAGTACATCGAGGAGCCAACGATGCGCAAGTGGGTGAGCCAGTTTCCCGAAGCGCAAATCCAGTACGGCATCAACTACACCCTGAACCAGCTCAAGGCCGGCAAAGACATCCAGAACGTTGGGGGCTACCTCCACACGATGGTGTCAACAGACAACCTCGTGGCCGCCCGCGCCGCCGAGGAAGAAGAACAACGCCGCGCCCGCAAGAAAGACGATAAACGCCGCCGCGAACTGGCCCAAGTAGAAAAGAAGTACGAAGAGATCAACCAACAACTCATCGACAAAACCGAAGAGCTGATGCGCGACGTCTTCGACCGCTACCCCGGCGTAAAGGCCGACGCCTTCACAAAGGCAAGCAAAAAGCGCGGCAGCGGCTATAAAGCCGACAAAACCAATGAGGAAAACCTCCTGAACCCAGTCTTCCGCGCCGTATTCCGGAGCAACGTCAAACAACGCTACCCAGAGCACTTCGCTTCGCTAAAGACGCTCGAAGACTGGTGTAAGCGGCTGCGGCGGCAGATGGGGAGGCTGAAATAGGGAAGCAGCCCTTCGGGATTTAACATGTTTGGTTTAACATTGAGCATTTAACATTTAGCTGCCGCAAATACCACTCACGGCACCTGCGGCAGCCTGAACCCTTAATCCTAATTCCTGATTTCTACGTCCTCGGTTTCAATGCGAGACAATTCCTCTAGTTCTCCTCGGTCGAAGAGGCTGGGGAGGTCGTCTAGGTTGGTGCCGGTAGGGGCTTTGTAGTTGACGTAGTCTTGGAACAGGACGCCATCAACTACGCGGGGGTTGTAGGCGCGGCGGAAACGGACGCCGCCGCCGTTGGTTTTGTAATCGTAGGCAAGGTAGTCGATGCGGTCAGTTCTTTGGTTGATCCAGTAGCGGAAGTTGTCGTCGTGGTCGGTGCCGCCGCCTTCTTCGTTGAACTGGACCATGAGGGTGTAGTAGGCTTTGCCCTTCAGGGAAGCGGGCTCTCGGAGGGTTAGCCGAACGGCGGGATCGAGCAATTTGTGGGGTAGGGTAGCGAAGTAGACCACCGAGTTGAGGGCTTCGCTGTATTTAGAGACGTCTTTTGCGGAGAGTTCAACCACTGTGCCGTCTACCGTGCGGGTGAGTTGGCCATTGTTGAGCACATCGACGATGGTGCTGCTGTCTTTTTTGCTACTGACGGAGTAGCGGAAGTTGGAGCCGTCGTTCTGGAAGGTGTAGGCTTTGTCTCGGAAAACGAAGCTGTAGTTGGCCGAGTTGTACCGTGCGCCGCCGTGGGCTTCTACCGTTCGGTTCAGGACTTTTTCGGCGTTGGAAAGCACTTTGACGGGGCTTTCTTCTGCTGGTACCGGAGCAGGGGCGGGTACTGGCGTTGGAGCTGATTCGGGCGTAACGGTGGGCGCGGGCGTAGCGGTGGGGTGCTTGTCGGTGGGCGCGGCCGCAGGTTCAGTGCTGGTTTCGGGGCTTGGGTCTTGCTCTGGGGCTTGGGGTTGGCAAGCGGTGAAGGCTAGGGCTAGGAGGAGTAGGAGTGAGGTAGAAACGTTTTTCATGGTAATGGTTTTAAACTGCTGGGTTGAGCGACTCCGGCGCGATCATGAGCGTTTTGAACTGCTGGGTTGAGTGCCTCCGGCGCGATCAAATCGCGCCGGAGGCGCTCAACCCAGCAAAATTGCCAACGCCGCCGCCGTCTCCCCGCGTTCGAGGTAGGCTTGGGCTAGGCGGTGCAGGGCGGCAACGCCGCCCGCTTTGGCTTCCCGGACGGCCTCCATACGGGCGAAGCCCCGTATTTCAGCAGCGGTTGGCAGCTCTTCAACGTTGCCGAGCCGGCCGAGGTTGTTGCCCGTCAGGACGGTAGAGTTGCGGATGTGGCCGGGCAGCCCATCAATGCCGATGCCGAGGGAGCGGATGGGCTTCGGGATCTCGAATAGTGCCTCCGGCACCGCACGAATGTAGTCTACTCCGCCCATCCGCCCAACGAGGTCTAGGGCGCGGATGCTGAGCTTCCCGTCTGCGCCGAGGTATTCGTCTCGGACGTGGATGCGGACCACGCGGGCGATGATGAGGTTGCCGCCCATCGGCCCGTCGCCCAGCGCAATGACCCGATCCACGACGCACTCGAAGGAGACGGGGCTTTCGCCCACGCGGGGCGGCCGCACGACCTCGCTCTGCACCTGCGTCAGCGCCGCCTTCTCGAACTCGTTCACGTCGGGAGGGTAGGCCGTGCTCGTCAACGACATCTGCTCCACGATGGCGTGGTGGACGATGTTGATCGTCACCTCCGGCACCGCCCGAACGTTGTTGAGCGTGTCTTTCGCCGACCCATCCCGACCACCCAGCAAGGGCGCAAACGCCAACAGCGGCGGGTCGCCGCTCACCACGTTGAAGAAGCTGTACGGACTCAAATTAACCCTGCCCTCCGCATCGACCGTACTCGCAAAACAGATCGGGCGCGGCGCTACCGCGCCGGAGAGGTAGGCTTAGGCTTCGCGGGGGGAAAGCTTTTTGGGGTCTATGGTCATTGACATTTAACATTGAGAATTTAACGTTGAACATTTAACATTTGGCTACCGCTGTTGTCTGCTCGCTGCGCTCGTGTGTGGGGACGGAATTTAAAATTGAGCATTGAGCATTGAAAATTTAGCATTTGGCTACCGCTGCTATCTGCTCGCTGCGCTCGTGCGGGGGGAGAGGTGATGGGGGATTTAAAACTCAAACCTTCCCCAGCCACGTTTGTGCTGGGCAAGAAGGAGCAAGTCTTGTTTTTCGGCTTTAGCGCAGAAGACGCGCATTAATTCTTCGGCTTTTGCCCGTAGGCGATCCAGTCGTTCTTCGGAGGAGTAGCCGTTTTCGTGCATTTCTTGGCTGAGGACCTGAAGAGCAGAGAGGGTTTTTAGTTCTTCGGGGGTGGCGTAGTCGCGCATATTCTTGCGGGCGTCGGATTGGGGGAATTTGATGCGCCACTCTTGGGCCGTCATGCCCCAGACGGCGAGGTTGAGGATATCGGCTTCCACGCTGGCGATGCGCTTCTCGAAAAGGGCATCGGCGGCGGGCGGTAGGGCGGAAAGGGCGGCTCCGGTGACGAGGGGATAGGTCTCGGCGGCTAGCTCGCGGGCGAAGCGTTTTTCGAGGTTTTCGCGGCCGAAAAGCGCATCGTTCATTTGGCGGAAGGCGGCTACGGTCATTACGTAGAAATCGGGGTCGAGCCAGTTGGCGAAGTGGATGGCCCAATCGATGTGAGCGTAGGTGCCGCCGCCTCGCCCGCGCTTTGCATAAATACCGGTCGCGCCCGCATCAACTAATTCGCTAACACTGAGAGAAAAGGTGTTTTCACCAGCACGACTTTTAAACCCCCCGAAATCGGGGGGTTTAAAGTTTTGGCAATGGAAGTTTTCCCACGACTGGAAAAACTGAATGGCACTACTGGTACGCATCCACCGCCCGATTATCCTGGAGGTGTCCGGGTCTTTTAACTTGGCAAGATCGGTGAGACAGACAAAGCCTGATTTATCGTCTACTTTGACATCTTCGGTATGCACGGTTACTTTTGACATGCTGTTTGATTTGCGCCCGTTACGCTTTTTACGGTGACTTTAATCTTGGGAAAACCCCCAAGGTTAAGATAGAAAAACAGTATCTACACTGCTTTAAGGTTGTTTGTAGTAAATCAAACCGCTATACATTGACGCTGATTAAGTGGCCCTTACGCTAAAACGCGTAGCGTTTTCACAAGTCCCTCCCCCGTGGGGAGGGATTTAGGGAGGGGGTTTTAGTCGATGTATAGCGGTTTGGTAGTAAATATACTGCTTGGATAAATTTAAACACCTCGAATCCGAAGAGTTTAAACTATTTATAGTAAATAAATTGCTTTTGAACCTTAAAGTGGTTGGATTCGACGATTTTAAACCACCGTCCCCGCAACGTTGCCCAACTCCAACCGCTGCCCATCTCGTTCGCCCCAAGCGCGCATCGTGACCGTGTCTCCGTCGGCGAGGAAGGCGCGTTCGGAGCCGTCGGGGAGGAGGAAAGGTTTGCGGCCGCCTTCGGAGATTTCGAGCAGGGAACCGTAGGAGGCGGCGTCTTTGCCGGAGATCGTGCCGGAGGCCATCAGGTCGCCCACCCGCACGTTGCAGCCGTTGCTGGTGTGGTGGGCCAGTTGCTGCGCCATGCTCCAGTAGAGGTACTTGGTATTGGAGCGGCTGATGACGGTAGGTGTACCATTTTTAGGGGTCAGGGTGACTTCCAGTTCAAGGTCAAGATTTGGGCGCTCAACGCGGGATGCAAGGTAGGGTAGGGGCTTGGGGTCTTGCGCGGGGCCGGCCGTTCGGAACGGCGCGAGGTCGTCTAACTCGGTAATCCAAGGAGATAGGGACGAGGCGAAGCTCTTGCCGAGGAAAGGGCCGAGCGGGACGTACTCCCACTTCTGGATGTCCCTTGCGCTCCAGTCGTTGAAGAGCGCGATGCCGAAGATGTAGTCTTCGGCCTCGTCTACTGGTATCGGTTTGCCGAGGGTGGAGTCTTTGCTGATGATGAAGGCCATCTCCAGCTCAAAGTCGAGCCGCTCGGAGGGGCGAAACTCGGGGGCGTCCATGGTGTTGGTTTTCACCTGTCCGGAGGGGCGCTGGATGTCGGTTCCGGAAACGACGATGCTGGAGGCGCGGCCGTGGTAACCAACGGGCAAATGCTTCCAGTTGGGCAGCAGCGCGTTTTCTGGGTCGCGGAACATTTTGCCGACGTTGGTGGCGTGCTCAATGCTGCTGTAGAAATCGGTGTAATCCCCGATGCGAACCGGTAGGTGCATGGTTACTTCACCGACGGAGAGGAAGGCTTCGGGGTGGGAAGCGTTGCCCTCCAACCAGCTTTGCACCTGCGTACGCGCCCGCTTATGCACCTCGCGGCCTAAAGCCATGAACTCGTTGAGGAAGGGCTCGTAAAATACGCTCGAATCGAAGTCGAAAACGCCCAGCTCGGCCAGTACGCTCAGGTCTACAACCTGGTCGTCGTAGCGGATGCCGACGCGGGGAGATTCGTTGGGGTAGGAGAAGATGCCGTAGGTCA
>CALEDI010000287.1 GCA_937949535.1 uncultured Lewinella sp. | reverse complement strand
TGTTAGTCGCCTAGGAACCCTACCCGAATTCGGCGACTCCCACGACCTGACGCCTGCCGAGTTTTACAACAAGCTAGCGGCTCGTTATGAAGACAATGATGCTGACCGTACTTACCTCGACTACCTCTACCGGAGTATGGGCTACCGAGGTTTCCGCGAAGCCGCCGCAGGGCAGTTCAGTAATGCCGTTATTCCCGCCGGAACGAGTGGCAACCTGGGCTTCGCCAGCTACCACGGCTTTGGTCACTACACCCTCAATACCAACGAGCGCGACCGCCAGGCTTTCCTCCTGAGTGCCGCCAACGGCTGCGATGTCCACTTTATGAAGACTTGTGGTAACTACTTCTTCTACTGTGAGTAATGTGAGCTTGCTGCCAAACTCGACAGGCGAACTTTTTCGCCACGTAAAGAGATTGTAATTCGGTAGCGATCACAATGTTTATACAGAACTAAATTGGTCTCCAGTTCTACGAGCGAAAAAGAATTCGACTGGCGAGTCACTGCTAAACTCGCCAGTCGAATCTTTTTTTGCCCCTGCATTGAAGGAAAATTTTAGTCAGTAAAATTTTTTGCCTTCGTAGCACTAGTTGGTCGAAGTTGGAGGGGTGATCTTCTTCGCGCCTTCAAGATTACCGTTTCACCACCTTTTGGGTTTGTATCCAGGCTTGCTGTCCGTCATGCCCTGTAGCCCGCAGGAGATAGATGCCAGCACTGAGGTCAGCCAGGGAACACTGAATGGTTATGTCGGTTTCGGTGTTCAGCTTGTGGCCGAGGCGACGGAGCCAACTACCCCGCGCATTGAATAAGTCTATGGTGACGTTACGCCCCTTCACTGTCAGGGTGAGCTCGCGGGTCGTTGGGTTAGGAGCAACGGTTAGGGCATCGTTTACGACCTGGGGCGTATTTACCGAGACCGGGAGCTCGGAGCTGTTGTAACTCGGGCCGGTATTTTCCTCGGTGGCGATGGGTCGGATCGGCCCGGAGTACGGAAACTCCGTTGCACCGAGGTCGCGCTCCATGACGGCTTCGGGGCGTGCTTGGCCCAAGAGATCGAACATGACGGCAGTATCGATCGCGGCCATTCCGGGATATTGCGGCAGGTTAGCGTAACCCGCTACCGCCGCATCGATGGCGGGGCTGGTCGCAGAGAGTGCCGGCAGGTCATCGCTCTCCACTAACATGGGATCGACCAGCGTGAGCCCCATGTTGGGTTGCGTGATCCCGAGCGTGCCCTGGCCCTGGTTGCCGAGCCAAGTCTCCTGACCGCTGGCGTCCCGAAAAAGCGGATCGAAACTACCCGTGACCAGATTATTGGCCAGGGTGACATTTTGGGGCTGGAACGCACTCCCCGTTCCGCCAAGGCGTAGGGGATTGGCATCGATGATGGTATTAAAGGCGATGTGAATGTCTTCGAGTGGATCACTGGGCTCGTCTTGTAGGAAGATGGGGTAAGACGACAACCGGTAGAAATAGTTGTTATAAATGTATTGTCGCTGCCCTTCCCTGACCCGAACACCACCGCGCCCGTTCAGGAAGAAGTTGCCATAGACGATGTTGTCTGATCCGTGGCGTAAGACTAGTTCCGCTTTGAGGTTTCTATCGAAGGTGTTGAAGCGGTAAACGTTCTGACTGGCCTTGCTGGAAATGATCTCCCCGTCGCCGTCACACTGGGTGAAGTAGCAATACTCGACCAGAGACCGGCTGGTAAAGTCTGCCTGGGAACTGACGCCGATGCGTATCGGTTCCACGCCCTCGTCTCCTCCGTTTCCGGGAAAGTTTTTGAAGGAACAATGGCGAATGGTGTTATAACCCGGCTGCTGACTACTGACGAGTATCGACAGGATATTCTGGTCCGCATAATTGACCCGGCTTTCAAAGTTGGAGTAACTGATGTCTACGTACTGGCTGCTACTACTGACGATGAGGTATTTGTGGCAGGTGTAAGAACGGATGTTGAGCTGACTGAGCTTGATGTTTCGCCCCGAAACAGAGATCACATTTAGGCTACCAATTCTGCCGCCTACGAATTGAAAACCGCTGAAGGTAAGGTCGTCGGCGGATATTTCGACGCGGGAGACTCCGTTGAAAACGACCTGCCCTGGCGTTGTCGCCAAGACCGTAAGGCCTGCGTTCCGAATATTCATATAAACATCGGCGTAAGTGCCGTTGGCCCACAGGATGGTGTCACCGGCTACTGAACTGCTGTGCACAGTTGCAAACTCAACCTCCGAACTAACGGTAGTAGTTGTAGCACTAAGGGAGGTAGCAGCCAAGATGGCCAGTAAAAGGCTACAGAAAAAAGGAAATGGTGTACGCACGGTAGTAAAGGTTTGGTTTAGATGTTTCAAGTTGATGCTTTGTGGAATTTTGTGGAGCATAAAGATAAGTAAGCCACCGCAGGCCAGATGTTCCAAGCTAATGACTCATTACTTTCATCCCAAGCTCTGTCGCCATTCCTTTTGCAACGACAGCCTGAGTTGGGCTTGGAGAACATCGCCCATTGATTGGCAACGATCAAACCGCTTGGTTTCGTGGTGAGCGTTGAGTTCTCTTTTGAGCTGTTCGGTTTTTTCAGGGAAAGAGACTTCGTCTTCGGAAATGATCTTCAGCAAATCGCGTACTCGTCGGTTTCCTACTTTGATGCGTGCGCCGATCATGGCCCGCTCTTCTAACTGGTATTGCCGCACGGCAGGCGGGCCGATGTGCTGGATGCCGAGGTTGATGATGGGGTGGTTTTCCTTGAAGTATTGCGGTAGGTAGAACGACTTTTTGCCTTCGTAACACTGTTGGTCGAAGTCGATGGCGCGGAAGCGAAACTGGCTCCCCTCGATGTCGGGCGTGATGTTGATGACGTAGTTGTAGGCCCGCATATCGCCCAGTAAACGCACAAAACAACGCTCATTGAACTTAACGAACTCCTTCGCCATCCTGATCTGGTTGAAGGTGATGTCGTTGAGCTTGTCCTTGAAAAAATCGTCTCCGGGGATGCCCGCAATGTGTTCCTCGATCAAGGTCTGCCCATCGACCATGTAACGGACAGACTGAGGGCTGAGCAATTCTTCTAGCTCTAGGCCATAGACGCGGTTGGCGTCGGTTTTTTTGACGTAGAAGTGGTCGTAGTTATCGTTGAGTCTGTTGATTATCCGGACGCGGAAGGGGTTGGTATTGCCGAAGAGGCAGTAGTCTACTCGGCTTACTTCTAGGTGTTCGAGGGCAGACATGTCTCCGCCCATTTTCAATAGGGCATAGATGTGTTTTAGGCCCGCCATGATGGGCGCGCGCTCATGCTCGTCGTAGAAAATGGTTTGCCAGAGGGTGTCTTCACCGTCTAGGTTGAGCAGGTCTACGGTTTGCTGGAACCGGTCTAGGTCTTCGTAGTGCAGCGGCAACTCCACCTCGCGGCGGTGCTTGCGCAGGTAGCCACGCAGTAGCGGGTGGACGGGGATGATTATTTTCTTTTTCATCGGTTGCCCACAAGGTACGGAGCTGCAACTTTTGTTGCTGGTTTGGTGGTTGTCTAATCGTGGGGATTTACGGTTTGTTGATGGGGCTATTTCCTTACCCGAGTGGAGCAGGGGCTTGGGTTATGGATTATTTCCTTATCCGAGCTAAAGCACGGGCCTCGGTTACGAAGCTCTACGAGCTATGATAGAACGCAGCGTGTGTAATGCCTCCAACGCGCGGTAGCGACTGTATCGCTACCGCACTACATTACTACACTACTAAGATTTACGTTATGTTGTTTTTGCGCCTCAATTTCCTTCGCGGGGGGTTGGGGCGCTTTGGCGTTTCTTAGATCAACGCTTCCCGTAGCGTATTGGCGGCCAATTTCCCAAGTTCATTTGCGGCAGCGGGGCTAGCACCTGTTATTAGTTTCCGGTCTAGGCAGACGGTTTTGTCGGCCTTTGTATTCACGATGTTTGCGCCTAAGCTCGCCAGTTTTTCACTTAAAGCCCAAGGCATTTGCCCCGGTAAGTAGCCGATTTTAGGCGTCATTTTATCTACGGAGTCTGGGAAGACGGCCATGTTGTAGCCTTCATAAATGAATGGCTCGTTGTTCAACATAGTGGCCAAAAGTGCACCTGGTCCGTGGCAGAGACTGATGGTGAACACGTCGTTGTCGTGTGCCCAGTTGAGGATCTTCCCAACATTCTTGTCTTCGGGGATGCCCAACATCGCTCCGTGCCCGCCGGGCACGAACACAGCGGCGTAAGCGGCCACATCAGCTAGTGACTTGTCAACGAAGTTTTGCAAATGCTGTGGCCGTTCAAAGCTTGCTTTGTGCTTTTCATAGATCGCCTTTACGTGCTCATCCTTTTCGGGGAAAGCCCACATCTCAAAAACGACGGGTTTGCCGGTGGGGGTGGCGATCTCGAACTCAAAACCGGCATTTTGCAAGTGCAACATGGGTACCAAGGCTTCTACCGGGTGGTTGCCGGTAGAGAACATCTTACCGTTCTGCATGGTCATGTTCTTCTGCTCCGTGAAGATCACTAAGATTTTTGACTTGCTGCCCCGGTACTTCGCGTAGGAGATATCTTCGAAGTCCGTTTTAGCTTCTGTACCCATCTTTAGGGCCATTTTTGATGGTTTGTAAGACCCGTCTGGTTCTAGTTGCGGAGCGATGCCGAATAGCTTTTTTAACATACCTGAATGCTGTTTTTGATTCAAGCACAAAAGTAGGAGCAGGTTGTAGCGTAAAAATTGACGTAGGGTAAGAAATCAATCTAAGGCGATATTTCGCCGAATTCTGCTGAGGCTTTCGGTCGTTATGCCCAAGTAAGAGGCGATGTGGTAGTTCTTTACGCTCTGTTCAATATTGGGGTATGCCTGAACGAAAGCGATATACCGTTCCTTCGCCGAGAGCATCAGGTTCTCCAGAATTCTACGCTGGAAAGCAGCGAAGGCCGACTCTAAGTTCTGCACGTGGAAACGGCTCACTTTGGGAATCTCTCGGCAAAGCTCATCAAAGTCACTCTTGGCTACTTTATATAAGGTAGCATCCTGAATACACTCGATGTAGGCAACTGATTTGGTGTCGCCCTTACCGAACAGGGCGATGTAGTCGCTCGTCCACCAGCCTTTGATAGCAAACTGCAAGGTGTGCTCCTTGCCTGCTGGGTCGATGAAATAGGTCCGTAAGCAACCCGCATGGATGTAGTAGAAATGATTGACGTCCTTCCCCGGCTCAATCAAGTGTTCTTTTCGTAGGATAGAAGTCTTGTGAAGCTTTCCAGATATTTGGAGCAATTCGTCATCGGTAAATGTAAGTCCTCGAAAAATGTCTTGTATTATGGGCTTCATGGTGTTTATTTTGAGGGGAGTGAGTAGTTACACATCTACAACTTCCGCTCCAACCCCGGCAAAACGCCCTCAGCCCATTCCGCAAAATCCCCCTGAATGATGTGCTCCCGCGCCTCCGTGACGAGCGCGAGGTAGAAGGCCAAGTTGTGCAGCGTAGCCAACTGCGGACCGAGCAGCTCATTGACGCGGAAGAGGTGCGCAACGTAGGCCTTGGTGTGGGTTTGGGAGGTTGGCGCGCCGTCGGCGCGGTCATCCAGCGGAGAGAAGTCGTTGCGCCACTTGGCGTTCTTCATGTTCATGATGCCGTTGCGGGTATAGATCATACCGTGGCGGGCGTTGCGGCTGGGCAGTACACAGTCAAACATATCTACGCCTCGGGCGATGCACTCTATGATGTTCGCGGGCGTACCGACGCCCATCAGGTAGCGGGGTTTGTCTTTGGGCAGTACATCGCAGCAGAGCTTGCTGATGCGGTACATATCCTCGATGGGTTCACCGACGGAGAGGCCGCCAATGGCGTTGCCGGGTTGGTTTTGGCTGGCGATGAACTCGCAAGACTTCGTTCGGAGGTCATCGAAGCTGCTGCCCTGCACGATGGGGAAGAGGGCTTGAGAATGGCCGTATTTGGGTTCGGTTTCGTTCATGAAAGCCACGCAGCGTTCAAGCCAGCGGTGGGTGAGGCGCATGCTGTTTTCGGCGTACTTGCGGGTGCTGGGGTAGGGCGGGCACTCATCGAAGGCCATCACGATGTCGGCCCCGATGCTCCGTTGGATACCGAGGCTGGATTCGGGGCTGAAGAGGTGGCGAGAGCCGTCGATGTGGCTAGCGAAGGTGGCCCCTTCTTCGGTGATCTTGCGCCGGTGGGCAAGGCTGAAGACTTGGTAGCCGCCGCTGTCGGTCAGGATCGGGCCGTTCCAGTTCATGAATTTATGAAGGCCGCCAGCGGCTTCCATCGTCTCCATGCCGGGGCGCAGGTAGAGGTGGTAGGTGTTGCCAAGTATGATCTGGGCTTTTACCTGTTCTTTCAGCTCGGCTTGGTGTATGCCCTTGACGGTCCCGATGGTGCCTACGGGCATGAAGATGGGCGTCTGGATCTCGCCGTGGTCAGTAGTGATGGTACCGGCGCGTGCGTCGGATTTTTGGTCGGTGTGTTGTAGGGAGAACTGCATTGGGGCGAAGATACGAGAACCAAAACTTGGTAGAAAAGCGTTATATTGGCGTAGCTACTATTTCACCTCCTTACATCGGTCATAAAATTCACGGAACATGAGTGTTGATATTTATAAGTCTTTGTTGTTCGAACTTAGTCAACTGCCGGAGGAGCAACTCTTGGCCGTCAGCTCGTTTATTGATAAGCTAAAAAGCCCTGCTAGCTTTGATAAGGAACAAAACCGAAAGATGAATCTTGCTATTCTGACAGAGGACAAGGAATGGGATGATACTGAGTTTGAAGAATATCGAGAGGCTACTAAGTCTGTCGCAGAAGATATGTTCAAATCTCGTGTGGAATGGTAAGCGGCTACCTCATTGATACAGATACGCTTTCTTACGCCATCAAAGGGAATGCGAAGGTCATTAATAAACTAGATGAAGCTTTTATTCAAGAAGGCTTCGTCAACTTCAGTATTCTGACCTATTACGAAGCCCTCAACGGGCTCCTATACAAAGATGCGCATAAGCAATTAGGTAAATTACAGAAGCTGATTGAAGTGAACCGCGTCCTGCCCTTCACAATGAAAGAAGCGAAAAAAGCAGCCGAACTATTCTCTGAACTCAGGCGAGCAGGAATAACAATCGGACACAACGACACTATGATCGCTGCGACGGCAATAGAGAACAATTTGAAATTGATCACCAATAACGATCGCCATTTTAAGCATGTCCCTGAGCTAGAATATGAATCTTGGGCTTAAAAAACCTCCCCTTGCACCTGCGCCCCCGCCCAAAATGTTTTTCAGGCGCGGCCGCAGGATGCAAAGATGGTTGAAAGGCAAGGTCGCCAAACGTCGTCCATGCCCAAAACCTTGAGCTGTTTGCTCAAGTAAGCCCCGAACCCCGTGTAAACTAAGGCGTGAAGGCGTTCCTGAAACGATAAGCCACCTCGGGAAAATCCGCGTTAATCTGCGTAATCTGCCAGAATCCGCGATTCCAACCTCCCCCACACCACAAACCCACCCAACCGCAGTATCTTACCAACAAGATGCGCCTAATTACACTACTGTTACTCTGCTTATTGTTTGGGCAAATGTCCGCCCAAGACTTCCACCGCTACTACGACCTCGGCGGCGCGGAATCCATCCGCGACCTCATCGTGCTCGCCCCAGACCGCCTAGTCGCCATCGGCAACTCCCGCGATGCGGAAGGGACAGACCGCTCCATCCTGCTCACCCTCAACGGCCAAGGCGAGCTCCTTCGCTCCTCCACCCTAGACTATGATTTGCGGACGCGCGGAATGGCCCTCGCCCGCCAAACCGACAGCACCTTCTGGATGGGGTGCTGGCGCACCCCCTTCGATATCGTCGACGACTGGGTCGTGTACCGCGTAAACGCCAACACCGGCCAAGCCTCCGGCTTCGGATGGGGCGCGGAAGGCGTAGACGAGCAGATCCGAGGAATGGCCGCCTACCCCGGCGGAGGCGTCGTCGTAGTTGGCAACACCGGAGACGAAAACACCGCCATCATCTCCCGCCTCGATGCTCAGGGCAACGAGCTTTTCCGCCAGGGTTTCTCCATCCCCGATAACCAGTTCACGATTTTTACCGACGCGAAGATCGCGCCCAACGGAAACATCTTCGCCGCCGGCGGCTTCCAACTCACCGGCGGGCCGACGAGCAAAAACGGCTACTTCATCGCCGAGTTCTCCCCCTCGGGCGCGCTGCTCCGCAGCCGCCGCTATGACTTCCCCGACGGCGAAGACGGCTCCGACGGAGCGGGCGTTGCGCTGGATTTTTTGGGGCAAGGGTTTATTGGCATTGTGGGGACGCGACGAGCACTAGGGGGGCAGTTAGCAGTGACTGTTATCGTTGGCCCTGATCTCCAAGTAGCAGGAGCGTTTCAACGAGAAGCAGGTCAGTATTCTACCGCACGCGACGTGCTGGCCATCGGAGGGGAGCGCTTACTTATCGTGGGGTCTGGTCTGCGGAACGAGTCGGTTGACTTTGGCTTAATTACCGAATTCGATGTAGCAGGTACGGAGGTGCCCCTCAATGTCGCTTTAGGTAGCCGAAATACTGATAACCGACTCAACGGGGTAGCAGCGCGGCCAAATGGCGGGTACTATTTCTTTGGGGCAGGAAACCTGTGCTCCGATGAGGAAGACACTAACGGCCTAATCATCAGGATCGGGCCAAGCCTGACGGATACGGTGGCGAATTGTTATCCGGTAGTTGGTAATGTAAATGGCCGAGAAATATTTCCAACTTCAACCGAGGAGGGAATTGCTTTTAGCCGCCAAGACCCGCGTTTTGAGCCACCGTCTTTCGTTCCGCTAGACGCTTCTACTCAACAACAGTTTTGTCCACGTATCATCGCCTCTCCCGTTTCTTTTCCGGACCCGGTATGCTACGCTGCCTCTTTCCTGCTGCTGGATTCTACCGGGCTTGTCTCTCCGGAGGGGAGCGTTGAAAGGGTCGCGGTAGTACTCGGGGGCGATGGCGCAGGTGCAATGGATTACTTGGAGATCGTGGACCCACCAGAAGGCGTGATCGTAACTGGAAACAGAAGCCAGCGACTTCTTCTCAGCCTAGAAGAGCAGGGTGGGGGGAGTACGCTTTTGCTGGAAGCTCTGTCTCTTCTTCGTTTTGGCCTAGATGGGGTAACCATCGGTGGTGGACGGCGCGCCGTCGGTATTCAACCTTTGGCCAAGTGCCAATCTCTCCAATTCGTTCAATTTGCTTTCAACCTCGCCCCCTCCGCCCCAACTTTTTTCACCCTCCCCACCGACACCACGCTCTGCCCCGAAACCGATCTCATCCTCGAAGGCCCAGCCCTCCCCGGCCTGACTTACCGCTGGAGCAACGGCGATACCAGCCGCACCACCCTCGCCAACGAAGCGGGAGATTACACCCTCCGCGTGAGCACCGGCTGCCGCGAAGACTCCGCCACCGTTCGCGTCATGGCGGCGATGGACACCGACGAACTCACCAACTTGACCATCCATGAGAGCGTCTGTTTGGGTGATAGCTTGGAGTTTGTTCCCGATCTGGAGGAAGGGGTTAGTTACCTTTGGTCGGATGGTACCCCCGGAGCCAACGCCCGGGTTTTCCGAGAGGCTGGCACCTACGAACTCCTCCGCAACAACGCCTGCTCCGCAGCCGCAACCACCCTGAACGTCGCCTTCCGCGACTGCTGCCAACTCTACCTCCCCAACGCCTTCTCGCCCAACGGCGACGGCATCAACGATGTTTTCCGCGCCTTCCCCGATACCGATCGGTGCGGCTCGGTAACGGACTACCACCTAAAAATTTTTAACCGTTGGGGCGGAGAGGTCTTCGCAGGCCAAGTCCTTACCCAAGGGTGGGATGGGAAGGCCAACGGCAAACCAGCTGAAAACGGATACTACGTTTATACCCTCAGTTATTTTAATGGGCAGGAGGTGCTGCGTAGGAGTGGTGGGGTGATGTTGTTGCGGTGATGCGTGAAGAGGTTAAACTCGCCAGTCGAATTCTTTTTCGTTTGCGCCCTACTCGCTCGTCTTTCGTTCTCGGAAAAGACTTGAACTGTTCTGTAATTGATGCATTGGGAAAGCGAAAAAGTTCGCCTGCCGAGTTTAGCCCACGCTAGGCGCCTGCAACATCTACTCAAGCAACGCCAACGGATCAACCGGCACATCATCCTTAAGCACTTCATAGTGCAAATGCGGACCGGTAGAAGCACCGGTATTGCCGACGGCGGCGATTTCCTCGCCGAGCATGACCCGATCACCACGTTCTACGATGTGCTTACTCAGGTGGCAGTAGGCCGTAACGTAACCATCTTCGTGCAGAATCCGGACAACGATGTAACGTTTTATCCCCTTTTAAAACCTCCCTCGCATCCCGCGTCCGCGCCCTAGTGCCTTTTTTTTGGGGCGCGGCCGCAGGATGCAAAGTTGGTTTTAATATGACGTTTACTTAACCGACCTTTGCGGTATGAAGTATCTACTAAGTCTCGCACTACTCTGCACCCTGTTCACTTGCGCAGCCGATGCCGAAACCAAGCAACCGGAAGCCGGCCAAATTGTAGCTCCCGCCCCGAAAAGAGTAACCGTTAAACCAGGTAAAAATTCCATCGGAGGAACTGGCATTGTACCGGGAAGCCAACAAACAAAAGCAAGCCCAAAGCCACAAGGCGACGACCTAAACGGCGACGGTGAGCCTGATCGCATCGAAGTGGTAACAACCACGGAAGAAAACGACGGCCTCGGTTTCAAACGCCAACTCGTTGTCTTCACCGGCGAAGGAGCTGACCTCGACGCTTGGTACACCGCCGAAGATGTCATCCTCTCTACCGAGCATGGCGGCATGATGGGAGACCCGCTGGAAAGCGTTGAAATTGAAGACGGCACCATCGTCGTTAAGCACTTCGGCGGCAGCCGCACAAAATGGAGCTACACCCACCGCTTCCGCTGGCAGGGCGATGACTTCAAACTCATCAGTACCATCATCGAAAACGATGACCCTTGCAACGAACGCACGAAGCTGAACTACGAACTCTCCACCAACCTCGCTACCTACGCCACCACCTCGTTGAAGTGTGAAGGAGACGAAGCCATGGACCTCGAAACCGTAACCGTGAACTTCAACGCCAACGTATTCCCGCCCTCCATGAACGGCTTCAAAACCGGAGAAAACGAACTGACGGCCGATGGCATGACGGAAGCGATCTTCTTTTAACCTACACTTTCCCTTCGTCCGCCCCAAACTATTTCTGGATGATTACCACCCGCTCCGCCACCAGAGCCGACTTGCCCGTTTTGCTTGAGTTTGAGCAAGGCATCATTGTCGCAGAACGCCCTTTTGATCCTACCCTCCGGCCAGACCCGATCAGCTACTACGACATCGGCGAACTGATCGATGCCGAACACGCCGAGGTTGTTGTTGCCGTAGACGGAGACCTGATTGTAGCCTCCGGCTACGCCAAGGAGATCAGATCGTCTAACTACGTCATGCCTAGCCGACAGTGTTTCCTGGGCTTCATGTACGTCCGCCCAGAGTACCGGGGCAAGGGCATCAACGGCATGGTTACGGATGCGCTCTTCGCTTGGGCGAAGGACCGGGGCCTCACCGAAGTGCGTCTGCGGGTGTACGACGACAACGAAGGCGCGCTGCGCGCCTACGCCAAGAAGGGGTTCAAGAAGCACATGGTAGAGATGCGGTATGTACTAGAATAAGCTACCCCATCCATCCGAGTAGCGCATCGACTAGTGCTTCCGCTTCGGGGAGCGTGTTGTTGGGTTGGTCCTTTTTGCCTTTACCTTTCTTTGCACCTGCGGCCTCGCCCAAAGCCTGTGCCTCGTTGGGCTGTGCGCTCAAGTCGGTAGCGGCTTGATCTTCGCGCGTATCTGGTTTTTCTTTTGCTTCGCCTTCACGGGCTAAGCGAAGCAGCCGCTGTCTGTCAAACTGGCTAAAGTCAGCAAAGGTGCGTCTTAGGAGGGGAAGGATTGGTTCAAAATCTTCCCAAGCTAGGCTGGCTACCCAATCGTTGACGAGTGCCCAAAGGGGCGGATAATGAAACAACAACTGCCCGCTGCCGTGTAAGAAACCGCTAAGCCATTGGGCAACGGCGTGTGCTCCGTTGGCTGCGGATAGGGAGCGGGAAAACCGACGAGCGGCCTCTCCGTCGTCCAACATTTCGTGGTCGTAGAGTAGGCGAACGGTGTGGCCTTCGATGAGGGGATGTACGCCGTTGGCTGCTGCGGTGCGCCGCAGCCCGCCGGTCCATACTTCTGTGTGTTGTTCGTTGTCTAGCTGGGCGAGCGCGTAGTTAGCGGCGGCTAAATGCTGGAGTAATTCATCTGCCTGCTCATCGTCGATGTTCGTAGCGGCGGCGGGCAAGCCTGCGGCTAAGCGCGGCAGCAATTCGTCGATGACGAGTAGGAGGGCGGTGGTGTCTGTTTTGCGGGAATCGCCGTAGCGGGAGGTTTGGACGAGGGTTGGCAGGGCCGCAAGCAAAGACGCCACGTCGGTTGTTTCGGCGGCGCGGTTGCGGAGCATGGCCATTAGGGCGGGCACTACTTCGGGGAGGTTGGCCCGTAGGCAATCTAGGGTGAGTTGGGCGAGTGGGCGAACCGTCCGGATCTCAGCCGCTTTCTCCTCGGCGTACCGCCCGGCAGCGATGGCGAGGGTGTTGCCGTAGCTTGCGCGTTCGATGAGGAAGAGGCTGTACTCTGGCTGCCATTCCAAGAGCCAGATTTCTTTGAAGCTGCTCAGGCTGTCTGGGCCAGAAGGCTGCAGCCTTCCCCAGGTGATGTGCAGAAGGTTTAGCCTGTGTAGGAGGTGGCTTTTGCGCATGTCGTTGGGTGTGCGCAAGTCGATGAATCCTCGGGGGTCTTTTTTTGTTGCTTTCAGGTATTGCTCTCCCGCAGTTTCCCAATACTTGGCCATTCGGGTGCTTTTGAGTTCCCGGTTGAGGTCTTGGAGGAGAGGGACGGTGGTTACGTCGGGCGGTACGAAGCCTACGGTGGTTCCGATGGTGAGTTTTTCGTGGATTACGGCGAGCCGCTCGGGCCGGCCAGCGGCGAGGGTTCCGAGTAGTGCTTGTTCGAGTTCCTTGATGCCGGGTTGTTCGTGGTTGCGGAGGGTGGCGAGTGTTTTGGCAAGGGCTACGCCTTCGGTGGCCATTGCTGGGCTGGCATCGAAGCCTTCTTTGCGGAGGAGCTTTGCGGCTGTCGCCATCCAGCGGTCGGTTGCGTTGGTGGGGAAATCGTGGATCAGTTGGTACCAGTTTGGGCTGCTGACGCCAGCGCCGTAGCCGCCGGCCCGCGCCAGGCGCGGGTAAGACCAAGGTACCCAAGCTGCGGCGACCTTTACTTTGGGCAATCCTTTCAGGATGGCTTTATCGGTGGCGGCTTTGTGTTTTAGCGGGTCGGCAACGGCTGGGCCGTGCCATGCGCCTACGATGATGGCGATGCGTTCGGCACCGGTTTTCATTGCTTTACGGGTTTCGGTACGCATGAAGGCTTCGCGGCGCTGGTTCTCGTCGTCGGAAGCAGAAGGGAAGGTTTCCCTTAGTTCTGCGACCATGTTCAGCAGGGCTTCAAAAACGGCCAGAGAGTCTTCGTGTCCGCGTTCTAGGGTTGCGTCCCACCAGGCTTCGGAGTCTTTGTAGCCTGCGAGTTCGGCCATTAACGAAAGTGGGTCTTGGCGGAGTTGTTTGCGGAGTTGTTTGCGTGTTTTGCCAGGCAAAACGGAAGGTTCTTCGGGGGGCGGGCCTTCGGTAGCGAATAGGGTAGGAGGTACTTCTGCAGCCCGCTGGGCTAGGTAGTTGCGGGCGGGCAAGTCTATTGGCCAAACATCAACCTGATGCGCTACGGCCCAGTTGATGGCTTGGTATTCTGGGCTGAAGCTGGCGAAGGGGTAAAAGCTTGCTCTTTCAATGTCTTTTGCGTCGTAAAGCACTAGCGCTACGGGTGGGCGTAGGCCGTTGGTGACTACTTCGCGCAATACCTTGTCTGCATCAGCGGGCATCTCGATCAGGATCAAGTCGGGTGTGTACGCTTCGAGCGCGGCGCGGAGCCGCCGGGCGGAGCCGGGGCCGTGGTGTCTTATGCCGAAGGTTTTTAGCTGGATGGGGGAGGGAGGAGTTGGGTGAACAGTTGGGAGAGGATAATAGGTGAAGGTATTGTTTCTTAGCTTTTTTTTACATTTTTACCGATTGATTTGTCTCACGCAAGGTTGTATGAATTGGTTTTCAGTGTTCATAATTCAGGCCGTCGCTGTCACATTTGGCCCTTCGGCTTGAACACATACCAGAATTCTTCCGTTACAAGATCATTGAATGAGTATTCTAACCAACAAGTTACCGGAGTGAAATGGACCACGAAAGCCTAAAAAAATCAGGTTTGCTGGAACAGTACGTCCTTGGCCTCACCAGCCGAAAGGAGTCTCTATTGGTAGAACGAACCCTCGCCGAAGACCCTAAAGCACAAGCTGACTATGAGAGCCTACGCCGTGAGATGGATGCGTATGCGCTGAGCAACGGTATGGGAGAGCCGCTGGAACAAAGAGAGGAAAGAATAGCCGCCGACTATGAAGAACTGGACCAAGAGATGTTTTCGGCCATGGCCGAAAAAATATATTCTCTTGTGGTTTGGCGTTATGGGTTGATGGCGGCGTGCTTTCTGTTGCTGTGTACTTCAGGTTATTTGTATCGCCTCAGCGAAACCAACAGATCGGAGGCCGTCGTAGAAAAAGCGCACCACGCCCAAGACAATAACGCGCACGAAAAGGCCCTTAGGCACCTGAAAGAAATGGCACCCAACTGGGGCGAAATGAAAACAATCAAGGCAACTACAAAGGACGGAACAGTGATTTTTCACTACCTCAACGAGCAGGGAGTAGTTTTGCTGGACCTTTCCCACACAAAAAAATTGACCGCGCATGATGCCTACTTTGTCTTTGTGGGAAACACCGAAGAGGAGGCCAAAACGATTGTACCGCTCGGGCATCAATTGAATCTTCACCCCGTTTTTCTGCCAAAAGGAGTGGATGAGTTGAAGATATTTAAATGGGACCTTGACGATTCCGTTCGGCAAGTTAACCTTCAACAAGACTTGGTTGCATCACTTTCTATGCCCCAAAGGGCGGATAGAGCAAATTAAATTCGCCTAAATAGCTGCGAAAAATCAATGATTCTTTTGGTTTTTCGCTTGAAGTTCTGCTTATTGTGGTCTATTCCATGAGCAACATTGTCACCTTTTCTTTCATTTTTAATCTACTACCAATGACTTTGTTGTACGCTTTTTTATTCGCTTTCGCTATCGGCGGAGGTCTGAGCTTGTCTTCGGCCCTTTTCGATGGCGTGCGCCACTTTTAATAACTGGAAGTACTACTCAAACATTCACGGACAATTCAAAACGCTGGATGAAAGACTGGGTTTAAGCATTTTACCCAGTTTTTTGACAAAATCTTCCCTCTTCGCGACCGCTTCTGATGACAGGAGCGGTCGTGTTTATTTAGCTAACCATCCTTAAGGACATTCGTGCGCCGTATATTTAGCCGTTATCTATCTTTAGTACTCTCCTTTGCAGCCGTTAATTCCACCATTCATTCAGCAACGATTGCTGGCCGATCAACTCTCCGGAGACATCATCGGTTTCACGATGAACATCGATCTGTCGGGGTTTACCCCCCTGACGGAATCCCTGATGAACAAAGGGCCCGTAGGGGCCGAAAGGCTATCCTTGATCCTAAACGAGATATTTGAACCAATTGTAGCACTCGTATACCAAAGAGGTGGGTTCATTCCCTACTTTGCGGGAGATGCCTTCACGGCCGTATTCCCTGGGGTACTAGACCGCCTGCATGCTATTCATCTCCTGCATACGGCAGACAAAGTCCGGGCTTTGTTCCAAGAACGAGGCAACCAGTTTGGCGAATATACCATTGGGGTAAAGGCTGGCCTTGCGGCAGGAACGGTGAACTATGGCATTGTGGGAGAGCACTTGCGCGCCTTCTACTTCCGGGGGAAAGCCATTGACCAAGCCGCTTATTGCCAGACGCAGGCCAACGAGCAAGATATTGTAATGGACGACAGGATGCTGGCTCTGCTGGAAAACCAGTCTGTCGTCGCGGAAGAAGTTAGCCCAGGGAGTTACCGCGTAGTCGGAGATATCAGTAGCGTTCTGGATGATGTAGAGAACGCTCCCTTAGACCTCCCCGAAGTAGGCCCCGAAACGGCTACTACCTTTCTGCCCCCTGAGGTTGTTCGGTATGACCAAACGGGAGAGTTTCGTACAGTTGTCTCTACTTTTCTAGCGTTCAACGAGGTCGGTACACACGAAGAACTGAACGAGTTTGCTACCGTAGTGCTCAACCAAGTCAACGACTTTGGAGGTTACTTCAAAGAAGTAGATTACGGAGACAAAGGCTCGTTGATGGTGATCTTCTTCGGCGCGCCGGTGTCTTACGAGAACAATGCGGTACGCGCCCTAGAGTTTTGCCTGACGGTTAAAGACGAGTTGGATGCGCTAAGAGAAGAAAAACAAGCAACCTTCCGCTACCGGATGGGCCTAACGGTAGGCACGGCCTTCACCGGCATCGTTGGAGGAGCGGAACGAGCACAATATGCTTGCGTGGGCAACTTCGTCAACCTAGCCGCTCGGATTATGGGCTCGGCCGACTGGCACGATATTCTGGTTGATGAAGAACTGGCCAAAGCCCCTCACTTCCGGTTCCAGCTCAAAGGAGATATACACTATAAAGGCATCCGAGGCACCGTCCCTACTTTCTCGCTCAATGGCCGCAGGCAATCACTTGGCAAACCCAACTATGGCGGAGAGCTGGTAGGGCGCGAAAAAGAAGTCGCAGAACTACTCAAATTTGCCGCACCCATTTTTCAGGGCAAGTTCGCAGGCTTAGCCTACGTGTTGGGCGAAGCAGGCATCGGGAAGAGCCGCCTAACCCATGATGTACACCGGCAACTGAACCAAGGGCAGGCCGTAAACTGGCTACTGGCCAGCTCAGACCAGATCCTGCGCAAGTCTTTCAACCCCTTTACCTATCTCCTACGGCGAATGTTCCGCCAGAGTATTGACTTGGCCGGGGAGCAGAACGAACGGCGCTTTCAGTTCCGGATCAGCCAGTTGAAGCAAAGCCTCCGTCGGCTAGAGGCATCTGAAGCGGTGGAAAATACCTTAATGGAGCTGGACCGGACGGAATCCATCCTAGCCGCCCAGTTGGGCATCGCTCCTTTACGGTCGCTCTGGACGCAGCTCGATGCGCAAGGCCGTTACCTGAACACCATTGCTGCTATCGTAAACTTGCTGGTGGCCGAATGCATGATCCAGCCTACCGTACTGGAACTTGAGGATATCCACTGGATTGATGACGACAGCTTGGCTGTAGTCCGAGACCTCATTCGTCATACAACGCACCTGCCCCTGCTCATCATCGCTACTTCTAGAGCAGAAGACGACGGTACTTACCCAAGACTCATCTCGGAAGAGGAAGGGAAGAAAACGAACCTGCCCGTCGTCATGGTCCAGATCACGGCACTAGACGAACAGGCGGTGCGCAAACTCGCGGAGGTTACCCTCGGCGCACCCATCGGAGATGACGGCCTCGAAACCTTGCTGCGCGCTACCAATAGCAACCCCTTTTACCTAGAGCAAGTACTGGAGTATTTCAGGGAAAACGAACTGCTGATAACAGGAGAAGACGGCGCACTGCACCTAAGCGATGAAAGCATCAAGCTCTCTACCAGCATCACCTCCATCCTTACCTCTCGGATAGATCGACTCTCCGATATGGTACGAGAAACGGTGAAAGCCGCAGCAGTGATTGGGCGGGAGTTTGACATCCCCGTCCTGTCTGAAGTGATTCGAGAAGACAATGGCCTCAGCTCCGCTGAAGAAGTAATGACGATGCTCAAGGAGCAGATCGAAGTAGCGGAGAAAGGACAAATATGGAGCGCGATGAACGAACTGCGGTACATCTTCCGCCACAGCCTCCTGCGCGAAGCCGTATACAGTATGCAGCTCACAACACGGCTGCAACAACTGCACCGCCAGATCGCGGTAGCCATCAAAAAACTCTACATAGACAACATCGAGGAACGCTACGTAGACCTCGCTTTTCATTACGAGCAAGCCGGAGAAAAAGAGGAAACCATTGAGTACCTCGGAAAGGCCGCCAACTACGCTAGGGCCAACTTCCAAAACCAACAATCACTTGATCTTTACGAACGCCTGTTAGAGAAATTTACGACCCAAGAAGACCAAGAACTCACCGTGAATACCCACATCAATAGGGCCAAAGTATTGGAAATTGTTGGCCGGTGGGATGAGGCCCAAAGCGCCTACGAGCAAAGCCAACGCATTGCTAAAGCCAGCCGAGACATCGTCCTTCTTGGCCGAACCAACAACCACCTCGGCAAGCTACACACCCTGAAAGGAGACTACGAAAAGGCCATGAACTTCTTGCGCATCGCCGCAGGCCTTTTCGAATCGGTAGACGACATTTTCGGCATCGCCCGTACCCACAGCAATATGGGCAACCTGTACTTCCGTACCGCACACTACCAAGACGCGCTTACCTACTACGCTAAGTCGTTAAACAGCGGATTTAGCGGCGCAGGAACGGCCAACGCGGCGGAAACCATCAGCCACCTCGGCCTCACCCACATGAACCTCGGCAACTACCACGAAGCGATTCGGGTGGTCGAAGAGCAAATCCCTCGCCACCAGAAGAACCAAGACAGCATGGGGCTGGCGAGCTTGCACACCAACCTAGGCATCATTTACTTCGAGAGCGGAGACTACGAAAAGGCCAAAGAACACCACTACGCGGGCCTCGAACTCGCTAAAGAACTCGGCAACAAACGCCTACAGGCGATCGGGTTGGGCAGCCTCGGCAGCGTCTTTGAACGGGAAGGCTTCTACGAGAAGGCCATCGAACACTTCACCGACGACCTCGAAATATGCCATGAACTAGGAGACCGGCAAGGCATTGCCGTTGTAGAAGGCCTCATCGGCGACATCAACAGCGTGATGGGCAACTTCACGAAAGCCATCCAGCACCTCGACCGAAGCCTCAGCATCAGCCGCGAACTGGGCTACCGCAAAGGAGTCGCAAAGGCCGTCAATACCCTCGGCGACATCTACTACCTACAGGGCCAGCCAGAAATATCCCTGATGTACTACGACCAAGCAATTGAGATCGCACGCAGTACCAACAACCGCCTCGTTCTGGGCTCAAGCCTAGAAGAAAAGGGCCGGGTTTTATTGGCAGACAAACAGTTCGATGCCCTCAGGGCAGTAGAAGCCGAAGCAGGGAAAATTGCCGAAGACTTGGGGAATCCGGAGCTTCTCAGTAGCGTACGCTTACTACAGGCGTTAGCGCTCGCGGCTTACGACCCCAAGAATACCGAAGAAGCCCTGCTGGCGGTAGAGGAAATTTTGAAGAAGGAAGAACTGCCCCCAGAGCAACGCGCAGAAGCCTACCTCACCCGCTTCCGAATCAGTGGAGGAATAGACGAAGAGGCCCGAAGAACAGCACTGGAGCTTTACGAACATCTCTACGCCGAAACGCCCAAATTTATCTTCAACCACAACCTCTCTATTTTGCGCGGAGAGCGGGCCTTTTAGGGCGCGGCCGCAGGTGCAAGGAAGGGTTTAAAGAGCATCCCGCGATCAGCGGATCAGGGTTCAGGCTACCGCTGTTACATTTGGCCGCCTGAACACTGGGGGCTGAACGTTCTTTCACCCCCCGCTCTGCACCTGCGGCCGCGCCCCAGAAAAGCCCAAAACTTTTGCCCAGCCCAATAAGTTGTAAAGCCATGCCCCGCAAATACCCCGCCAAAATCCTGCTCTACGGAGAGCACACCGTACTCCGAGGCGGCAGCGGCCTCGCTGTTCCTTACCCCGGCCTATCGTTGGAATGGGAACTAGGTGAAACCGATGAGCGCTTGCTGGCTTTTTGCGACTACCTGAATGCCTACATCCCCAATGATTTGCTAAAAGTAAACCGTTTAGAAGACTACCTCCGGGCTGGCTGGCGGCTCTCCGGCAACATCCCTACTGGCTACGGGCTGGGCAGCAGCGGTGCCGTATGCGCCGCCATCTGGGACCGCTTCGCTACCGAAAAAGGCAGCACCCTAAACACCGAAGACCTCCGCAATACACTGGCCCGCATGGAGCAACACTTCCACGGCCAAAGCTCCGGCACCGACCCTCTTATCTGTTACCTCCAACAGCCAGTGTTGCTCGGAGGAGGCCAGCCCCCCAGAACCACCCCACTACCCCAGAACTGGAACGAAGGCTTCTTCCTACTAGATACCGGCATCGAACGCAAAGCGTCCGAATTCATCCAATCCTTTACCTCCCGCTACGACGCCGACGCGGGCTTCGCCCGCGCCATCAACACCGAGTGGCGCGCCAACGCCAACGCCGCCATCTCCGCCCTATTGGCCGGAGACCGCAAAACGCTGTGGGAAAGCAACGCCCGCCTCGCCGATTTTCAGCTTCGGGAATTCCCCAGCTTCATCCCCACTCATCTTCACGAAAAATGGACGGGCAAGGACTACCAACTCAAACTCTGCGGTGCCGGCGGCGGCGGTATGATGTTGGGCTTGAGCACCAACCCTGAACTGGTGGAACGAACTTTTGGCAAGGTGCTGTGGGTGTAGGCCAATGCTCCTTAACACCCTGTTTAACCTTTATTACCAAAAGCTAACAAAGGCCACTACTACATTTGTCTTATCATTAATCCAAAACCCCACTGATGATACGATCACTGATATTTTTCCTCCTGCTGTCATGCCTTTCTGCCACCGCGCAGCAGACCTACACCACCGACGAAGACGATACCCACTACTGCGGAGCCGTCTCGCTAGACCAGCTCCGTAATGGCGACTTTTCCGACTGGTTTACTCAAGAAGACGCGAACTTTAGCCTTCCCGCTACGCCTCCCGAGTGGGCAAAAAAGTTGGCAGATGCCAAGGTGGACATCTTCATCGGTACTTGGTGCGGAGACAGCAAGACTTGGGTGCCTCGCTTCGTGAAATACTGGAAGGCTGCTGGCTTGTCTGAAGACCAGCTCAACATTGTAGCCCTCTACAACGGCGAAGAAAAATACAAGCAAGGCCCCGCCGGCGAAGAAAAGGGAAAACAGGTACACCGTGTGCCTACCTTCATCTTCAATCGGGACGGCGAAGAGTTTGGGCGCATCGTAGAATATCCGGTTACAGACTTAGGAACGGACCTAGCACAGATCGCTCTTGGCTTCCCCACACGCCCGAACTATGCTGGCGCAAATTACCTCTGGAACCTGTTGGAAACCCAACCGATCGACAGCATCTACGCCAACGGCCGCGTTCATTCTCGTAAGGCTTATCGGCTTACGGGCAGCAGCTCGGAGCTTAACACACTTGGCTACGTTTTGCTACGTGCGGGCGAAACAGATAAGGCCAAAACGGTCTTCCATTTCAATACCTTTATCCACCGCTACAACCCGAACGTGTACGACAGCTACGGTGAAGCCCTTGCGGAGGCCGGAGACAATGAAAAGGCCCTGAAAGCGTACGAAAAGGCTTTACTGATTGACCCTAAAATGGAAAGTGCTATCGCTCAGGTAGAAAAACTCAAAAAGGTAATTGATGACTCGGGCGAGGGCGCAGGTGCAAAGAATAGGTAAAACTTTGGCCTAGTACAGTGTAATCTAAATTTTATCGCCTTTTCTGCGGCGTCTTTTATCGGCTGGCTGCGTTGGTAAAATCCTCATTTAGCTACGGCTAAACTCCGGTTTTACCGCCTTGCCAGCCAATAAGATCCACCAGCACAAAAGTCGACAAATTTAAATTACACTGTACTAGTACCTGAAAACATAGGACCAGAACCGAAGAGCGTTATCTTCAGTTCTGGTCCTCAAAAAGACTGTATTGTTTACCTTCCTTCAGCAGCCTAAAACTCTTCCGATGATGTTCCGTAGCGCCAAACTGCTCAATGGCCGCTCGGTGCTTTAGGGTGGGGTAGCCCGCGTTGGTATCCCAGCCGTATTGCGGGTAGTCTTCGTGGATGTTGCGCATGTATTCGTCTCGGTGCGTCTTTGCTAAAATGCCCGCAGCGGCGATGCTTTGGTACTTCCCATCGCCCTTGATTACGCACTCGTAAGGCATATTCCCGTAGGGCACGAAGAACTTCCCATCGATGAGCAAGAACGCCGGTTTATGGCTGAGCGCATCCAACGCCCGATGCATCGCTCGGTAACTGCTCTGGAATATGTTGAATTTGTCTACTTCCGCTACGCTAAAACTCGCTACTTCCCAGGCTAGGGCGTTCTCCTCAATACGCAGCCGAAGGGCATCGCGCTGGCTTTCTTTCAGTTTCTTGCTGTCGTTCAGGTCGGGGTCGCTAAAGCCCGGAGGCAGGATTACGGCTGCGGCAAAAACCGGCCCGGCCAAACAGCCGCGCCCAGCTTCGTCGCAGCCAGCTTCTAGGCGGTCTTTCTCTTTGTAGGGAAGTAGCATGGGGCTAAGGTAGCGGTTATGTTGGCGTTGGCTGGGGTTAAATTCCCGTAGGCAACCCGTCAATGCTGGTGGTGTTTTTCTCCGCCCAGTAGTCGTCCATTTCTTGCTTGCTCTTCTGGTTTGCCCAGTGGTTCAGAAGGGTTCGGTCTTCTCGGAAGTCCATCAGCGGAACGGCCTTTCCGCAGCTGGTCTGGGCCATTTCGACTTCTAGGTCAAAGATTTGCCGCGCACCGGGCAAGGGGGTGAAGTGGGCGAAGAGTGTTTCCCACTCCGCATCTCCGGGATGGACGGCGCGAGCTTTGCCGTAGGCGCGCAAGATCAGTGGTGGGCCGGTTAGAGCGCACCACATGATGGTCATGCGTTGGTTTTCCAGTACGTGGGCGGCGGTCTCGTTGCCGCTGCCGGTCACGTTGAGCCACGCGATGCGGTTGGGGGAAAGTACCTTCAGGGAGTCCATCCCCTTTGGCGAACAATTTACCCGTCCCTCCGCAGGCGCGGTCGATACGAAAAAGAGGTGTTGCTGGTGGATGAAGTCGGTTAGTGGGGCGGTTAGTTTGGGGAATTGTCTGGCCATTGGGTGATGGTTTTTATTGGGGTAAGGAACCAATTTATGTTTTTATACTTCTACAAAGTAATAGATTAGACCGAACCGCACGCAGAACACTTCTGGTTGAATGATATTATTCATTCTTTCAAACCGCTATACATTGACGCTGATTAAGTGGCCATTACGCTAAAACGCGTAGCGTTTTCACAAGTCCCTCCCCCGTGGGGAGGGATTTAGGGAGGGGGTTTTAGTCGATGTATAGC